>NZ_JBIEKI010000049.1:0-532 GCF_043497085.1 Halobacillus sp. B23F22_5 | reverse complement strand
TTTCCTTCTTCCACAACGATCATTGTACCATCATCCAGGTAGGCAACCCCCTGGTTCTGCTCTTTACCATCTTTGATCACCTGGATTTTCATTTCTTCACCCGGCAGAACAACCGGTTTCACAGCATTAGCAAGATCATTGATATTCAGCACAGCTACATTCTGAAACTCACAAACTTTATTCAAATTGAAATCATTCGTGACAACTACACCATCCATTACTTTGGCGAGCTTGACCAATTTACTGTCCACTTCCTGGATCTCTTCAAAATCTCCCTCATAGATCTCCACGTTGACCGGAAGATCTTTCTGAAGTCTATTCAGTATATCCAGCCCGCGTCGACCGCGATTACGCTTCAATCCATCAGAGGAATCGGCAATATGCTGCAGTTCTTCCAGCACAAATTGCGGAATGACAATCGTTCCCTCAAGAAAATTAGTCTGACAGATATCCGCTATCCGGCCATCGATGATGACGCTCGTATCCAGAATCTTCGGCTTAGGAAGTTCTGCTGTAGCCTGAGCGGTATTTT
>NZ_JBIEKI010000048.1:0-594 GCF_043497085.1 Halobacillus sp. B23F22_5 | reverse complement strand
TAAAGAAACAGGCTTTTTAAAGCGTTCCGGTAAACTTAAGCCGGAGATGTTCTTGAGTCTTTGTACTTTATTAAAAGACTCCGTTGGAAAACATAGCTTACAACATTTATGTAGCGCCATATCCTATCAATTTGATACCTCTATCTCTAAACAAGCGCTGCATGAACGTTTCGACACTCCGGCTGTTTACTTTTTAAAACAAGTGTATGGACAATTAGCCAGCAAGCAGGAGGGTATTTCAACTTCATTAGTACAGAATCCATTGTTTTCAAGGATTAGGATTATGGATTCAACATCGTTTCGTCTACCCAATGATTATGCCGAGTACCCAGGCATCCACGGTTATGGGGTAAAGGTGCAGTTGGAATATGAATGGCTTCGGGGAGTATTCCTCCAAAACTCGGTTCATCCAGAAACCAAAAGCGATAAAGATGCCGCCCGAGATAGGATGGATTCTCTTAAATCTGGTGATCTTCTTCTGCGTGATTTGGGGTATTATTCGGCAAGCCTTATCAAGGAAATCGAGAAGATGGGAGCTTTCTATATAAGCAGGGTTCCAAGCCAGACAAAGTTTTGGTTGGGTAGTTCGAAAGA
>NZ_JBIEKI010000047.1:0-605 GCF_043497085.1 Halobacillus sp. B23F22_5 | reverse complement strand
CCGTCCTTCATCGGCTCCTAGTGCCAAGGCATCCACCGTGCGCCCTTCTTCACTTAACTATCTTCGTGAAAAGACGTTGTTTTGATGTCGTTGAATGTCTTGCTCTTATCTAGTTTTCAAGGTTCACCAGTGTCTGCTGCTAAGCAAAACCACTGTCTTCGGCTTTCTTTGTAACCACAAGTAAGACTATGATCGTTACATCAAAGAAAAAGAATCAATCTTTTTCAAGGACGTGTGTCCTTAGCCGATTTTTCATAAATTAAAATGGTGGAGCCTAGCGGGATCGAACCGCTGACCTCCTGCGTGCAAAGCAGGCGCTCTCCCAGCTGAGCTAAGGCCCCATTATGGATGGTGGGCCTGAGTGGACTTGAACCACCGACCTCACGCTTATCAGGCGTGCGCTCTGACCAACTGAGCTACAGGCCCATCCATTATATGTTTGAGTTAGATCATTTGATCTCTCAAAACTGAACGAACACAACCAATACGTTTCCGTAATATCCTTAGAAAGGAGGTGATCCAGCCGCACCTTCCGATACGGCTACCTTGTTACGACTTCACCCCAATCATTGGCCCCACCTTCGGCGGCTGGCTCCATAAAGGTT
>NZ_JBIEKI010000046.1:0-617 GCF_043497085.1 Halobacillus sp. B23F22_5 | reverse complement strand
CGCCTCATTCGTTATAATGTAAGCGACCAAACCAACAAAAAAACGAAAAGTGAGGCGATTTTTTTATGAGTAACTCTTCAGCTACTTTCATTGATTATAACATGGGGCAATTGGTTCTACCAATGGACTTCAGTGATTTAATTCCTGAGGACCATGTGGTCCGTGTCATTCATGCCATGGTGGAACAGGTCAACGATGACATCTTTTTCTCTCAATATCAAGGCGGCGGTCGGAGCTCCTATCATCCCAAAATGATGACAAAAGTTATCTTATACGCCTACACGCAAAAAATCTATTCCTGCCGCGAAATTGCCAAAGCTCTTCGAGAACATCTGCCGATGATGTGGCTGGCCGGCCAACAGTCACCAGATTTCCGAACCATCAACCGGTTCCGTTCAGAACGGATGAAAGCAATTATTGAACCTTTATTTACTGAGTTGATTAAGCTTCTGATCGATCAAGAGTACATATCCATGGACAACTATTTCCTTGATGGAACAAAAATAGAGGCAAATGCCAATAAGTATACGTTTGTGTGGAAAAAATCCGTCCAACGTTACGAAAAAAACTTACAGGAAAAGTTGGATCAAACTTTCGCGGATATTGAAGAAGCTATT
>NZ_JBIEKI010000045.1:0-620 GCF_043497085.1 Halobacillus sp. B23F22_5 | reverse complement strand
GGAGATTCCTGTGGGATTCAGTAGAGGGGTCCTTGAATTAAAAAAAGCCCTCCGTTAAGATGCATTTGTACAACCAAATACAAACATCAAAAGGAGGACTTCCCCTTGAATTCTAATAGGAATGATAAAATAAATCAAATCTCTGGAGAATCCTTAGTGATCGGTATCGATATCGCTAAAAAAACACATTATGCATGTGCGGTAGACGACCGCGGACGGGAACTACAACGTCCCGTTGGATTTACTCAGAGTCGGGCTGGCTTTGAAGGAATCCATACACAGATAAAGGAATGGTTGTACCAACATGGAAAAAGTGAAGTTCTCATCGGGTTTGAACCAACTGGTCATTACTGGGGGAACCTAGCTGCTTTCCTACTTGAAGAAAACATCCCTTTTGTGGTCGTCAACCCTTCACATGTAAAGAAATCCAAAGAGTTTGACGATAATCTTCAAACCAAAAATGATAAAAAGGACGCAAGACTGATTGCGAAGCTCATGATTGGTGGTAATTTCAGCTACCCCAGGATTCCAGAAGGCGTAGAAGCCGAACTGAAAAACGGCTCCATAACGCGATGGAAACTGAAAGATAAACAAGCGATGTTGAAAAACCAAATGACGGG
>NZ_JBIEKI010000044.1:0-641 GCF_043497085.1 Halobacillus sp. B23F22_5 | reverse complement strand
GAATGGAAAACAGCAAAAGTTCAACTGAACTACCACATCCAAGTTGATCGAATGTATTATTCCGTTCCATATGATTATGTCCGAGAGAATGTCGATGTTCGACTGACCACGGATTTAATTGAAGTTTACTTCAAAGAAGTCCGGATTGCATCCCATAAACGACAACATGGTGAAATTGGCCAGTTAGAGACCAATCCAGACCATATGCCTGACAATCACCGATTATATTTAGATCATAATCCAGAAAATAACCGGAAGTGGGCAGAAACAATTGGGCCATCTATGACTCAATTTGTCTCTCGTATCTTAGAAATGAATGTAGAGAAAAAAGCATTAAATAGCCTTAGCACACTGAGGAATATAGCAAAGAAATACCCAAATGAAGAAATAGAGAAAGCAACAGAAACCTTACTTGAAATTTCAACAAACCCAACGGTTTCTGTCTTTAAAAGTGTAGTAGAAAGAAATAAGAAGAAAAAACAAAATAAAAAAACGGATATTAACAGACCTCGCACTACATCTGACGACTATGGATTTGTCCGTGGAGCTAAATACTTTGGGAGGGATACAAAATAATGAACCAAGAAACTTTACGTAAACTAGTAGAAATGAAAATGGGTGCGATGGCGGAATTATATCAG
>NZ_JBIEKI010000043.1:0-657 GCF_043497085.1 Halobacillus sp. B23F22_5 | reverse complement strand
GACACTTCCAGTCCCTAACACGAGATTTTTCGTGCGGAAAGCATCTGTTTCATTCGTGGCAAGGTTCACAACCTCTACTTCAAAATAAGCTTCGTTATCCTTTACATGCCTAAGGTTCGTCACCCGGTACCCGAACTTACAACTGGACAGCTGACCAGCCACCCACTGGCAATAATCATTATACTCCCGGCGGGGGATATCCAGGCGCTGTAAAAAGTAAAACTGATACATACGCTCATTTTCATTGATATAGTTTAAAAATGTATACTTGCTACGCGGATCTGCCATAGTAACTAAATCTGCCAGAAACGGTACCTGGAGCTTCGTGCCTTCAATCAGCATTCCAGGATGCCACTCGAACTTTTCCTTTTGCTCAAAAAACATGGCATCTATTTCCGGCTGTTCATCCAGTAGTGCTGCCAGGCTCAAGTTGAACGGTCCTGCGCCAATACCAATCAAGTCATATAATTTTGCTTTGTCCAAATCCTTCACTTCCCCTGTATGTTGATTTCTCCGATTGTCACACTATCTTTTATCGTATCATAAGTTTTACGGTACTTGCCTAAATACTAAAATAAGACCACAAGCGGTTACACTTATGGTCCTCTATTTCAAGCTAATCTATTCTATCTGGAACTGAAATGCGCCCCATTATCA
>NZ_JBIEKI010000042.1:0-687 GCF_043497085.1 Halobacillus sp. B23F22_5 | reverse complement strand
GGGGCTGTCCCAAAAGCCTCTTTAAAATGAAAAAACCACGAAGAAATTGATTTTTCTTCGTGGTTTTTTCGTTGTGAGCTTATTTCCCCAGTGAAACAGGCGGTTCCACTCCGCCTGTTTCAGGAAGTTGTGGGCGATGGCGACCAGCCCAAACTCTATATTCACTTTATCGATGCCCCGGAGAGAAAATCTCCGGAACGACCGATTGCCTTTGATATGACCGAACACACTTTCCACCTCAACTTTTCGTCTGGCGTAGATTTGTGCTCCTTCGTCACACCAAAGGCTTTCCCTTGCTTCCTTCTTCAGTTGTTCATATGCCGGGTTATAGTAAACGCGTCGGTTCCCTTTTGCTTTCGTGCATTTTTCTTTTAAAGGGCACCCGGTACACGTTTCGCATTCATAGACCTTGAAGGCTCGCGTATATCCGTACCGGTCGGTACGGTGAGAATGGAATTGAAAAGAGACCTTTCGTCCATTCGGACAAATGTAATAATCCCCATCTGCCTTGTACTCCCAGTTCATAACCTGGCTTGGATCTTTCTTGAAGGAACGAGACTGCTCTTTCCGCATCGTGTTGTAGGGAATGAGTGTATCAAATCCTTCCTTCTTTGCGTATTTGTAATTGGTTTCTCCGCCATAACCTCCATCACCGACAATTGTGTTGGGGAACGGAAGATCTGCAGC
>NZ_JBIEKI010000041.1:0-704 GCF_043497085.1 Halobacillus sp. B23F22_5 | reverse complement strand
TGATGGAACAAAAATAGAGGCAAATGCCAATAAGTATACGTTTGTGTGGAAAAAATCCGTCCAACGTTACGAAAAAAACTTACAGGAAAAGTTGGATCAAACTTTCGCGGATATTGAAGAAGCTATTGAGTTAGACGAAAACATACTTACTAATGAGGAATCTCCTGCCAACCGAGTAACTTCCGAGCGATTAGAAAAAGTTGTCGAGCAGGTAGAAGCTCAGGTGGAACAGGCGGAAAAGGCGGTCGAAGAGGAAGCTGATAAGGTAAAGAAGAAAGAAAAAAAGGAAGTATTTCGTGCCAAACGACGTATCTATAAAACGTTGAGCCAGGACTACCTTCCTCGTTTGAAAAAGTATGAAACCCAGCTAGCCACCTTCGGTGATCGCAATAGTTTTTCCAAGACAGATACCGATGCCACTTTTATGCGAATGAAAGAAGATCACATGAAGAATGGGCAGTTAAAACCTGGTTATAATGTGCAGGCAGGAACAGAAAACCAATTCATTATCGGCTACTCGATCCACCAGCGTCCTACGGACACTCGTTGTTTTGAACCGCATATTCAAAAGCTGCAGGCTGCAGATCTTCCGTTCCCCAACACAATTGTCGGTGATGGAGGTTATGGCGGAGAAACCAATTACAAATACGCAAAGAAGGAAGGATTTGATACACTCATTCCCTACAACACGATGCGGAAAGAGC
>NZ_JBIEKI010000040.1:0-765 GCF_043497085.1 Halobacillus sp. B23F22_5 | reverse complement strand
AAATATAGGTTACGCTGCCTGTTGAAGACAGTGGAGGTCCTGTTTCATTCGGTCCTCATTGAAGTGAACCTGGCGGTTCGATAAACCAAAAAAGATCTTTAACAGTTTTCCGCAAAGCACGACCATTGCTTCCTTCTTTTTCAAAGGATTAACGGGACGAGTAATGTAGTACTGGTACAATTCCTTAAACGCACGGTTGTTTTGGATCAAAGGCAATATGGCGCGAAAAAGAAGGTTTCTGAGCCGTTTTCGTCCCCGTTTGGAAATTTTCTTTTGACCTTGATGTTTACCGGAAGAGTTCTCGCGCAGTGTTAATCCCGCTAGTTTAATGAGTTGGCGTGAATGTGTGTACTGCTTAAGTGAGCCCGTTTCCGCAATCAAATCAATGATCGTATGCTTTCCAATGCCGGGAATCGATATCAGGTATTCGTATTCATCCAGCTGGGTGACTAAATCTTCTAAGTGATGATTGAGTTCTGTCAGTTGACGTTCGATTAGAAGAAACTGATCGACAAGTGCGGCGATTTCAATGCGTGCCATCTCTTTGCCTGTCGTAATACCAATGGAGTTTTCAGCTGCCTGTTTCACCTTTCGAATCTTACTTTTCGCAGGAGAACGTATACCCGCCTTTTCTTTATACATCAGCGCTAGTTCTTCTATCTCCTGGTTTAGAAGATCTTCCGGGAAAGACGTGTGCTTCAAAATGGCGCAAGCCAATTGACCAAAACCTTTGATGACAGTTTTAAACTCGGGGAAGTACTGGTC
>NZ_JBIEKI010000003.1:0-347986 GCF_043497085.1 Halobacillus sp. B23F22_5 | reverse complement strand
TAATTATACAGGAGGCCTTTCTCTATTCTATTTATAGTGGCAATGCATTCCGCAAAGGGTGGCTCTTTTCTCCGCAAAGACTGGCTCAAAACTCCGCATAAGTGGCTCATTTCAACTGCAATAATCAATAATACGTGAAATTAAAGTTTATACTTGCTAGGTGGTATCCCTGCAGAGTAAAAAAGCAAAGTCCTTTTACATCCTAGAAAATGCCCTTATATAAGCTTCTAGAGTCGTTTTAAAAAAGTTAAAACGAACTTGTATTAAGGTCGGTCTTTTTATGAGGAATTTATCGATTGACTTATTTGCCATTATACGCTGACCCCCACTCCGCTAAAGTGTAACGCGTTAAATTGCCGTGCCTGACCCCCACTCAGCTAAAGTGTAACGCGTTAAAGTGAGGGAGAGATTACAGTCACTGGGATCTTACCACCCTTGCCATCTTTTTTACCAGCAAACGCTATTGAATTTGAGCCTGGCCTCGATACCTGGTAGAAGTAGTTTTTTGGAATTTATGGTGTATGTTATGATGTAAATATAACTTATTCTTATATGGGGTGTTAATATGGGAAAGATTCAATCTCCTGAAGAGCTTATGAAGTATATTGATGACATGAATAGTGAAAATTCAGTGGTTCAATTTTCAATTCCTGGTAAGGGTCAGTTTACGCTTGTTTTACAAGAAGAGGATGAACCATCAATAAAATCAGATGTTGAGAAAAATCCAAACCTAGAACGTATGTTTAATGAAGGTGAAGAACAATACAAAAAAGGTTTAGGTATTTCAACCTCTGAATTTCTAGAATCCTTATCTGAGAAGGATTTCATGTAATGTCCCGTACCGTTGTATGGACTCCGGTTGTTAGAGAAAAACTTACGGAATTTAGGAGTGAAAGGTTTACTCCGCTTGAAACAATGGATTTTGTTTCTCAAGTTGTATTAGAAACTGAGGATTTATTGAAAAATCCTATAGTTAGTAAGACTTACACAGAGGAATTTGGAAAATATAAAGGAATTTCCCGGATTGTAGTAAGGAAATTTCAATTTTATTTTAAGCTAATAGACAATAAAGTTATTATTATTGCGGTATTATTTCCAGGTCAAAATAAATAATGGACAAAATCTGCTCCCATTCTTTTTTTATTGATTCCTGCACACGCCTTCATGATCAGTATGTCTTTCACGGGTGTCTGACCCAATGTATTAAGGCCTTCTGATTTTCGTGTGACTTTACCGGAGAGTGTCTTTCTGTTGGGAATGAGTGGGCCAGGTTCAGACACCCTGGTGGAGTTAGGTAATTTGACTATAACCAAAAATTCGCCTGGCATTTTAGGGAAGAATTTTCTTTTTGGCAGCGTTATACATCTGGTTTAAGCTGTGTGGTTTGTTTGATTATTAGATTTTAGCAATTTCCTTATTTTGCTGTGGTTCATTACAATAGAAACATAAAAATGAGGGAGTTGCTGTTATGTCGAGAAAGCCTCGTCAATGGTATCCGGGGGCTCGGTACCATATTACTGCTCGGGGAAACCGGGGTGCGGCTGTGTTTTTTAATGATGACGATTATGATATGTATCTTCAGCTGATCCTCCGGTGTCAGAAAGAGATACCTTTTACTCTCCACGCTTTTTGCCTCATGACCAATCATATTCATCTTCTTCTGGAAGTCTACACTCATCCTCCCGGTGAGATTATGAAGTTCATCCATTTCCGTTATGCCAAATACTTTAATAAACGCCATCAATTCAAGGGGCATCTGTTTCAGGGCCGTTATTACAGTAAGCTGATTGAGACGACGAGCTATTTTCTTGCTGCCAGTAAGTACATTCATCTAAATCCTGTGAATGCAGGCATGTGTGCCATTCCGGAAGCTTATCGGTGGAGCAGTTACCCTGCTTATTTAGGGAAGGAGAATCATTCGTTTCTTACCAGGCAGCCATTGCTGGACTGTTTTGTTGATCCGAAAGTACAAAGATATAAAAGCTATATCGAGGAAAAAGGGGGAAAGGTATATGGCGACTATTGTGAAGAGTATCGGCCTGAAGGGGCTTGAAGGGTATGTCATTGGTGTCGAAGTCCAGTCTTTATCCGGTGTCGAGCAGGTTTCTGTGATCGGTCTACCTGATGCTTCGATCAAGGAATCAAAAGACAGGTTGAAAGGCGCCCTTCATTCCGTTACGGCAGATATATCCGGTCGCCATATTATTGTACTGCTTTCGCCAACGGAGCAGAAGAAAAACGGACCGATGGCGGATTTAGCGATGGCGATCGCTATATTAAAGGAAACACATCAGCTTACCGGTGATATCCCGGAAAGCACTGCTTTTCTTGGGGCACTATCCCTGGATGGTTCGATTCATGAAACGGAAGGCATGCTTGCAGCAGTCATGCAAGCCAAAGAACTGGGATTTCAGCATATATTTGTACCAGATAATATCCATGGCCTTAAAACGATACGCAACCAATCGATACTGTTACCTGTCTCTAATTTACAGCAAGTGGTCGATCATTTGAACGGTATTACCCAACAGATCTCCTTTCCATTGACAGCTGAAGATGATAATGATCATAAGAATGAAACATGGGGGATTGATTTTTCAGAGATCATAGGCCATGAAATCCCGAAACGGGCTTTGATAACAGCGGCCGCGGGAGGTCATAATGTCCTGATGAGCGGACCTCCAGGCTGTGGTAAGAGCATGCTTGCTTCCGCCTTTCCATCTATTCTCCCTGAAATGAAAGAGAAAACGATGATTGATAGTTTCAGTCTTTACCAGCTGGCTCACGAAAGTCGTGCATTATCCTCGAACCCTCCTTATCGCCATCCTCATCATTCTGCTTCAGCTGTTTCTCTTATTGGTGGCGGCACTACGCCCCGTCCTGGAGAAGTGTCATTAGCTCATGGGGGATCTCTTTTTTTAGATGAAATGGCTGAGTTTCCGAAGAAAACTCTCGATATGCTCCGTCAGCCGATCGAAGCAGGCAAGGTGACAATCAGCAGAGTCAGTGGAACTGTTACCTATCCTGCCAGATTCATACTGATAGGTGCGACTAATCCGTGCCCTTGTGGCTATAAGGGGGCAAAGGATAAATATTGTACATGTACACCGAAACAGATCAACAGTTATCAGCAACGGTTGTCCGGTCCGATTCTCGATCGGATGGATATTCATTTGCAGTTAGAGCCGATTTCTTTAGCCACCCATAGCAGGGAAGGTCAAATCAACTCGGAAACGATGAAGGCACAGGTATCTGATGCACGAAATCGTCAATATGCCCGCTATGGGGAGGAGAAGACAAACAGTATCGTGCCCTATGAGACACTGATGAAAAAATCGCCGCTATCTTCCAGGTTGCGTGGGTTACTGCAGACATGGAGCATGACTTATCATTTCAGCAACAGAGTGCAGGTCAATCTGATTCGTGTAGCCCGGACAATTGCAGACTTAAAGGGACATGAGATGATAACGGAACACGACCTCGATGAGGCACTCGGTTATCGTTTTCCAGCCCATGCAGGAAAGAAAATTAGCTTGGTGAAAGAATAGGTTCTATATCACGGGAGTCAGACCCACGGTATAGAGCTTTCTGTATTTGAAGTGGTTTTACCAGTATTGGCATACCTGATGGAAGCGAGTGGGCGAGGTTCAGACACCCTGTTGAGTGGAGGGGCGCCTGGTGTCAGAACCTGGCCCGCTATTTATGGGTGAAGGTTATTATTGCGAATATCACCTGAAATACATAGGCGTTATTATGGTGGGTCTGACTCCAGGATTCAGCCAGCCACGGGAGTCAGACCCACTGTATGAAGGCGTTCTGATTTTGATTTGGCTTTACCGATGAATGTCTTTCTGTTGGAAATGGGTGGGCGAGGTTCAGACACCCCGATTGGATTAGCTTGAGTAAGGTAATGTATTACTCCTATAATCAAGGTAGAGAAAAAACTTGATGGGAGTCGGTTAGATGGCTAGGCTAGAAAAAGAATTTTTGGAAGTTGTGAAGATTGAGGAAGTTGGCGAAGGGATGAGAGTATGCCTTGATTTTATCGATATATTACTCCCACACGATGGCGTGTATGTCGGTAATACAGGGCATGGCTATGTGAAAGTGCTTTCCGAAAATCGGGAGTCAGAAAATTATCCTTCCAGACCTTTTCGTATTAACTGTGGTGCGTTTCATCAATATTTATGTCAAAAAAATAAGACCCATTACTTACATGAATTGGATCCCGGAGAGAAAGTAACCGTGGAAGGAGAGCAGGAAGAAAGAGAACTGTCGCTTGGCCGTGTGAAAATAGAAAAGCGGCCATTTGTAAGAGTGGAATGCCAAAGTGAGGATGGTATCGTGTCTGCTACCTTACAGAAATCCACGAGTGTTCATGTATTAGAAGAAAACAAGGGAGAAGTAGCTATCGAAGATTTGGAAATTGGCCATCGCATCCTTGGCATGAAAGATAAGCCAGGTCGTCACTTAGGAAAACAAATCGATGAGGTGATTGTTGAAAAGTGATGATTTCATAACCTATAACCTGACATCCTTCAGGTATTCTTGATAAGCTATAAATATTAAGAAGGTTTTGAGAGAAAGGAGAAAGTTATGAGATTAGCATTCCTATCCGATATTCATGGAAACGCACGCGCCCTGGAAGCTGTGTTGGAGGACATCGAACAGAGAAATATCGACCAATTGTTTGTTCTTGGTGACATCGCGTATCGAGGGATTGAGCCAGAGCGTTCGGTTGAATTGGTACAGGGTCTTGATGCTCAAGTTATTAAAGGAAACGCAGATGAATGGATTGTCAGGGGAGTTCAGGAAGGCGAAGTCCCTGATAAAGTGATCGAAGGGATGAATCAGGAGAGAGACTGGGCACATGCCAGTATGACGAGCGAGTCGGTCAACTATCTGAACGAGCTGCCAAGAGAGATAACGGAAGAGTACAAAGGAATAAACATCCACGGATTCCACGCGACACCTGCTGACCTGTTTGAAGTTGTTTTACCGGATGCCACAGAGGAAGAAATGAAAGATCGTCTGATGGTAAATCAACTGGCTGATGTCTATATTTACGGGCATATTCATAAGCCGTATATCCGCTATATCAATGGAAAAATGGTGATCAATACAGGGAGCGTTGGTCTTCCTTTCGATGGATTGGCCCAGCCGTCTTATGTGTTGATCGATATCGGAGAGAATGGGGTGCAAGCCTCCATTGTAAGGACGAATTATGATTTAGCTGGATTAGTAGAAGATATAGAAGCTTCTGATTACCCGCAAAAAGATGTACTGAAGAACTTATTAATGAACGCATCTGTTTAAGGCCTGTCCCCATCGTGGTAGACGGCAGTCTTAACACATGGAAAGAGGTTTAAGCCAATTAAGGCTATTTATCAGGTTCATATGAATCCGTTTGTCAGAGAAGCAGCTACTGAAGTACTCGGAGATAATGATCGGGTAAGGATCATTGAACCACTGGAAGTTCTAGATTTCCATATCTTCCTTTCCAGAGCCTATTTGATCCTGACAGATAGCGGGGTATTCAGGAAGAAGCACCAAGCCTGGGCATACCGGTACTAGTCATGCGTGATACTACCGACCGTCCAGAAGGTGTTGAGGCAGGAACGTTGAAATTAGTAGGTACAGAGGAAAAAAATATTTATAATAATTTTAAGCTGCTTCTAGAACATGAAGAAGCTTATAAGAAAATGAGCCGTGCCAGTAACCCGTATGGGGATGGTTATGCCAGTAAGCGAATAGCGGATGTCCTGGAGCAGGACTCCTGATAAAAAGATTATAAAAAAGGCGCCTTTCCCTTCTATGGGAGGTGCCTTTTGTGTTATCACGAACCTTTAAATCAATAGAGCAGCAAAAGCTGAGACTATGTGATTACTCCTTGATAAATACCTATTGCATTCCTGTCAATTGAGGATAGCCCTTATACTTCTATTAGTTCTTTAACCAATAAAGCAACACCGTGCTAAAGGCTCCCTGTTAAGGAAGCCTTCTTATATTAGTAGTTATAATTCTGCTCTGGTAACTGATCATACACGTCTGAATTAGCTTCTAAGATGGAACCATCAGCAATAGCAGCAGAGGTTGTTTGCATGGCTAAAAATGCTTGCTTTGTGATATAACCATTGGATTTTTGTCCTAATACATAAGGTTCGTAGCTGTTATCGGCCATCCCTCTCATTTCAAACAGGATAACTGGTATATCATACTGTAGAGCCATCGCATTGGAAGCTACAGAAGGTCGAGTAGTCGGTGCATCATATTTGAAGACATGGGACCAGCCTAATGGCTCCAATCCCTGATATAAGACAGTTGCCAACTTTTTAGATTGATCCAGTACCATTGGATCTACATCTGAATGATATGGGGCTAAAAGAGAGGCGGACGAGTACCTACCATCATAATCCTCTTGCGTTCCTTGGTGATGCATATCAATCATATAATCAATCTTATATTTTTGAAGGACATTTTCATGTAAAGCTTTCGTTTCCGGCGCCACTTTTTCTACGTGATCACGATTAAGATCAATTCGATCAGCATTGTAGCGTGTGAGATGGCGGCCACTTGCTACGTGATCATCCAAAGAATAATTAACATCTCCCATGGCTCCATCAGCATTCAGCATTGGTAGGATTAGAATGTTCACCTGGTTTAATAAGTCTTGGTTTGGGGTGCTATTGGAGCCTAAGTGACGAATATAATCAAGCGCACCTTCTGTGGTCAATGCTTCATTTCCATGTTGTTGAGTAAGGTAAAGAATCGTCGGGTTCTCTGGGTTAGAAATGTATTTAACCAGATGGATATCCCTTCCCTTAGTGGTTTGTCCAATTACCTCTAAGTCCATTTGTTGTTGTTTTGACGCTTCCTTTTGAAGAAAGTTTTTCATCTCACTGTAGGTGGTGAGCATCGATGTCTGTACCGTCTCGTTTCCGTTAACGTCTGGTCCGTTCCCTCCTGCAAGAGCTGGTGGAGCAGCCACTCCCATCCCTGTTAGGGCCATTGCTAAAGTCAAAGTTACCATTTTCTTCTTCAAGACCACATCTCCTTCATTAATCGACCTTTAACTTTTTACTCTAAAAAGTTAAAAGCATGCAAGAAATCTTTTTCTATAGTAAAACTTATTCTAGATATGGACGAAATTTCCTTTTTATATCTGGAAAAAGTTCACCTGAATAACTCTATGATATGAAGCATCAGCATTTTTTTTTGTTGCTGCATGTAAGTAAAAACTATAAGAGGGTGTATATATTGGAAAGTAATATTCCGTCCCCCTTGCATTCCATCTCTATGATAAAATGACATATCACTATTATTCGGAGGTTAAACCATGCAAGTGCACCTACATGATCAAGTGAACCGTGCGATAGAGTTATTGACGGATTCCAACCGAGACATCATTGAAGTAGTTGATGACAATGGAGAAATCATAGGGAGGCTTTCTAAAGGGGAGCTGCATGATATCTTAGAGAACGAAAACCTTAGCAAAACGATAGGCCAGATGTTTGAGGACCAGTTTCGAGAATATGCTGTGTCCGAAAAAATACAGAACCACCAATACAGTGAAATTATAGAGAGTCCGATTTTCAATGAAATCATAAATTCTCTACATGATGGAGTTTTTATAACAAATGGTGATGGGATTACGGTTAAGGTCAACCAATCTTACGAACGGATCACTGATCTCAAGGCTGAACAATTAATTGGCTACCATATGAACGATATCATTAAAGCAGACTACATTTCAAAGTCGGCATCTCTTCAGGTTATCAAAAAAAGGCGACCTGTAACATTGATGCAAGAGATCTCAAATGGTCGGAATATCATCGTATCCGGGACACCTATCTTTTCGAAAGACCAAGAGATCCTTTATGTAATCAACAGCGTCAGAGACATTACAGAGCTTCTTGAACTAAAGCATGAAATCGAGGACCTCCAGGAGTTAAAGAACCTTCGTCAAAGCTCAAAAGAAGTGTATTTAAAATCAGAATCCTACCCCTACTATACCAGTGAAAAAATGAAAGGGATCATTGCCATCATCGAACGCGTGGCTAAAACCGATGCACAAGTACTCCTCCATGGGGAGACAGGTGTGGGAAAGACGATGATCGCCAAGCATATCCATGAACATTCAGACCGTTCCCAACAAAGCTTTCTAGAACTGAATTGTGGGGCTCTTCCTTCAAATTTGATAGAAGCTGAATTATTTGGTTATGAACCTGGCGCTTTCACAGGAGCTATACGAAAAGGGAAAAAAGGATTACTGGAAGTGGCGGACCACGGAACCTTGTTTTTAGATGAAATTGGCGATCTTCCTATAGACTTACAAGTCAAACTATTGAAAGTCATTGAGGATCAAGCCTTTTACCCTGTCGGTTCATCGAATCTTAAACATATAAATGTACGGATTATCGCAGCTTCCCACAAAAATCTGAAACAGCTGGTAGCTTCCGGGGAATTTCGGGAAGATTTGTATTACCGATTAAACGTAGTACCTATTCATATTCCACCCCTTCGCGACCGGAAGAAAGAAATCATTTCTCTTGCCCAGCTTTTCATCGAAGAGTATTCCTCGAAGTATGGAATGAACCGATCATTAAGCTTTGATGTGTTAGATGCTTTATATGATTATGATTGGCCAGGTAATATCCGCGAGTTAAAAAACTTAATGGAGCAGTTAGTTGTGATTTCTCCATCCGAGGAGATTGGAAGGGAACAATTACCGGAAGAACTTCTTCGATCCAAAAAGCGATGGATCCTAAAAGATAGCGATGACGTGGTTCCATTGAAACAGGCGGTCGAAGAAGTCGAACGTGAAATGATTACAAAAGCACTTAGGAAGTATAAGACAACACGAAAAGCTGCTGAAGCATTAGAAGTGAGTCAATCGACAATTGTACAGAAGATGAAAAAATGGGAAGGATGATTATTTTCTTAATCACCCTTCCCATTTTTGATTAGTTATTCAATCAAAAACAGAACATTTTATGATAACGCTTTCAACAGAAGCCTTAATATTTCCTGTATTTTCAGACTTTTCACATCTTGGCATGGAACTTGCATGTATAAATGTAAAGAGAGAAAGGAGAATCATTTACATGTCTATATCCACATTTAAAATCGCCAACAAATTAATCACAGGTGAAGGAGCAACGGAAATCCTTCCTAAAGAGCTGGAAAGGTTAGATGTTTTCAACCCTTTGATTGTAACGGATGAAATCCTAAAGCAAGTAGGGGTCGTCGATCAAGTTACTGCCCAATTGAAGGAGATTTCATATGGGGTTTTCACCGGTGTGAAACCTGAACCTGAATTCAAAATCGTAGAGGAATGCGCAGAAGCATTCAATAAAGGGAAACATGATGGGGTAATTGCAATCGGAGGAGGAAGCGCTATTGACATTGCTAAAAGTGTTTCCGCATTTGCCCCTTTTGAAGGAGATTTATCTGACCTTCTCGGTACGGACCTGGTGCCTGAAAAAGGAGTTCCCATCATCGCCCTGCCTACCACAGCTGGAACGGGATCAGAGGTCACCAATATTTCCATCCTTTCAGACAAAGAAGCCCAGTTGAAAAAAGGAATGGTCAGTGATTACCTGTTGCCGGATGTCGCTATCGTAACTCCTGAAATGACACTCACGATGCCTCCGTCGGTTACTGCCGCGAGTGGTATAGATGCGTTAGTGCATGCCATCGAAGCATATATCTCTGTTCATGCCTCCCCTATTACGGATGCATTGGCTATCCATGCCATGAAAATGATTTCGAAAAATTTACCGAAAGCCTACGCAAATCCAGAACAGATAGAAGCTCGTGAAAACATGGCCATCGCAAGTCTTATGGCAGGAATGGCGTTTGGTAACGCCGGGGTCGGAGCCGTTCATGCTCTAGCTTACCCACTTGGAGGACGTTACCAGATTGCACACGGAGTTAGTAACGCCCTCCTCCTTCCTTATGTGATGGAATGGAATAAAATTGCTTGCGTCGAACGTTTTCGAGACATTGCTGTTGCACTTGGAGAAACCGTTTCTGACCTTTCCGATAGAGAAGCTGCTAATCGAGCAGTCCAAGCAATGGATTCTTTATGCAAAGAGGTCAATATCCCTTCTGGTCTGCGAGCTTTTGATATCCCAGAAAGCGCCATTTCTGAAATGGCTGAAGACGCAAGTAAAATCGAGCGTCTATTAAATAATAATCCTCGTAAGTTATCAAAAGAAAATATTGAAAAAATCTATCAATCTGCTTATTAAAAAAAACATCAGGAAAGAGGTTATTAAATTGTGGAAAAATCGTAAACACGGAGAAGAGTCCCCGTTCATACCGTTAGGTCCTTTTAAACTTAGGCTTCCTTTTATTCATTACAAGTTCGAGTGGCCTGACTATGTACAAGGGTTGTTGATGTGTGCTGTTGATTTAGCTGCCATTCCTTTAATGATAGAGCTATTAGGTATGCCATTTGAAGTTGCTTTAGCAGTGGTTCTATTAAACGGTATTCTGTACCTGACCCATCACTTACTTGGAGATCCTGTGGTACCAGGTTGGATTACGCCAGCGATTCCACTTATCATGGCCTATGTATCCACCTTCCCGGAAGGCGTTGATCGCGTACATGCACTCGTAGCCTTCCAGTTGACCCTTGGATTATTTTCGATTCTTTTAGGAGCAACAGGACTTGCGAGAAAAGTCGTATCCTTTGTCCCTCCGGCGATTAAATCAGGTGTCATTTTAGGAGCTGGTATTGCTGCTGTCATATCTGTATTCGAGGTAGGTGGACGTTTCGACCAATTCCCTTGGACTATTTCTATTGCAGTTGGGATTGCTTTTTATATTATTTTTTCCAGACATTTCAATGAGCTTAAAAGTAATAGTAAGCTCTGGGGGCTTATCGGAAAACTCGGAATATTTCCAATTATCATTTTAGCTGTAGTGCTTGGGCCTACTTTTGGAGAAGCACCTTGGCCGACCATAGAGTGGGGCTTTATCAATCCTGACTTTGCCACCCTTTGGAGTGAATACACCGTATTTGGAGTTGGTTTCCCGTCCTTTATACTTTTTGTTCAAGCCATTCCAACCGTGCTTGCAGCATACATTGTACTGTTTGGAGACGTTCTGCAGAGTAAAGCATTAATTGCTGAAGCTGATGATGTACGACGAGATGAAAAGGTTGATTATAACGAAAACCGTGCACACTTGGTTTTTGGTGGTCGGAATTCTATTATGAGTATCCTTGGTCCTGATGTAACCATGGCTGGACCACTATGGGCAGCAATGCAGGTGGTCGTGATTGAACGTTTCAAGGAAGGAAAAAAAGCCATGCACTCGCTCTTTGGTGGTTCTGGATCCTTCCGTTGGGGAACGAACACAGGGTTGCTTTTGATGCCGATCGTCAGCCTGGTAGAACCAATTCTCGGCATTGCGCTGGCTCTGACTTTGCTCATTCAAGGATATGTTAGTGTCCGTATAGGGATATTAGAAGCTCGAAGCCATCGAGATCTTGGGATTGCCGGAATCATTGCCGCTGTCTTAGCAACCAAAGGAGCTACCTGGGCTTTTGCGGTAGGTATACTGCTTACTTTATTAGTCTATGGCAAGCAGTTCTTTAGAGGGGAAAACGATCAAATTTTTACTAAAGACATAGAAGAAAAAAATAAAAAAATATCGTAATGATCTAGGAGGACTAGTATTGGAAACCTATTTGATGAAAATAAATGGACAAGAAACCGGGCATGAGCTTCCTACACTGGAAGTAAATAACCATGCCAACGGAGAAATCATTGCCACCGTCCCGAAAGGTGGAAAGGTAGAAGCAAAGCAGGCCGTGGACGCAGCATCCGAAGCCTTTAAACAATGGTCTCAATTATCTGCCTATGAACGCAGTGAAGTTATCCGGAAGTGGTTTGACCTGGTCAATGATCATAAGGAAGACCTTGCACGTTCCATGACTCTGGAACAAGGAAAGCCAATGAAAGAAGCAATCGGAGAAATAAATTACGCCAACGGGTTTATCTCTTGGTACGCAGAGGAGGCCAAACGTGTTTATGGTGAACAAATTCCAGCCACCCAACGAAACAAACGATTATTTGTCCATAAACAACCGGTCGGCGTAGTGGCGGTTATTACCCCTTGGAATTTCCCGGCAGCTATGATCACAAGAAAAGTAGCCCCTGCTCTGGCCGCAGGATGTACTGTGGTGATCAAGCCAGCCGAACAAACACCGATTACTGCTATCAAACTGGCTGCCCTCGCTGAAGAAGCAGGTATTCCAAAAGGCGTTATCAACGTTGTTACAGGAAATCCCAAAGCTATCGGGGAAGCATGGTTGGAAGATACTCGTGTCCAGAAATTAACTTTCACGGGATCGACGGAAGTTGGAAAGCTGTTGATGAAAGGAGCGGCGGACACGGTAAAAAAAATATCCCTTGAGCTTGGCGGACATGCTCCTGTGATTGTCATGGATGACGCTGATATTGAAAAAGCTGTAAAAGGCGTTATCGGGGCTAAGTTCAGAAATGCTGGACAAACTTGTGTATGCTCCAACCGTATTTACGTACACGAAACCGTGGTGGACTCATTTACGGACAAGCTGGTCGAAGAAGTCAAGAAATTGAAAGTCGGAAATGGACTGGAAGAAGAGACGGATCTTGGTCCTCTGATCGATGAAAAGGCGGTGGCCAAAGTCAAAAAGCACGTAGATGATGCCGTTGAAAAAGGTGGTCAAGTCATCTATCAAGGATCCCAACAAGAGGGGCTCTTCCATGAACCCGTTGTTTTAACGAATGCGAATGATGAAATGCTGTGCATGAGGGAGGAAACCTTTGGTCCAGTAGTTCCCATTACTACATTCAAAACGGAAGAGGAAGCTCTCCATCGAGCAAATGATTCGATTTATGGACTAGCAGCTTACGTGTTTACTGAAAATATAACTAAAGGTATTAGAATCAGCGAACAGCTGGAATACGGAATCGTCGGCTTAAATGATGGTCTTCCTTCCACCCCGCAAGCTCCATTCGGTGGATTTAAACAGAGTGGTTTAGGTCGTGAAGGTGGTCACCATGGGATTGAAGAGTATTTGGAGATAAAGTATATATCAGTTGGATTGTAAACTAGAAGAAGGTCATTATTCTATGGCCTTCTTTTCATTTTCTATTATTTAACGTCCGGCTGCGTTAATAATCTATATCTCAAGCACTATCGTTTAGGTGAATATCAACGTTTACGTAACGTTGGGGGGTTACTGCAAAAAATAGAGCTGCCGTACCCCGGAGCCATCCAATTTCTGGAGGCCCCGGGGTGTTGTGATAAAATAGGCTGAGCACAAGAGGAGGAAATGATATGAAGATTACAGAAGATCTCGGTAATGAAATCATCCAGCGTCTGGCGCCTTATATCCATGTTCCGATGAATTTGATGGATCCTGAAGGCAGAATTGTGGCAAGTTCTGATCCTTCCCGTGTTGGGGAGGTTCATCAAGGTGCTATTTATGTGATGCAACATCAACAAGACTTGATTATTGGTGAAGAGAATATCAATGATTTTTCTGGTGCGAAAAAAGGGGTGAACCTCCCAATCCGGCATCGTGATGAGCTGGCTGGTGTCGTTGGACTTACTGGGGACCCGGAATCCATTATGCAAGCTGCCGGAATGACGAAGGCCTCCGTTGAAATTGCTTTGGAGCAGATTTATATCCAGCGCCAGACTTTTTATAAGGAACGCCAGTGGGAGAATTGGCTCCAGCAGCTTTTGCACCCATCCGGTATCAATAAAGAATATTTGACACAAGAAGCACGCTACACACTGGATACGGATGTAACGGGAGAGTGGCAGGTCCTTTCGATTTATTCCGATAGACTTTCTGAAAAAGGCGATCAAATAAAAGTTGTTGCTGATCAGCTGGCCTTACAGCCGCTTTTTACAATTCTATATAGTGAGAAGGAATGTGTTGTCGCTCTGCCAGCTGAAGAACAAGCCCCTGTTGTGTTTGCGGAAAAACTGGTAAAACGGATTGGCGGCCAGACACGGGTAGGCATAGGTGAGATAGGAAACGGTATTAATGGCCTTCGTCAGTCCTTTTTTCAAGCAAAGCAGGCACTGCGATTTTCAGACTTGTCCACTACGGTAGCTGTCAGCTCGGACTGGGAGTTAGAGAGGGTGATCGATGCTATTCCTGATGATGCTTACGATTCCATCGCTTTAGCTTATCAACAAAAATTGCAGGCGTTAGGTGCACCGTATATACGAACGCTGAAACGGTTTTTAGAAAACAATTTCAAAGTGAAAGAGACGGCTGAATCTCTACATATTCATCGGAATACATTGAACTATAGGCTTGGGCAGATCACAGAAAAAGTAGGGCTGAACCCGCAATTATTCAAAGATGCGAGTCTGTTGTACATGATTGTTCATCGAATGGAGCACTGATCTATTGTGCATATGCACAAATTACCTGCATTAAAATTCTGAAAATTTTGTCGAATACACTAATTGTAGCCACCGCATTTTTACGGTTGAATAAAGGTAATGACGTGCGGAAGGAGTATCTTATGAAAATCGTTATTGCACCAGATTCATTCAAAGGGAGTCTGACCTCCCAGCAGGCAGCAGAAACCATGCAACGCGCGATTCAGTCAGCCAGCCCAGTCTTTGACACGGTTACAAAGCCTATGGCTGACGGAGGGGAGGGAACACTTGATGCGCTGCTGGCTGCCACTGACGGTGAGAAGAAGGTTCTCGACTGTACAGGTCCTTTAGGAGAAGAACAAACCAGCTGGTATGCATCGCTCAAAAATGAAACCGCTGTCATCGAAGCGGCAACCATTGCCGGTTTGACGCTGGTCCCGGAAGAAAAAAGGAATCCTGATCTTACCACGTCTTTTGGAATCGGGGAAGCTATCAAAGATGCCATCGATGAGGGATTCACGGAGATTCTGATCGGTTTAGGCGGGAGCTCTACCAATGACGGAGGTCTTGGCATGCTTCAGGCATTAGGGTTAAAAGCTTTTGATGATAAAAGCAGGGAACTTCCTGCAAAAGGCGCATCCCTCCTTAAAGTAGCTGAACTTAATTTCAGAAACCTTGATGAGCGTTTGAAAAATATCGAGATCAAAGTCGCCTGTGATGTCGATAATCCACTGACAGGTCCACGTGGCGCGTCAGCTGTATATGGTCCGCAAAAAGGAGCAACCGAGCAGCAGGTAGAACACTATGACGCGGCAATGGAGCACTATGGGAAATTGATCGAAACAGAAACCGGGGAAAGTCATATGGAGGTGGAAGGTGCCGGAGCTGCAGGCGGTCTGGGATTCGCATTACTTACCATTGGCGCAGAGCTGGTTTCAGGCGCAAAGCTCATTGCTGAAGCGATCGGTTTGGAAGAATCCATTTCAGATGCTGATCTTGTTTTTACAGGGGAAGGGCAGAGCGATGAACAGACATTATACGGGAAAGCACCAGGATATGTCGCTGAGCTTGCCCGAAAGCATGGCGTCCCGGCCGTACTTGTTTCGGGGAGTATTGGTGGAAACATAGAAGAACTTAATCGGCTTTTTGCCGGATGCTTTTCTATCATTACAGCAACGATGAGTCTTGAGGACTGCATCACACATGCAGAACAGCTTTTATATGACGCTACGAAACAGATCATTCATTTGATTGAAACGTCATCTAGATTGGAATTTTAAGAGAGGAGTGATCAAATGGAAGGTATCGGTCTTATTTTAGTTATTACATTAGGGGTATTATTCGTTATTTTTGCTACAGCTAAATTGAAACTTCATCCATTTCTATCATTATTAATCGCTGCATTCGGAATCGGGATTGTGGCGGGACTTCCATTAGCCGACGTTGTCGAAGCTGTCAATGGAGGATTTGGGGGACTGATGGGCGGCATCGGGCTGGTCATCGTGTTCGGTACGATCATCGGGGTTATTTTAGAAAAGTCAGGAGCGGCCTTACGTATGGCGGAAGTTGTTTTGCGGATCGTCGGGGAAAAACGTCCGCAGCTTGCTATGAGTGTCATCGGAAGTATCGTAAGTATTCCGGTTTTTTGTGACTCTGGTTATGTAATTTTATCTTCTTTAAAGAAAGCGCTTGCGCGTAGAGCGAAGGTTACTGTCGCTTCCATGGCAATTGCATTGTCTACCGGTTTGTTCGCAACACATACGCTGGTACCGCCGACACCTGGACCAATTGCAGCGGCAGGGAATATCGGAGCGGAAAACTATCTGGGGACTGTCATCCTGGTCGGTTTCATCGTTGCTATTCCGGTAATCATCGCCGGTTATCTGTGGGCGATTAAAGCAGGTACAAAAATACATATCGAGGGAGAAGACGATCATTCCTTCGATTACGATACGATTGTAAAGGAATTTGGTGAAATGCCATCGACATTCAAATCATTCGCACCAATCCTTGTACCGATTCTGTTGATCGGTTTCAGTTCGGTGATCACTTTTGCCGGATGGGAAGGGACTTTCTTCGATATCTTCCTATTCCTTGGTGCACCAGTAGTTGCTTTGCTGATCGGCGTTCTATTCGCATTCGGCCTGTTGCCGAAGTACGATGAAGAAACATTGACCCAGTGGGTAGGCATCGGAATTAAAGAGGCAGCTCCGATTCTGTTGATTACAGGTGCAGGTGGAGCGTTCGGGTCTGTCATTAAAGCGACTCCAGTTGCTGAATTCATCAAAGGATTCGCCTCTAATGATGTATTCGCTGGTGCCATGTTCGTATTCATTCCATTCCTGATTGCTGCTGCATTGAAAACAGCACAAGGTTCTTCCACCGCAGCACTGGTCATCACATCTACGTTGGTAGCGCCGTTACTGGGACAAATGGGGATCGAGGGCGCTATGCCGCTTGCGCTGGTAGTCATGTCTGTCGGAGCGGGTGCGATGGTCGTATCCCACGTGAATGACAGCTACTTCTGGGTAGTGAAAGAGTTCAGCGGTATGTCCGTTACACAGGCGTATAAAGCGCAGACAGCAGGGACGTTGATCCAGGGGATCGTGGCTATTCTGGTAACCTTTATTCTGTGGCTGATTTTTGTTTGATAGATTAGGAGTCCTGTAGTTTCAGGGCTTCTTTTTCATAAAATGTCGTTCTGGCAACTGTCGCTAAGTATTTTAATTGAATATTAAAAAGGCACCTTCCAGTTGGAGAAGGTGCCTTTTGTTATGCTTTAATCTCTTAAGTTATGCATCATCGTAGTGCTATGTTATCCAGAGCTAGTAACCCAACTTTAAAGATCTTCTTCCTCCAGCAGGGCAAGAAGTTCATATAACTCATCATAATATCCTTTTTCAAATAGCATGATCGCTTCAACCGGAAGATGATCTTCCTCCGTATCTTCCATGTATAAGGAAATACCCAATTTATCTGAAATTAATATATCACCGACTATGGATAAATCGGGGTCATAACTTAGAAGCATTTCTTTCACACTTTTAGTGGAGGACCGATTAATTTTTTGCCCTCCAACATTTCGTACTTTTGGAGCAAAAAAACTCACAAACGTGCAGGAGCAGCGCTTGTGAGGCAAAAAATGGGGGCAAAGATATAACTATCCGATCGTCTCTTTTTTTGTTTTCATCTGTTTATGTTGTTCACGGTTTCTAGGCAATGCGAGCAGTTTCGTATACTTCGGAGATTTGTGCTGGTAATGTTGCAGAGCCGGAAGTATTTTGGACAGGTCCTTGCCTTCAATCCATGATTCTACAAACAATTCAAACGGAAGGCGTGGCTCTGGCAAGGTGCCTGGATTTTCATCAGTGAGACCGTATGTATGATACACGAAAACTTTACCCAGCTTCTCTAACTGTTCATCCGTCAACTTGTTCATATCCTCAATCCGCCTTTCAGTTAGTTTAATAGTATTTGCCAAAAATGAAATACTTAATACTTGTTAAGCATTATACCCCGAACCCTCTATTTCAAACGTCTCAGGCTAAGAGTATTTTAAACAAGGCTAGTAGGATGGTTTACGAGTACTCCCCAGGTCCTCCAGTAAGTGGAATATTATTACACGAACATCAGCTTTAGTTTCTTCCTGGCTTCCCTCCCCCAATTCTTCACAGCATCCACAGTAGTATTCTCTTTCTTCGCAATCGCAGCATAAGAGAGATCTTCTAAGATGAAATACTTCACCCATTTCCATTGCTTTTCTGTCAATTCATTTCTCAGGCGATTCCAAAGATAATAATCTTCCGGCTCATCATACGTACTATTGTCTTCTATGTTTGCGTGCTGATCAACATAGTTCTTCTCGTTCTCTGCTGCTTTGGAATATTTGCGGATCAGGTCGATGAAGCGGTGGTGAATTTTATAGTTTGCCAGCTGCCGGAATGTGCCTCGCTCTGGGTCGAATGTTTGGTAGGCTTCCCAGAGCGCGATGCAGCCTTCCTGGTAGAATTCCTGCTCGGGGTCGTTGATATGTAACTTGTGGATATGATAGTGAATCATGTTGTCGTATTGCTCTAGTATTTCTTCAAATGATTGGTCTAACGGCTTCGACATGATTATTCTCTTTTCGAGAACCGGTTCTGCAGTTATTAGATATCTACTATTATTATCTGAAGTAGCGTGCCTTTTGGTGTCGTTGAAAGTAAAAAAATTATTTATAGTTGATGGTGCTAGAGTAGAAACCAGATTCGAGTGGAAGGGTTAGGAGCTGACTTTTCTCACCTGACGTTAACCTATACAAAAATAAGGTTGACAAACTTCGCTAAAATACGGTAATCTTCACTCATACATAACTAATTAACAAGTGGGTGGAGTTTATGAAATTGAGAACTATGGTTTATGCAGCTTTATTTGCTGCTATTATTGGTGCGCTCGGTCTAATGCCGCCGATTGTCACGCCGTTTACGCCGGTGCCGATCACGGCGCAGACATTAGGGGTGATGCTCGCTGGCTCTATTTTAGGAGCGAAACGTGGCGGGTTGAGTCTATTACTCTTTGTTTTGCTCGTTACATTTGGTGTACCGCTTCTATCCGGAGGAAGAGGTGGGCTTGGTGTGTTATTCGGACCGTCCGGCGGTTATATCATGGCTTGGCCATTTGCCGCTTTTATCACCGGATTTCTAGTCGAACGTTTCTGGAAAAAGCTCAATCTCGGGCTTTATATTGCCTTTAACGTAATCGGTGGGATTCTGTTTGTGTATGCTTGTGGGGTCACTTACTTATCTTTCATTACAGAAACGCCATGGACGAAAGCGATGTGGGCAGCACTTGTGTTCATCCCTGGCGACCTGGTGAAAGTAGTCGTGGCTTCCTTGCTGGCTCGACAAATCAATCGCGTCTATCCGATAATAGAAAAAGGAAATCGACGTTCGAGTAAGGTTACGAACGTTGCCTGAATAAGAGGTTTGCCTTTATTATGGCAAACCTTTTTTCTACAAAAAGAAGAGGTGAAACGTGTGGCTTGTATCGGGGAACAACTAAAAGAAATAGCGGAATACAATCCTGACCGGATTGCCATCGAAACGAAGGAAGACAAAATTTCATATCGGAAATTCTATCAATCTATCCGGTCTCTCCAGCGCAACCTTGCTTATAAACTTCCTAATATAAAAGGGAAAAGGATCGGGTTCCTGCTCCCTAACAGTCCAAAGTGGTTGGAACTGTTCATCGCCATCAGTTCAAGTGGAGGGATTGCGATACCGTTTGATCCGAAATGGAGCATCTCCCAGCTGCAGGATGTCATCGGTGATGCCGAGCCGGATCTCATTATCTATGATTCTATTTTTGAGGAACGATTTGAACAAACGAATGCTGTTTCTATCAATGATCTGGAATCGTCTGCTCCTTCTGGAAGGGAACACTGGCATGCTGCCGATCAGGCCCCTTTTTATATTGGTTATACATCTGGAACTACCGGGCGGCCGAAGGGTTTCGTTCGAAGCCATGCTTCCTGGGCGGATTGTTTTTCTGTGGGGCAGGAAGTTTTCTCCCTGAATGAAGCGGATCGAATCCTGTGCCCGGGACCGCTCGTCCACTCCCATTTTTTATATGCTGCCGTGCAGAGTCTCCATATAGGTACCACGTTATATTTGACGGAAACGTTTGAGTCAAACGAGGTCTGGGAGCTACTGCAGAAAAACGATATTACCGTCATGTATATCGTACCCACGATGTTTGAAGCATTGAATCATGTAAGAAAGGACGAAGCTGCACCGACGTTACAGGCCTTGATTTCTTCAGGAGCAAAATGGGCGGTACAATCTAAACAGGAAGCTGTGCAAGTGTTTCCGGATGCGACTGTTTATGAGTTCTACGGTGCATCGGAATTGAGCTTTGTCAGTTATCGCGATGTGGAAGAAGAACTTCCTGAAGGAGCAATTGGGAAGCCATTTCCCGAAGTTGAAATTGCTATTTTTTCAAATGAAGGAAAGCGGGTTAAACAGGGAGAAGTCGGCAGCCTGTATGTGAAAAGCCCCTGGACCTTCGGTGGTTACTTGAACCTGCCGGAGGAAACGGAAAATGTGTTCGATGGGGGATGGGCAACGGTTGGAGACCTGGCTTTTGAAAATGAAGAAGGTCACGTCATTTTAGTAGGGCGGAAACAAAACATGATTATCAGCGGAGGCCTCAATATTTATCCTGAGGAAGTCGAACAAGTGATTAGTAAACATCCGGCGATAGAGGAAGTAGTGGTAAAAGGAATAGCGGATGAATATTGGGGAGAGAAAGTAGTAGCTTTTGTGATTGCTGAGCAGAAAGAACCGCTCGTGATCGAGGAGATAAAAGCTCACCTTGCTGACTTTTTACCGAAATATAAATGTCCAAAAGAATGGTTTGAGCTCGAAGCTTTTCCTTATACGAGCAGCGGAAAAATAGCGCGGAAAGAACTTCAAATCCCCGTAAGGAGTGAGTAGATGCAAGACGCTGTCATTGTCAAAGCAAAACGGACGCCAGTCGGGAAAGTGGGAGGTGTGTTGTCACATATCCCTCCCGAAGAGCTGATGCGTCCTCTCTTTGAAAACCTGGTAACAGACATTGATCCACAGGAAATTGATGACGTCATCTTAGGAAATGTGGTCGGTCCAGGAGGAAATATCGCACGTTTGTCCTTGCTGACAGCAGGGCTGCCGATGACGATTCCTGGGGTAACCGTTGATCGACAGTGCGGATCAGGACTCGAAGCAATCAATTTGGCTGCCCGGCTGGTCCAAGCAGGAGCCGGCGATATCTATATTGCTGGCGGCGTCGAGAGTACCAGTCTCGCCCCCTGGAAAATTAAAAAGCCGGTGAGCATCCATGACCCGCGAGGCCCTGAACTCTATACAAGAGCAAGATTCTCTCCCGATGCGATCGGTGATCCTGAAATGGGGGAAGCGGCTGAAAATGTGGCCGAGCACTACCGTATCTCACGGGAAGAACAGGATGCATTTGCCTTACATAGTCACCAAAAAGCAGTGAATGCGCAACAAAACGGAAATTTTGATGAGGAAATCGTTCCGGTAGATGGCGTCAGAGTCGATGAATGTCCGCGAGCCGATACATCGCTTGAAAAATTGCGCCGCTTGAAGCCGGTGTTCAAACCAGGAGGAACGGTGACCGCGGGGAATGCCTGCCCGATGAATGACGGAGCTTCTGCTGTCCTGATCATGTCGTTGGAAAAGTGCCGATCACTGGGTCTTAAGCCATTAGCTCGCTTTGTGGACAGTACCTCTGCCGGTGTCGATCCCAATCTTCTTGGCATCGGTCCGATTCCTGCAGTAAAAAAGTTATGGAACAGGCAGAACTTGAGCCGGGAGGACATTGATCTTGTCGAATTCAACGAAGCCTTCGCTTCCCAAGTGATCGCTTCATTGAAAGCGTTGGAGATTCCTTTTGAAAAGGTTAACCAATCCGGTGGTGCGCTTGCCTTAGGCCACCCGTATGGAGCCTCCGGGGCAATTCTAGTTACCCGCCTGGTCCATGAACTGGGCAAAGGGGATGCCAGACGCGGAATAGCAACGCTTGGGATTGGCGGAGGAATGGGACTTGCCACTTTATTGGAATCTATGAAATAAATGTTGAAGGGGAGGCTGTAAATATGGGGGATTTAACGAACGAAATTATTATCGTCACAGGTTCTACGCGCGGTATTGGTAAAAGCACCGCTTTTATGCTTGCGGAAAAAGGAGCAGCCGTTGTTGTAAACGGGCGGGATGAGGAGAAGGTCGAACAACTAGTCCAGGACATTCGCAATCATGGCGGGCGTGCAGCCGGAGTTGCCAAGTCCGTAACAGAAGAGGATGCAGGGGAGCAACTGGTCCAGGAGGCAACAGCTGCCTTTGGCGGGCTGACTGGAATCATCAATAATGCAGGAATCACGAAGGATCGCATTTCGTACCGGATGGACATCGAAGACTTCACGCAGGTCATCGATTCTCATGTGAAAAGCACCTTCATTTGCAGCACAGAAGCGACCCGGTATTTCAAATCGGCCGGCACTCCCGGGATTATTTTAAATATGACCTCGCTGGCAGGACTGATTGGAACCCCTGGACAGATTAACTACAGCGCAGCCAAAGCGGCCATCATCGGAATGACGATGACTATGGCAAAAGAATTGAAGCAGAATAACATCCAGGTCAATGCACTGTCACCAGCCGCCTTGACCGATATGACCAGACCTCTCGTGGAAAAAGCACAGGCAAACGCCACAAGTAAAGATGAACAAGCCTACTGGGATATTGGCACCCCGGAACAAGTAGCTGCATTTATTTGTAATTTTATCGAAACCCGTGATTTATCCCAGACAGGAGAAATCTATTCGATCAACAAAGAAGAAAAAGGGCGCTGGCTGCCCCCTTCTTATGAATTGTTATAATTTATATAAGGGATAGCACAAATGTTAGTTAGCTATCAAAACGCGGGTAAACTATATATAAGTTTAACGTCAGTTTCTCATATAATGATTTCCAAGAAGAGGGGAAGGGCATAATGAGAAAAACGAAACTAGAGGATATAAATAAACGAATTGAAGCTAATAGGAAAGCTGCTAATAAGATAATAGCTGAAGGGCGAAAAGAGAGAAGAAAGAAAAGCAGAGTAAGGACAAAAGGTGAGAGAGACGCTCTTGACCAAATATCTGTAAATCGTTGGAATAAAGCTTTAGAAGAAGGGAAGATAAAGAAATTGGGTAAAAGAAAATTGTATTATGACCATCGTTCGGTCGATTAAATTTTACGGGAGACTACCACTTCGGTAATTAGGGTGACCTTATTTTAGGATTCTTCTGGTAAGGATTTTCTCGTAATAATGAGTGGCCCAGGTACCTCCCTGGTGGGGCTGAATCGACTTTTATCTTTTGCTGTAAAATATAACGAAACATTTTAAGTGTTATTTGGTATAATAGCAATATAAGGAGTTGATATTATGCCTAATATTAAGCCTGTATCTGATTTGAGAAATTACAATGACGTATTGAAAGATATTACAATTGGAGACCCTGTATTTTTAACTAAGAATGGTCGCGGTAGATTTGCTATTCTTGATATTGAAGATTATGAAAAAAATCAGGCGACCATAAAGTTGCTCTCCGAATTGATAGAAGCCGAGAAAACGGTAAAGACCGGAGATGAATGGCTGACTGAAGATCAGGTGAAAAAAGATTTAGGATTATAACGCTATGAGAAAAATAAGAATTAATCCTGTTGCTAAAAAAGATTTATTAGAAATTAAAGAATACGTGGAAGTGGAATTAGGAAATCCCGATGCAGCAATTGGCGTGTTGACAGAGATTATTATTTGTTATGAGAAGTTAAAAGACTTCCCTAAGGCGGGAATGGAGTTAAAAGAGAAGGTTGAATTACCCACCGATTACAGGTATTTGATTTGTGGAAACTATCTGGTGTTTTATAAATTGGATGACGAATATATCTCTATTTATCGCATTCTCTATTCGAGAAGAGACTATATAAAAATCCTTTTGGATGATAAGAATGAATGAAAAGGCGCCTGCCTTTCTGTATGTTATTGCTTTAGCATATGGGAAGGCATGCGCCCTTTTTGATTATGAACGCGTATGATATAACCACTGGGTTCCTGATGGAAGTGAACTTTCCAGGTTTAAAATCCGAGGTGGTAAGGAAGGTGCCTGGTGTCAGAACCTGGCCGTCTCATCTTGCGAGCGAGCTTTTTGATGGTAAAGATACTTTAAATACATAGATATATGTATGGTGGGTCTGACTCCAGGACTTAGCCACGGGAGTCTGACCCACGGGATCGAGATTTCTGATTTTGATTTGGTTTTACCAGTAATGGGTTTCCTGATGGAAGTGAGTGGGCCAGGTTCAGACACCCTGTTCAGAGGGGAGGCACCCTGGGAGAGCAGAAACTTTTGGTGGCTAATCCTTTTTTCTTCTCACCCAAAGGCCTGCTATAAGTAATGATATTATCGCTATTATCAAGGTCATTTTAAAATATGGCGGCATGTAGGTGAATTCCACTGTTTCATCGCCAGGATGGATAGCGGTGCCAAGCATAGCATAGTTAACTTTTTCAACATCGCGTTTCTCGCCGTCGACTTTGACCTGCCACCCTTTTTCATAGGGGACTGGAATAGCCAGGTAGCCTTCTTTAGTTGCCTGTAAACCATCAATACTTATCCGGTTGCCATCGAGGGTTACATCCGGCTGCTGATTAGTTTGCTCTCTTTTTGATGCTTGTTCTAAAGCCTGATAATCCGCTGTGTATACTTCGAGATCCTTCAGCGTATAATCTCCTTCCCGCATGCGGATCGAAATTTTTTCCTCTTTTGGCACGCGGATGGTGATGTCATTAACATTAGTTTTATAAAAGGATTCCCGCGATTTCCGGGTGGTCCAGAAGTCGTTGACCTTCAAGGCAAACAACGGGGCTTCCTCAACATTGTTAAATAGATAAAAGGAAACATAGACATCTTCTGCTTCAGATTCCAGGACTGTTTGGGGAAGCGAGATATCCAGGCCTCCTTCTTTTTCATTAATTACAAGTCTTCCATCGGAATAGCTGCCACCAACGCTCTCGATAGTCGTTTGATCGATCAGGTTATCATTGTCCGGAATTTGTTCTGATGTTGTAGCGGCCCCTTCGACCACAAGCCCTTTCACCATCGCCTGCTCCCGGGATAGGGGATGGCTGTTTTGAAGTGCTTCCTCGCTAAAGATCTGATCCGACATTCGCACGAACGGTAAAGGGTTGGTATTTTCATAGACGATATAGTTTTCACTCTCTTTATAGGCTTCGAACCCATATGGGATGTTCGCTTCTTCCCCTTTTTTATACATCACATACTTACCCTGCCACAGGCTGTGCAAATTAGCGCGGTCGCCGAACCCCGAGTAGCGGCTGACGCTTTCCCGTTTCATATCAACTTCGAGATCATGATAATAGTAATTCAGCACGTGCCCATTGAGGATGCTGGAATAGGCACTTGTGCCAGGGAATCCCTGAATGAGCGGTGTATTATATCTGCCATCTGCTTTCCACGTCACCCGGGATAGGGGAGAGGTTTCTCCACGCAGAACTTCATTAATAAGTTCCTGCTGTTCTTTTGCCAGGTAGTTTTCGCTTAGCATATACTCCTTCGTGGTGTCCTGTAATCCGCCGTGTACATATAACTTGTCATATTGATATTGATTAGTAATCACAAGCTGGGACAGAACAATTATCGCGAGCAAGCCGTAGCCAGCCATTTTTCCGTGTTTGTGGTTTAGAAAAAGAAACAACAGAGTCAATCCGGCAGCAGTAAGAACGAATGCCGTCCATAAGGAGGCGATTTCCAGGCTGGAGTCGATCAGATGGAATAATACGTAGAAAGCGGCCATGCCGATCCCCGCCAGCGTTATCTGTCGGTGCGTCACTTTTTTCAATACAGGCAACCCAACTGCAACCGCTCCGCCAATCGTAAAGGATGCCAGATATTCATACCGATTCTGGGGTGCGGACAACCCGTTGAAGAAACTCGCTGCCCATGGGATAAAATGAAGCACGATGAGCAGCAGACTTATTGCTGTGAACAGCCTGAACTGCGGTTGTTTGTAGAGCGGCAGGAGGCCGAGCAAAAGAACAAACACAGCCGGAATAACCAGGTATGGGCTGTCATAAAGAATGTTGCTTGTGCTTGAGACCAGGGCAATTTCCTGATCAAAAGGCGGGCGAATGTTTTGCATAAACCCCCAGACCGCCGGAACGAGTCCGACAGAACCGATACCGAGCCCAAGCATTACGGACCCGATATAATATTTCAGCTGTTTCCATTTTGGCGTTTCTTTGGTTACAAGGGGAAAAATCCATCTGGCGATAATATACATGCCAGTGAAAATGCCGTTTATGTAGGCGAAATAGAAATTATCGAAAAAGGAAATGGCCGTTGCTGCAATCAGCCAGCCCAGCTTTTGCTCGCGAATGATTTTTTCCACTCCGAGAATCAAAAGCGGCAGCCACAGGAACGCGTCCCCGAAGAATTCCCAATAGGTAACATGGCGGAAATACATCGTGGACGTACCATAAAGCGTGGCTCCGATGAAAGAAGGCAGTATCCTGCCATTTAGGTAGCGGAAGACATATGTAGTGACCACCAGGATGAGCGTCATTCTCGCTATGCTGATGAAAACCGTAGCCTGAGCCCAGAACAGCACGTCCGGCTCCCCGATAATCGATAAGGACTCCAGGAGGAAGACTGCTGCAACCGTAAAAAAGAAAAAGATATTAATGCCGTAATAATAGGCAAGCTGGCTATATGTACCGGCCCCGAGACCGAATTCATACGAGTAAAAGAAATTCCCGCTCGTGAACTGGTCGTAGAGCATCTCACGGAAGGGGACCATCTGGGACAGACCATCATCCGGTCCTACCATATAAACTCCCTGTGTCCATTGGTATAGGAAGAAGGCATGCGCCAGGATAGCAGTAACGAAACTTGCGCCAATAAGCAGAAGCGTTTGTTTTTTTGTCATGAATGTTCCCGCCTTACCTCTTCAAAATTTTACTGGTTACGATAAATGTAATTGGTACTGTGAATATGACCGCAGCAAGGGGGGCGATGTTTCCGTTTAAATGTAACAGGTCAACAAACACATAAATTAACAAGGAAGACACCGAAATATTGACGACCTGGGTGAACGGGAACATCAGGAATTTGGACAGCGTGGGCTTGACCTTATATGTGAAATAGACATTCAGGAAGAAGGAAATGACCATGCTGATCAAAAAGGCAAGAATGTGGGATGGCAGATAATGCCATCCCAACAGGTTATAAAATAATACATAGAATAGATAGTAATTCGCCGTGTTCAGTCCGCCGACGATCACGAACCGGGTGAATTCATTGTTCCATTTTTTCAGGAGTATTTCTTTTGGCATTTGATTCGCTTTGTTCACGGTTATCCCTCTTCGCATTGCTTTCTTTGATCAGATAATGTGGCCGTTTTTTCGTTTCCATATAAATTCTTCCCACATATTCGCCAATTACACCGAGGCTGACTAACTGCACGCCACCGAGAAACAGGATGGAAGAAATAGTGGTGAAATAGCCTGGCACATCAATTCCTCGCGCGAGTATCATCCCGAACATAATCATGATATAGAGCAGGCTTAAGGCCATTACTATTAAACCAGTATACATTACCAGTCGGAGCGGCCGCTGGTTAAACGATAAGATGCCTTCGATTCCATACTCCAGCAGCTGTTTCATCGACCACTGTGAGTCGCCGTTCTGTCGTTCGACGTTGTCATAATGAATCGTCTTCTGATCGAAACCGATCCAGGAAAACAGCCCTTTGGAAAAGCGATTACCTTCGCTAAGACTCAGTATAGCATCGACAGCCTGTCTGCCCAGCAGGCGGAAATCTCCTTCCCCGTCATACAGTTTTACCTCAATCAGGCTATTGACCGCTTTATAATAAAGCGAGGAGAGGAAAGAGCGACGTTTGGATTCTCCGTTCCGGTTCCGCTTGGCCACCACCTGCTGATAGCCCTCCTGATACCCTTCCAGTAAGTCAGGAATCAGGGCAGGAGGATGCTGAAGGTCAGCGTCCATAATGATGACCGCATCCCCGTCGGCATGCTGAAGTCCGGCAAGCAGGGCCGCTTCCTTACCGAAATTACGACTAAACGCGACATACTTCACTTCCGGAAAAGTGGCTGCCAGTGCTCGGATTGTCATAAGCGTATCATCTGCGCTTCCGTCATCGACAAAGACAACCTCCCAGTCACAGGACAGACCGGCAAATTCCTTTTGAAGAGCCTCATGTACCAATTCGATATTTTCCCCTTCATTATAAGCGGGTATGATTATCGATACCATTAATTTATTCATGATGTACCTCCGTAGGTTTACTCTATTTACATCGTACCCTTACGGAAGAAGATTAAAACCATAGCTTGGTTGCTTGCTCTAAAGGTGAGGGTAGCTCGTAGACCAAATAGATCCGGGCTATATAAAATTAGTAAGTCTTCTTTTGGGACAGCAAGAACTAAATCTCTTAGCCACCACCTCTCAATAAGAGGGCACTATTATAAGATGTATGAGGATGAAATAAAAGAGAATCAAAAAACACACCCGGAGCCCATGGCTTCAGGGTGTGCTTACGTACAGAATAATTTTGGCTATTTTCCTCCTGTAAACGTAACGCCTTTAATGAAGTAACGGTTGAAAAAGGCGTAAATAAGTAAGGAAGGAATCGTCATAACGGTGGAAGCGGCCATAATCAGGTTCCAAAAGCTGATATATTGTCCTTTAAATGTGTTCAACCCTAATGTTAGGGTAAACATTTCTTCGTCAGACATGATAATCAATGGTCGCATGAAATCATTCCAAGATGCCATGAAGATAAAGACTGCCTGGGCTGCCAATGCTGGTTTAGCTAATGGCATGACAATTCGGAAGAATGTTCCTAACCGGCTAAGGCCATCCATTTGCGCAGCTTCCTCCAGTTCTTTTGGAAAGTTCAGGAAGAACTGACGCATCATGAAGATAAACGTCGCATTGACCATGCCAGGAATAATCAGACCTTGATACGTATTCAGCCAGCCGAACATCTTTAAAATGAGGTAGCTTGGAATCAAGGTAACTTGAAAAGGAATCATTAGTACGACGAGGATCAACATAAACCAGAAGTTACGGCCTGCAAACTTGATTCTTGCCAGCGCGTATCCAGCCATCGAGTTGAAAATAATATTCAGCACCACCATACATGACGTGATGAAAATGCTATTGAACATCCAGCGTAAGAATAATGGTTCTTTAGAAAAGATTTGCACATAGTTATCTAACGTGAAATTTTCGGGTAAAAAAGTAATCCCGGATACAATTTCCTCTAATGGTTTAAAGGAGGAAAGAATCGCCCATAGAAACGGGATAAACGTGATAATCGCATACGTGATAAGCACGCCATAGATAAACGGCTTGGAAAAGATACGTTTTTTCATCATATATCCTCCTTAATCATGAAGCTTCTCTTCACCGAAGAATTTCTTTTGAATGAGTGTGACGATCATAATGATAAGGGCGAGCACAACAGCCAATGCGGAAGCATATCCCATATCGAGCGATTTAAACGCATATTGATAGATCAGTAGAACAACCGTTAATGTAGAGTTGTTAGGTCCACCTGAACCCCCAGAGAAAATGTAAGATTGGTCAAAGAGCTGGAAAGTTCCGATGACGCCCATTACTACCACGAAGAACGTGACAGGCTTTAAAATTGGTACTGTAATATAAATGAATTTCTGCCACCAGTTCGCGCCATCAATCGTCGCTGCTTCATAGACAGAATCCGATATATCCTGCATGGCGGCTAAGTAAATGACCATAAAGAACGGAGCTGTTGCCCAAATGTTCATGATCATGATGGATTTTAGAGCAATATCAGGATCGGCCAGCCAGTTATAGGTAGGCAAATTTACAAATTGCAAAAATGTATTGATCAGACCATCCGGGTTATACATCCACATGAAAATAATCGTCAATACAGCAGATGATGTAACAGTAGGCAGGAAGAAAATAATACGGAATGCATTCTTCCCGCGTATATTCGAGTTCAATGCTGCTGCTAAAAGTAAAGCCAGAACAGTTTGGATAGGAACTACAATAAACACATATTCTGCAGTATTTTTCAAGGCAATCATGGCACGTTCATCATCGAATGTACGTGTATAGTTTTCTAAACCAATAAATTCATAACCTATACCACCGAGGAGCTGAACATCATTAAATGATAAATATAGAGCATATAAAATCGGGATTACGACAAAGACACCGATGGTGAAGATGGTCGGGCTCATAAATAAATAGCCGGACAATCCTTCTTTCACTGATTTGGTCATGCGTTTTTTTGGCTTGCTCCGTCGATGTGTGTCTTTTGAACCCTTCTGTTTTCGATCGCTGACGTGCTCTTCTTTTCTTGCTGGCTCCATATTGACACCTCTTTCTTAAAGATAGAGGAGGCGACATACGCCTCCTTATCTGTTAGTTAGCTGACTCAATCTCTTTATTAGCGGTTTCCTGGGCTTTCTTCAATGCTTCTTCCAGATTTTGTTCCCCTAGTAAAGCACTGCTGAATTGGTTATCAAAGTTATTCATAATGGTAGGTAGGTTCTTTCCGGCCTGCCATGGCTGGGCATAAGCAGAGCCTTTAATGAATGATCCGCGTAGTGGGTCGTCAGCGAAACCTAGTTCTTCAGCCACAGATTGACGGGTTGGCAGGGCGAGCCCCTTGCTTGTCCAAATTTCCATCCCTTCTTTTCCTGTAAGGAAGGAAATTAGTTCCCAGGATGCATCTTTCACTTCAGACTGCTTGTTCATAACATAGGCTACCGTAAATGCAGCTGTAGCTTTTTCGCCATTGATGGTCGGTAATTCTGTTGTGGTAAAATCCAGTTCTTTGAAGTTGTTTTCCAAGAATGGAATGGTCCAGTTTCCTTCGATGACCATTGCTGCTTTCTCTTGTCCGAACATATCGCCGCCCCAGTCCGTACCTACGTCAGAAGGCAAGCCTGCGATCTTATCATCAGTATACATATCGACAACTGGCTGTAATGCTTCTACCGCATTTTCTCCTGCGAATGCTGCTTTTTCTTCTTCATTGGTAACCTGTCCGCCGTGCGGCTGTAATTTATAGAACTGACGTGCCAGCTCTTGTGAAATACCAAGGCCGAACCGTTCTGGCTGACCATCTCCATCTTCATCAACTGTAAGTTTTTCTGCATATTCCTGCAGTTCTTCCCAAGTCTCTGGAGGTCCTTCTAAACCAGCTTCTTCAAAGGCTTCTTTATTATAAAAGAGGGAAAGTGTCGAGAAATCTTTTGGAAATCCGTAGTATGTTCCATCGGCTTTAAACGCATTTAAGAGTGGTTCCTGGAAATCTTCCACATCAAAATCATCGGTTACGTAATCATTCAATGGTTCTAACACGCCTGTATCGATTAGGCCAGGAGCCTCAGATGCATCAAGGTAGAAAACATCTGCTGCTTCTCCACCTACCAGGCGAGTTTTCATCACATCCATATATTGATCGGAGACAACTTCGTGCTTCACTTCAATATTCGGATGCTCTTCTTCAAATGCATCAAGGGTTTGTTTTAGAAGCTCTTTTTCTTCTGGTGAAGCTCCCCATCCGGCAAGTTCTACTACAGTTTTATCTCCATCGCTTCCGCTCCCGCCGGAAGAATCGCTGCTGCAGCCTACTAATGCTCCACCCATTAACATCCCTGTGACTCCTACGGCCGCCAACATTTTATTCATTTTCATATCCATCTATCCCTTCAGATTTTTTAGCTTAGTACACTTGCATTAGTTTCCAAACTTACATCTAATCCGGTTGTATTCTTGGATATTTCCATTTGATAAGATCCTTGGCTTCTATTTACGGTCAATGATATGTGCCCTGGTCCTAATGGCAATTCTTCTAAGGATAACTCGTTCATTTCGCTTAAGAAGTGGGGAGCGACCACTAATTCCTCTTGTTTATAATCTGGGTTGAGGCCAAGCATTGTCCGGACGAATGTCAAGGGTGTCCCGGCTGCCCAGGCTTGTGGAGAACAAGCAACAGGATAAGGAACCGGTTTTCCTTCATCTTTGCTGTAACCGCAGAATAATTCCGGCAGGCGTTCATACTCGAAATGATGAGAAGCGTCTATTAACCCCTGCATCACCACTTTTGCATGATGAGCACCTTTCACTCGACCCATGCCGAGCAGAATCATGCTATTGTCATGTGGCCATACACTGCCATCATGGTAACTGATCGGATTATATCCGGCTTCTCCTTCACCCATAGTGCGTATCCCATAACCTGAAAACATGGTTGGGGAAGTGAGCATGTCCATCACATGTTGGGCTCGTTCACCCTCTATCATTTCAGAGAATAAGACATGGCCTGGATTTGAAGTCACCGTGCCTACTTGATCTTTATTTTCATCTAAAGCAATAGCATAAAAGCTTTTGTCTTCCATCCAGAATGCTTCCTCGAATTTTTGCTTTAAATCAGCAGCTTGTTTTCTTAGTTTAGCAGCGTCTTCTATTTGACCAATAGATTCATAGAGAGAGGCAATACCAATTCGTGCCTGGTAGACATAACCTTGAACCTCAGCTAAAGCGATTGGTGATTGAGCCAAATCCCCATTACGGTGAACAACAGAATCTGCGGAGTCTTTCCAGCCCTGGTTAGCGATACCTTTACTTGCTTCCTGGTGATACTCGACAAACCCGTCACCATCTCTGTCTCCATACTCATCAATCCAGGTCAGTGCTGCTTTTATATTCGGAAGCAGTTCTTCGAATAGGGCGATGTCCTTGGACCAATTGACGTATTCCACAAGGAGAATCAGGAAAAGAGGAGTAGCGTCAATCGTCCCGTAATAAGGTGTGAACGGGATCTGGCCGGTGTTCGCCAGCTCACCATAACGGATCTCGTGCATGATTTTCCCTGGTTCTTCATCACGCCAGGAATCTTTTTTCGTTCCCTGATAATGTGCCATCGTTTTCAATGTTCCTTTGGCAATTTCGGGCTGGAAGGGCAACATTTGAAGCGCTGCAATCAAGCTGTCTCTTCCAAATGGAACACCGAACCAAGGCAGACCTGCGACAAAGAAGGAACCGAAGCCGACATCAGTCGAGAGTGCCTGGAGATCCTGAACTCCACGGTCAATGAGACGCTGAAGCGGTTGGTAGTCGGTTTTGATTTTTGCTACTGATTGGTTCCACTGTTGGTATGTATTTTCCAGTTGTTCAAAGGCCTGAGCTTTCTCTAATACTTTTACTTCTTCATCGTCTACGAGGGGTACAATATGAAAAGTAACTTCCTGGGATTCTTCATGACCCAAATTAACGGGAATTTTTACAAGCCCATTTTCACTTAAGATTGCGGTATCACTTTCCCAGGTTACTCGTGTATGACGCTTTACATCATCTGCTCCGAGGTAGGAGAACGTTAAAGAATCTTCCGTTTTTGCAGGATTTAACACTTTCCCGACTTCACCATTCTGAAAGCCTCGGACAATGAACATATCTGCAAAGTCAGCATCAAGTGATAGTTCCACGGTAAAATTGACGGTTTTAGGGTTATAGTTTCGTATGGATATAGTTTCGTATAAGACATCCCGAGAAATGAAGCGATGGCGTTTAATTTCTACAGATTCTCTCCAAAGCTCCACTTCGCCGTCCTTTTCGATATGAGGGTTTGTCAACATAATTTCTGTGTCATAAATATTGTCTGCTTCTGATTTAAGCAAGATTGGATCCTCACCATTAATTTTTAAGCTCATCTCGCTAAGAAAGCGCGTATCTTTTTTATACAATCCTAATCCATAAGGGTGGTTAATCGGTATATCTCCATTTTTGTCTGTTAGCAAGAAAGTTTCATTGTCTTTTAATACACGATAATCCATCATCTCATCCTTCCGTCCAAAACGTTTCGGGTAATCTTGTAAAAAAAGTCCGAAACGTTTCGGGAATTCGTTAAAAAAATTTAGGTTAATTTTGTTGTAGATTCTCTGACTTTCAATTCATTCTCTATAATTTTCACCCTGTTTGTTTCGGTACCCTGGAGGATTCCTACTAGCAACTCAGCGGCTGTAAAGCCCATTCGAAAAGTATCTTGTGCGATAGTGGTAAGAGCAGGGCTGACATAGGCGGCGAGCGTGATATCATCATAGCCAACTAATGATAAGTCATCTGGAATCTTCCTATTCAGCTGTTTGGCTGCTCGCATGACCCCTAAAGCCATCAAGTCACTGGCGCTGACCACCGCGGTGATTTCGGGGAAAGCGGTCAATAGTTCAAGTGATACTTGTTCAGCTTTTAATTCTGTATATGCTCCATTTACAATCCACTCTTTTCTAATAGTCAGCTCGTGTTTCTTCATTCCAAGTTCGAATCCTCTTAGTCGTTCTTGGCTGACAAATGCCTGGTCGTGACCGTTGACCATAGCAATGCTGGTATGACCTAATCCTGATAAATGTTGAACTGCTCTGAAAGTTCCATCCACATTATCCGTAGTTATGTAACCAGTCGTTTCATTTTCCAATGGTACATCGATCAATACACAAGGAATGTCGCTTTCGAAGATTTCAATTAAATAAGGGTCGTCTTTTTTAATTCCCTGGACGATTACGCCATCGACACGACGCTCCCGACAAAGCTGCGTATATGTTTTTTCTTTTTGTTTAGAAGTATTGGTGTTGAATAAAACTAAGTCATATTCCATTGCTCCGCAATACTCGTTGATCCCAGTGAGAACATCAAAAACAATATTATCCTTGGAGCCGTCACGGGAAAGACCTGAGACAAGCAAGCCGATTGTTTTTGTTTTCTTCATAACAAGACTACGGGCAAGAGAGTTCGGACTGTATTCAATTTCCTTCGCAATCGCTTCGATTTTTTGCCTGGTTTTAGCGTTGACATCCGAGTAGCCATTCAATGCTCTCGAAACAGTAGTAACAGATACTCCTGCAAGTTTAGCTATATCTTTTATTGTAGCCATTGTAGTCTCCTAGCCTTTCCAAAACGTTTTGGATGATTGATTTGAAACAAAGTATACATACTTTGAAAGCGTTTTACAAGGCGTTTCCAGAAATTTTTATAATTTAGTTTTTCGTTTTAAATTAAGTTAGTTTAATAATTTTTATTATTTTCTATTATTTTTTGTTAGTGTTATGTGAAGGGGAGAAGTGTTTAAAATGAATATATTTGCTTTTTGCATAGGGGAATGCGCCCACAGCGGAGTTATATGCGCTTTCGCGGCTTATATATGCGTCTGCAAGAGAGTGAAATGCGCCTTCGAACGAGGTAATGCGCTCTTGCTGAGCAAGAATGCGCCTTCGATTGGGGAAATGCGCTCTCGCTAAGTAAGAATGCGCCTTCGCTTGAAGTAATGCGCTCTCGCCGAGCAAGAATGCGCTTTAGCTAGAAGAAATGCGTCTAAGTATCGTAACAGATAATTCCAGTTTGCCGTTTGCTAGCAAATCATGTAAAATAAAAACATAAAATGCAAGCGCTTGCATAATGGTGTAATATACCTATGATAAAAGGACTTCTTTTTATTTATCTTTTTATGCAAGCGTTTGCGCAAAAAATGCAAGCTTTTACGAAAAGAAGGGGGGGCTGATGGCGTTATTTGATTCTATTAATCTATTCAGGGAGGAAACTATTAAATGAGAAGAAATACGAGGCGTAATTTCTCCATTTTTATGATTTTGATCATGCTGTTGAGCTTATGGTCGCCAATGGCACCAGTTCGACAAGCTCATGCAGAAGGTTCTTCTGATACAAACACCACAGAGGAAACGACTGAAAGAACGGTGCAGTTTAATTACATCCGGGAAGATGAGAATTTTGGCGACTGGAATATTTGGACATGGAATACTGGCGTCCAGGACGGTCAAATTAATTTTGACTCGTATGAAGGAAGTGTGGCGACAGCAAATATCGCCGTTGCACCGGAAACAAAAGAGTTCGGCTTCGTGCTCCGAAGCACAGAAGACTGGGAGACAGCGGAAAAAGAGTTTGGCGACCGCTTCATTCAGGTCAGCCAGAACGACACCCTCACCAAGGCATACATAACCAGTGGTGTCGAGGAAATCAGAATTGTGCCGGATGGCTCGGCTCCTGTTATTGATAACGGAAATGCGACTTTCTTTTACAGGGACAAAGACCTGTTCGCATCCGATGCTATGGACACGATTGATAAAGTCGAGTTGAAGTTCAACGGTGAAACGAAGGAAATGACGTATGAGCCGGATAATGAGCGGTTTGTCTTTACGTACAATGACATTCCGAATGGCGAACATGAATATACGTACCTGGTAACCAAGGATGGAGAAACTACCGAGGTGACAGACCCATACAACACAGTAGATGGCGTTTCAACGATCAGTTTCGAAAAAGCTGATCTGAGCGTTTCTGGAAAAGTCGAACCTGCTGCGATTGACTATAATGAAAACGCTGTCTTAAGCGTGGATGTCCAAGGTCTCTCGGACGACCTTAAGGTGGCCGAAATGTATGCGGATATTTCCCCCTTAGGCGGCTCGGAAAAGCTGGCGATTGATCCATCACTACAGGAAGTCTCCATAGCTGTCGATGATGACGTGACTGCTGGGGCTAAAACGATTCCGTTCACTGTAGTCGATTCGTTCGGAAACCATCATGAAGGAACTGCAGAAGTAGAGGTCAAAACGAGACAGTCCGTAGGAGAAGCTGATTTTGATTGGGACGAGTCGATCATTTACTTTATGTTGACCGACCGCTTCTTCGACGGTGATGAGTCTAACAATGACCCATACAACCTTGGTTATGACACGGATAAACGTGGCACCTATCAAGGGGGAGATTTTGAAGGAATCACTGAAAAGCTTGATTACCTTGATAATCTTGGTGTAAACACGATCTGGATCAGCCCGATTGTCGAAAACATCAAGTATGATGTCCGCTTCAATGAAGAAGGCGACCAGCCTTACTATGGGTACCATGGTTACTGGGCAAATAACTTTGGTAAATTGAATCCTCATTTTGGCACGATGGAGGAGTTTCATAACCTGATTGATGAAGCCCATGCCCGTGATATGAAAATCATGGTTGATGTCGTATTGAATCACACCGGCTATGGCTTAAAAGAAGTCGATGGTAATCTTCAAGAAGCGGAACAGCCGGAAGGTTATCCGACTGATACGGACCGTGAAAGGTTCAGTGACCTTGTCCGTCAGGGGACGGATGTCGGTACTGATGAGGTTGTCGGTGAATTAGCTGGATTGCCTGACTTCAAGACCGAAGATCCTGCTGTCCGCCAGCAGATTACCGATTGGCAGACAAACTGGATTGAGGCAGCTACGACAGATGAAGGAAACACGATTGACTACTTCCGTGTCGATACCGTGAAGCATGTTGAGGATACGACATGGATGGCATTCAAGAATGCGATTACGGAAAAAATGCCGGAACACAAGATAATCGGGGAAGCGTGGGGAGCCAATGCCGATAACGACTATGGCTATCTGGAAACCGGCATGATGGACTCGCTTCTTGATTTCGGATTCAAAGGGATTGCCTATGATTTCGTTAATGGAAGCTTGAAAGCAGCCGATGACAAGCTGGCTGCCCGTAACGATAAAATGGATAACACTGCGACATTAGGGCAATTTTTAGGCAGCCACGATGAAGATGGTTTTCTGCACTCTCTTGGTGGCGATGAAGGCAAACTGAAAGTGGCAGCCTCCCTGCAGGCTACGGCGAAAGGCCAGCCGGTCATCTATTACGGGGAAGAGCTCGGGCAATCGGGAGCGAACAACTACCCGGAATACGATAACCGCTATGATTTTGCCTGGAATGAAGTAGAGAACAATGATATTCTCGAACACTATTCTAAGATTTTGAACTTCCGAGGCGAGCAGTCCGAGGTTTTTGCAAAAGGGGACCGTACGTTTGTCGGCGGCTCTGACAGCGATCAATTTTTGCTATTTAAACGTGCGTATGAAAGCAACTCAGTCCACGTTGGGCTAAATGTTGCTGATGAAGCCAAAGAAGTGACCCTGGAAGTGGAAGATGGTACGGCAGTGACTGACCACTATACAGGAGAGGTCTATGAGGCTGCAGAAGGAGAAGTTACACTAGCTATCCCTTCCAAAGCTGACGGTGGTACTGCATTGTTGACTGCTGAAGGTGGAGCCATTACGGGTGTTGCAGGTGAAAGAGATGAGGGGGAAGGAGACGCGGAAGTCGAGCCTGTTCCTGAAGATCATATCCGCATCCATTACAAGCGTGACGATGGTAACTATGAAAACTACGGCTTATGGCTATGGAATGATGTGGCCGAACCTTCTGCAAACTGGCCGACAGGAGCGACCATGTTTGAAGGAACAGACAGTTATGGCGCCTACGTTGACGTGGAGCTTGCAGACGGTGCGAAAAATATCGGTTTCCTGGTCATGGATGTGACCAAGGGAGACGCTGGTAAAGACGGTGGAGACAAAGGTTTTACGATCACTTCACAGGAAATCAACGAGATTTATATCAAACAGGGGTCGGATAAGGTTTATACCTACGAGCCTGTAGATTTACCTGAAAATACCGTCCGTATCCATTATGACCGTGACAACGATGATTATGAAAACTTCGGTCTCTGGAACTGGGGCGATGTAGCCAATCCTTCTGAAAATTGGCCGACTGGTGCCGCGCCTTTTGAAGGTACTGACCGATACGGAGCCTATGTAGATATCGAGCTGACAGAGAATGCGAAGGAAATCGGTATGATCACGCTTGATACCACCACTGGCAATAAAGATGGCGGTGACAAAACTTTTAATCTATTAGACCGATACAATCAGCTATGGCTGAGACAAGGTGACGACAATGTCTATGTTTCCCCATACTGGGAACTGGCATCGGGTATCACATCGGCAGAGGTGATTGCTGAAGATACCATTCAATTAAGCTTCACTATGACAGATGGCCTGACCGTTGATGATTTGATGGCTAAACTGGCGATCAAAGATGCAGATGGTAATGATGTAGCGATAGACAGTATGGAAATCATCGGTGACAAGACAGTGGAAGTGAAAGCTTCCTTTGATTTGGAAAAACTTCCGCTGACAGTAGAATACGGAGAGAGAACCGTTTCCGCAGACACTAGCTGGAGAATGATTGATGACCTGTATGCTTATGAAGGCGACGACCTAGGTGCTACCTATCAGAATGGCGATGCTGCATTGAAATTATGGGCACCAAAAGCAAGCAAGGTCGTGGCGAACTTTTTTGATAAAGATGATGCTGCTACACAGATCGGTAGTGTTGAGCTCACAAAAGGAGAGCGGGGTGTCTGGGCTAAAGATGTCGCTGCCAGTGGACTGAGTGTAGCGGATCTCGAAGGTTACTACTACCAGTACGAAGTGGTCAATGACAGTGTCACGAAAAAAGTATTGGATCCATACGCAAAGTCCATGGCCGCATTTACTGTCGACACGACAGGCGAACCTGGTCCGGATGGCGATGATGTTGGTAAAGCGGCAATCGTCGATTTGAGCGATACAGACCCGGAAGGCTTTGGTCATGCAGATATCGATGGTTATGAAAAGCGTGAGGATGCGGTGATTTACGAAACCCATATCCGCGACTTTACGTCCGATCCATCGATCGCAGATGACCTGGATTCCAGATGGGGATCTTATACCGCGTTCATTGATAAACTTGATTACATTCAATCGCTGGGAGTAACCCATGTGCAGTTGCTTCCGGTGATGGCATGGTACTACGGCGATGAAACGGACATGGGTGAACGTGAACTGGAATATTCAGCAGCTGGCAATTCGTATAACTGGGGTTATGACCCGCATAGCTACTTCTCGCCAGATGGCGCATATTCCGAAAATCCGAAAGATCCAGAACTGCGTGTGAAAGAATTGAAGCAATTGATCGATGCGATTCATGATGCCGGGATGGGTGTTGTGTTTGATGTCGTCTATACCCATATGGCCAAGACAAGCACCTTGAATGACATCGTGCCTGACTACTATGCATTCCAGGACGACCAGGGGAACTTCCTTGGCGGCTTCGGCAACAACCTGGCGACTAACCATTATATGGCTGAAAAGCTGATGGTCGATTCCGTAGAATACTGGTTCGATGAGTATAAAATTGACGGAATGCGTTTTGACATGATGGGGGATGCCACTTATCCAGCTGTCCAAAATGCCTATGATGCTGCAGAAGCGATCAACCCTGATGCGTTGTTCATCGGGGAAGGGTGGAGAACGTTTGCCGGCCATCTCGCAGATCCATCTTTGGAAGGCATGGGCGCCGACCAGGACTGGATGGATAAAACCGACGATGTCGGCGTATTCTCTGATGAAATTCGAAACGAATTGAAGTCCGGATTCGGTTCCGAAGGGGAGCCGCGCTTTCTGACTGGAGGAGCACGTGACCTTGATGTCATTTTCAATAACATCAAAGGACAGCCATCCAATACGGCGGAAGACGATCCAGGCGATATGGTCCAATATATTGCGGCACACGATAACCTGCCGCTATATGATGTCATTGCCCAGTCGATTAAAAAGGACCCGGCTATTCCTGAAAACGATCTAGAAATTCATAAACGGATTCGTCTAGGGAATTCGATGATTTTGACATCCCAGGGTACAGCTTTCATCCATTCCGGGCAGGAATACGGTCGTACTAAGCAATGGCTCGGTGACGGCGTACCGGAACAGAAGTATCATGAATTGACCGATGACAGTGGCGATCCATTCGGCTACTTCATCCACGATTCTTATGACTCTTCTGACGCCATCAACATGTTCGATTGGGAAAAAGCAACCAACGAAGAAAAGTATGAAGTGAACACTACGACAAGAGAGTTTACAGAAGGCATGATTGAGCTTCGTAAATCTACCAACGCATTCCGGTTGGGAGAACAATCGCTGGTCAATGAAAATGTTTCTATACTGGAATTCCCTGAAATGCAAGACAATGACTTGTTTATCGGCTATGAAGCTGTATCCACTGACGAGACAGGCAACTATTATGTATTCGTCAATGCCGATGATCAAGCACGCAGCCTGACGCTAGGCGATTACAACTTCCGAGGCGGTGATGTACTGGTTGACAGTGACGAAGCAGGTGCTGATTCAGTGGACGAACGGTCCGGTTTTGAAATGACTGAAGGTACACTGACTATCGATCCGCTAACAACCGTCGTTATCAAGATGGAAAACCGTAAAGCAGATGAAGCCCCGACACCTGAAGAACTGGTTCAATTCAATACCGAAGATTTCCTCGCTGGTGAAGTTTCGGGTGAAGAAGCTGCCGAAACATTCATGGAGCTGGCTGCAGCAGGCGAACTGACTCCGGCAGAAATCAAGGAGATTGTGTTGGATGTTGCGTTGAATGAGGACATTGATGAAAAACAAACCGGCAAAGCACGAGCAATCGAAACAGCTGGTGAACAGATCGAGCGTAGTTTGGAGAAGATGTTGGCAGATGCAGGTAAGAAGAATGCCGAAAAAGTAGCCTCCAAGCAGATTATTGAAGCGTTAAAGAAAATAAAAGAGCTTAATTAAAGCAAAAATGAGGGACATGGTGGCAAGCACCATGTCCTTTAATATTATTTCTTTCAGCCAAAGCGCATTATCTACTGGGGAAAGCGCATTTCTGGCGGTTAAGGCGCATTTCAGACAGCTGGAAGCGCATATATCCAGATGAAAGCGCAAATATCAAGTTGAAGGCGCATTTCTAGCGTTAAAAGCGCATATCTCACGGATGAGAGCGCATAAAAAGACCCCAGCAGCACATGGTGTAAAACCCAGAGCACCCTGGAACCCTCCTCAATTTAGTGGGCTTCGGTAGGTGATTGTTTAAATTTGTAAATAATATGAAATATTTTCAGAAAATTACAAATCGTATATAATAAGAGGACAAGGGGGAGGGGGTTACGCATGGAAACAGCGAAGGAATTATTGGTGGAGAAACCTAAAAAGAAAAAAAGATGGAAAAAGGTGGGGTGGAGCATTGCCGGTGTGCTTATATTTTTAGTTATAAGTACGCTTATTTTTGTAAACGTTTACATAAATCGCACGTTGCCTCAGACAGAAGGAGAGGTCCAAGTAGAAGGGATAACCGAATCTGTTGCCGTCACCAGGGATGGGAACGGCGTTCCTCACATTAGTGCTGAAAATACCCATGATTTATTCATGGCGCAAGGGTACGTCCAGGCACAGGACCGGTTATTCCAAATGGAGCTTGCACGAAGGCAGGCTTCCGGCAGGTTGAGTGAAGTGATCGGAGAGGCGACACTTAAGCAGGATCAGTATTTTCGGACGTTAGGTCTGAGACGGGCGGCTGAGAAGTCATTGGCTGCCTATACAGATGAGGCCAAAGAGATTTTGCAGGCCTATTCCGATGGCGTCAACGCTTTTATCAAGGAAGCGGTGGATGAACAGCGACTTTCTCCTGAATTTGCGCTAATGGGGATTTCTCCTGAACCATGGACGCCTGTCGACTCCTTAACAGTCGGCAAATATATGGCCTTCGATTTAGGGGGGCACTGGGAAAGACAGGCATTCAATTACTATCTGTTATCTGAATTTCCAGAGGAACAGGCATATGAACTTTTCCCGAAATATCCTGAAAAAGCGCCTACGATTCTTGATGAAACCGACCAGGTTGATGTCGCGTCAAGCTTCGAGGGAATCGTCATTCCCAATGAGTTCAATGGCAGCAACAATTGGGTGGTCAGTGGAGAAAAGACCAAATCCGGTTTTCCATTATTAGCAGATGACCCACATTTAGGGTTAGCGACACCGTCGATTTGGTATCAGATGCACTTGAATTCCCCGGAGTACAATGCGTCAGGAGTCATCTTTGCAGGGATCCCTGGTATCATTTTGGGACATAACGAACATATTGCATGGGGCGTGACGAATGTCGGGCCGGATGTTCAACAGCTCTACTTAGAAAAAAGGAACCCCGAAAATCCTCATCAATTCCTTTTTGAGGGGGAATGGGAGGAGGCAATGGTCATTGATGAACCAATCGAAATCAAAGACGAGGAAACGCTGGAATATCAAGTAGTCGAAACAAGACATGGGCCAATCATCAGCGAGTTTGCGGAAGAAAGCGGAGAGAATACCGTGATGTCGCTGCGCTGGACAGCATTGGATGCCACCACAGAGCTTGAAGCGGTGCTGGATATCAATAAAGCTTCCGATTGGGAAAGCTTTGAAAAAGGTTTGGAGAAGTTTTTAGTTCCTGCCCAAAATTTCGTGTTCGCCTCTAAAGATGGAACCATTGCATATAAGGCCAATGGCCGGGTTCCCATTTATGATGAACCTGAAAAAGCTTTGCTGCCGATGCGAGGCTGGGAGAAGGAAGATTTATGGCAAGGATATATTCCTTTTGAGGAGCTGCCGAAGACCGTCAATCCGGAAGCAGGCTTTGTCGCAACCGCGAATAATAAAGTCATTGATGATGATTACCCTTACCATATCAGTCACAATTGGGCACAGCCTTACCGTTACGAGCGCATTGAGGAAATGCTCACCCAAAAAGATGATTGGACAGCAGAAGATTTTATGGACATGCAGATGGATGTGAAAAATAAACAAGCAGAAGAATTTCTTTCTTTTATGCTCGATTACGTCCAGCGGGAGGAATTGACTGAAGCAGAGAAAGAAGGCATAGCCCTGCTGGAAAAATGGGATTACCAGGACGAAAAGTCCTATACTCAGCCGCTGATTTTCCATCATTGGATGAAGAGTATCCAAAATCGTTTATACAAGGAGCACATCCCGAAAAACATGCTGGACTTTTTTCATGGGACGGGACAGACTACGGACGAGTTGATGAGGGCTGATCAAAACGGAGCGGAATCAATCTGGGTGGAAGAAGCTGGTGGCTGGGCAGCCGTGATGACGACATCTTATCAGGATACCATCCAGTCACTCAGTAAGGAGCATGGGGAAGTCCCTGGTTCCTGGACATGGGGATCTGAACATGCTGTCGAGTTCACACATCCTTTATCGAGCATCGGATATTTGGAGAGGTTTTTTAACCCGGGAGACCCTGAACCGGTGAATGGAAGCCGGGTGACTGTCCAAGCGGCCGGCTATGATGCGGATGGCGTCGTCGATCACGGAGCCTCATGGAGATTCATCACAGATATGAGTGATCCGAATGGCGGATACCATTTAGTAGGGCCAGGTCAGTCCGGCCACTTCAGAAGTGAATGGTACCATGATCAATTGCAGGATTGGGCGGAAGGAACCTACCATTATACGAGCATTGATGAATATTCAGGTCAAGAGCTCGTCCTTACGCCGTGATTATACACAGTCGTTATCAAGAAGGAAAACCGTAAAGAAGGATATAGGACAAGGATAAATGGTAGAGAGGCAAATAAATAATACATTAATCATCAGACTAAATCGTATAATGATTTGGTCTCTTTTTTTTGTTTTTATAAGGAAGATAAATGTAAATTAATGTTAACATGATTACAGTGGTGGCTAAATTGCGAGGCAAGAAGGTGAGAATAGGTTGGAGGACTAATATGATTAAAATACAAAAACGATTCATTTGGAGTTTTTTAGGTCTTATTGTGAGTCTTATTCTGATAATCACTTGGTTTTACCCGTATTCCTTTTTCAGTATTAATAAAAGTTATACTCACAAACCTGACCCCGTTATTGTTGATCAATATGTGGAAGATTTAAATGACTTTAAAGAGTCCTACGAGCTAAATATAAATAAGGAGTCAGCAACTTTAACAGCAAATTATACACAATATATACTGCCAATGTTTGAACAAGATTGGTTAATCTATAAAGATTCTGTAAATATGGGAAAAAGAGAATTAGATAATATGTTATTTGAGGTGAAGGAAAATAAGCGTACACTCATGCACTTACTTGTTGAAGAGGACTATACAAAGGATCAAAGACGCGATGTAGCTTCCAGTTTAGAAAATTTACAATTCCTAGAAGAGCTCATCATTGATATAAAGACAGAAAAGACTAGCTCAAGAAGTACACTAAATACGCAGTTCCACAACCTTCATGTCCATTACATAAGTACCTTTAGGATGTATGTCAGTTTTTATAAACAGTATCACGGGCTGGACAATTAACGTAACGGGTACTTTAAGGCATTGTAAATAGACGCTCGGATTATCTAATCCAAGCGTTTTATTTTTCGTTGGCTGACTTCAGGTGAATAAAAACTTCACAGAGTACCCGAGTAACTTCACATATTCACCAACGAAAGTCCGGTGTTCCCAATCCGAGATACCGTCATCAGGATTGAAATCGGAAGGAGCGACGGAATAGCTTAATGTGATATCGTCATCGTAAATTATATCGAAAGTGATTTTGCTCCTGCGGGAGTGGTAGTCGCTTGTGACCACAAGGGCAGACTGCAAATTGTTATTTTTCATAATTTCTTCCGTGAATTGGGCATTTTCAAATGTGCTGGTTGCCTTGGGTTCCTCGATAATTACATCCTCTGGAATACCCTTTTGAATAGCATCCTCTTTTGTTGTGCCTGTCGCTTCGGAGTTAGAGAGAATGATATATTCCGCATAGTTGTCATGATAGAGTTCGGCTGCATGCTCGAGTCTTTTTTCATTTCCACTTAGTACAATAATTGCATCTGAGCGTTCCGGGTTGCTTTCAATAATTAGTGAATCTGGGCCCAGGATGGCGATGGTTACAGGGACTCCGATGGTTGTGATAACTCCAATCATCACGGCAACCAGGATGATAGATTTTACTTTTTTCAAGTTATTTTCCATGGCAAGCTACCCCTTTTATGTACTCCATTCCTACTACTTCCCGGATAAATGTTAAGGATAACAATGAAAACAAGCATTTTTCACTATTTGTATAAAACTCTCCTTATACATGTCTATGGAACTCTATCACTGGTAAAGCTAAAGATGGAGAGGGTGAGGGAATTGCAGTGGGATTATGAATTGATATTTGGAGTAGATAAGCAGTTTCATATGATTAGTTTTGCTATTATTTCTTTTCTGTGTGGCATGATCTTTTTACTGGTATCTGACCAACAGACCATGTTTCGAAGAATAAGCACTCTATGGATAGCTTTAGTCACTATCGGGATGATAGAGGAATATAGGCAATACTTTGCACCAGACCGGAGTGCGGAGTTCTTGGATGCTGTTGCTAATTTGCTAGGAGTGACTGTTGGCTTACTGTTGCCGTTTCTAATTCAATACATCCTCCGAAATCGCAGTCGTCTGAAGTTTCTTGGCCTCTATTTTATCGTTCTGATTCCTTTGTTTATTGGTTTGCTTTACCTTAATGAGAGACCTTTCGTAACATTTGATGAACCTTTCCAGGAAAAAATGGACCGGCTGGTTGCATTTATTGGGGTAGAAGATTAGTAAAGTTACAGCGTACATTTTTTGAATATTTTTATAGATTGTTATACGGTTATAGTATCAACAAAGGAGGAGAGTTCCATGCAGCGATTGATGTGCAAAGGAAAAATACACCGTGCAACCGTAACAGAAGCAGAACTGGATTATGTCGGAAGTATAACCATTGATCAGAAGTTAATGAAAGAAGCCGATATCAAGCCATATGAAATGGTTCAGGTGACCAGCCTGAAGAATGCAACAAGATGGAAAACGTATGCGATCCCTGCTCCAGAAGGATCCGGGAGAATTTGTCTGAATGGCCCACCGGCTCATTTATTCTCACCAGGAGACATCGTCATCATTTTGAGCCTGGCACAAATGACCGATGAAGAAATTGACACACTTCGTCCAAGGGTCGTTTTTGTCGATGAAGAGAATGCGATTACTTCTGTGGAAGAGCATGATCTCCATTGGCCGGAAGGCGTAAAACAATAACTAAAATAATTTGATTCGTAGGGCCCCAGCAAAAGGAGATTTACTTGCTGGGGTATTTTTTGTATGATGTATGGTGACTTCAACGTATGGAGATGGTCATCATCGTTATCATTTATTTTTTGATTGGATTTATTTCTTCTTTAGTGGGGGCGATGGCCGGGCTTGGAGGCGGCGTCATTATCAAGCCAGTCCTCGACTTTGCCGGCCATTACGATTTAGCGACCATTGGCGTGCTGTCTGCATCAACTGTGTTTGCCATGTCGACAGTTTCGTTAATAAATTTCAGGAAACTCGATGTAAATGTGGATGTGAAAGTTAGCTCACTGATAGCGATAGGCTCGATTGTCGGTGGGTTTATCGGGAAATGGATTTTCAATTATTTTGTAATCAATATAGGATTAGATAATATGATTGGGGCCATTCAATCTACCGTTCTGGCTTTGATCTTATTGGTTATACTTATATATTTCAGGTGGAACCCCCTTTTCAAAAGCTATGTTTTGAAAAATCCTGTGGCTATCCTGTTGGCTGGCTTAGTGCTGGGCTTTCTCTCTGCGTTTATCGGAATTGGGGGAGGCCCGTTAAATGTAGCGATACTGGCGCTGCTTTTTTCGATGAATGGGAAGGAAGGCGTCATCAATTCCACTTTCATCATTCTTTTTTCGCAATTCGCAGCATTGTTGTTAGTGACGTTCACATCAGGATTTGAAGGACTCGATCTCTCGATGCTCGGGTACATGATTGTCGGTGGAGTTACCGGCGGATTTCTTGGCAGTACATTGCTTTATAAAATTTCCGACAAAGGAATTGCAATTGTGTTCAATATAACTGTACTGACGGTCATGCTGATTAATATTTTTAATGTGTTCAAGTATATTTGAGGAAAGAGCTGTCTTTTGGGAGGCAGCTTTTTTATTTAGGCGATGTTCCTACAATCGCAGGAAGAGCTGTGATCAGGCTGAAAAAGAAAATCAATAGAGTGTTTCCATTTAAGCTATTTACTCCCCTTGGACTTGTTGTTGTAAAAGTATACTGGAAGAAAAAAGATATAATGGTTAAAATTATCGTAAGTAAAAGAATATAATTACTCATTCTTCTTTGTAATAGCGAGCGTATTATGATTGCAAGCGGACTGGCAAATAGTAAGTAGATGGGGAAAACGAAAAGAAAAATAAAGGGGGCAGCTAACAAGTCGATTTCTCCCTCTACCAACAACCTGTACAGATAAAAGAATCCTATAAAAAATCCTGAACTGATTATGGATCCAATCATATGCGTTTTTATCATTTGTAACATTTTCTTAAGCTCCTCTAATTCAATTCTTTTTCATCATACTACAAAATGATAAACGCAACTTTTCCTTACCTCTGTAAATCGGTTAAAATCATCTTATACTTTTGAAATTAAATCTAACTCCCTATTAGAGGAGGCAAATCCATGACAAATAAAATAGCAGTAATGATATTACATGGTGCAGGGACACCAGGTGACAATTTTGCCGCTGAAATCATTCAAAAAATCACAAAACGGTTCAAGAAAAGAGCTGGAGCCCGAGCGGAAGAAGTACTGGTGTTTGAGCCGGTATGGTGGTCTGAAATATTCGCAACGGAGCAAGAGCGACTATGGGAGCGGGTGCAATTGGATACGGATCTCGATTACCAGCGGCTGCGCCGATTTACGGTTGAATTCCTTGCCGATGCGATCGCTTATCAGCCTACTACTGTGGATGACAATAATTATGATAAAGTTCATGAACTGTTAGCGGAAACCTTGAGCAATTTAGAAGAAAAAGCTGGATCGGACGCGCCGTTATGTGTCATCAGCCATAGTCTAGGCTCTGTCATCGCCAGCAACTATTTTTACGATCTCCAAGTGAAACAGTCGAATATCGGTACCCGGACATGGCGTCGCATTAAAAATACACCACTGGAAAACGGCGAGACGCTGGCTAATTTCTATACGATGGGCAGCCCTATGGCCTTGTGGTCGCTCCGCTTCGGAGGTTTTGGCTTGCCGATTCAGGTGCCTGCACCTAACATGGATCGCCATCACCCAGAGGTGAAGGGAGAATGGCTGAATTTTTACGATAAAGACGATATCCTCGCCTACCCGCTGAAAAATCTGAATGAACAATACCATGCAGCGGTTACGGAAGATATCCAGGTCAATGCAGGAGGTGCGTTGACCAGCTGGAATCCTCTTTCCCATCATCAGTACGATGAAGAAGATGCTGTAATCGACCGGATGGTGGATGGATTAATACGTACGTGGCACGAAATAAATGAATGATTCGGCTGGAGAATGGGCGAGAGCGCATTAATCCTGTCTGAAAGCGCATATCGCTCGTTGAGGGCGCATTTTGCATGTCCGAAAGCGCATAACGCTCGATGAAGGCGCATTTTGCACATCCGAAAGCGCATAACGCCCGTTGAGAGCGCATTAATCACGTCCGAAAGCGCATAACGCTCGATGAAGGCGCATTTCTCACAGCCGAAAGCGCATAACTCCTTTTGAGGGAGCATTTAACATGTCCGAAAGCTCATATCTCCCGCTGAGAGCACATTAATCACGTCTGAAAACGCATATTCAGTACGCCATCACTGTACCAATGCCAAACTTCCATATAAAAAATTTTGTTAACGATCAATAAAAAGGGGAAGATAGGTAGTAAACGAGGTACAGGAGGCTATTGATGATGAAAAGAATACAGGCGTATTTTCAAAATGAGGACCAGGCGGAAGGGGTAAGGGCGAAGCTGCAGGCGTTAAGGGCAGAGAATGTAACCGTGGAACCACTTCCTGAAGACAACGATGAAATGCCAGAACTATTGCAAAGTGCTTTTTCACCGAGAGAAGTTGGTAGTAACCATACGCAACAAGTGCTGATTGCGGATGTGGCTGAACAGGATTATGACCGGGTAACCTCAATTATCAAGGAAAGCAACGGGCATATGGAGGAATAATCAATACTGGGTGGTACATTGGTTAATTTATATTAGAAAATTAAGAAGACAGCGGCCAGTGTAGGGGGAGGTCTGGTTATTGCTGTCTTCTTATTTGTATTGTAACAAACAAAACTAGCATTTATCAGAGTCTTAACTAGTAGTTTTCTGAGAGGAAAGTCCCGCATTGCACATGGAAAAAGGGAAAGTTCTGCCAGGTGAAAAATGTTCTTCCAAACAGATAGTTTTTCTTCATTTATCCAATTTGAAATAATAGGTAGTGTGTTTAAGATAGAGGAGGAAATGATTTGAGTCATACAAACATAACTACCGAGGCGTTATTTCGACCATTTATAAGTGAAAAACTAAACCTGCCCAACCGTACGGTCATGGCGCCGATGACGCGTGGGTTTTCACCAGGTGGGATACCAGGAGAAGATGTGGCTGCCTATTATCGACGTCGAGCGGAAAATGATGTCGGTTTAATTGTAACGGAAGGAACTGGAATCAATCACCCGGCTTCTGTTTCAGGTGCAAGTATTCCCGTTTTTTATGGAGAAGCTGCCTTGAATGGCTGGGCACAAGTGGTGAAGGATGTTCATGAAGCAGGCGGCAAGATTGTACCTCAGCTTTGGCACGTCGGGATGACACGTAAAAAGGGAGACCTTCCAAATGAAGAAGCAAATCCTGTAGGACCTTCCGGATTAAACCTGGATGGTGATAAAGTTACTGAGCCACTAACTGAAAGTGAGGTTACTGGTCTCGTCGAGGCATACGCCCAGGCGGCAGCTGACGCAAAACGCATTGGTTTTGACGGGATAGAACTCCATGGTGCACATGGCTATTTAATTGATCAGTTTTTCTGGGAACAAACAAATCAACGTACCGATCGTTATGGCGGCGACCTCGTAGCGCGCACACGTTTTGCAGTGGAGATAATAGAAGCGTGCAGGCGTGAAGTTGGACCAGACTTTCCAATCATTTTCCGGTTCTCTCAATGGAAAATGAATGATTTCCAAGCCAAACTTGCTAAGTCACCGGAGGAGCTGGATGCTTTTCTGCAGCCTCTTGTTGATGCAGGAGTAGATATTTTTCATTGCTCCACCCGGCGTTTCTGGGAGCGGGAATTTGAAGGATCGGAGCTTAATTTAGCAGGCTGGACAAAGAAATTGACTGGAAAGCCGGTTATTTCTGTTGGTTCAGTCGGACTTGATGGGGAAATTACCAGCTTCCAGGGTGCGAAAACTACGAGCCTCGATGGTCTATTGGAGAAGCTTGATAAGGAAGAGTTTGACCTTGTAGCTATTGGTCGTTCACTGTTAATGGACCCAGAATGGGTGAAGAAAGTGCATGACGGCAGAGTAGATGATTTATTGCCGTTTGATAAGGAATCACTAAAAAAATTATATTAATAAGAATGTGAGACGACAACCTGGGACATCCATTTTCTGGATGGTCAGGCGTCAAAATTTAAAGCATGGAAATCCGACTTGGTTTTACAACCCCCTGATTTCTGTAATCGACAATAGGCGGCATCAATAAGAAGGAAACCGTTAAAAGCCCTGTAACAACCGCATCATTTGTGGTTGTTACAGGGCTTTCGTATTTAGCTGAATAGTTTGTTGTAAAATGCCTCTCTTCCAATATGATCAAGAAAGTTAATCTTTCTTTTTTCATAAAAGTCATCTATTTCTCCTCGTTCAAAAAGCCAAATACAATCAATTAATATACTTAACTTATAGACGTCGAACAAATGGTGGGTCTCCTCTTCTGTCAACAGTCTATGTTTCCTGTATTCATCTACAATCTTCTTCGCTTCTCTGAAATTTAATATTTCATCTTTATCATGTCGCCATGCCCATGATTCAATTAGATTGACTAAATCAAACAATAAGTAAGTATAGTTAGCATCATCAAAATCTAATAATGCGTTAAATTCCTCGTTTCTAAAGAGAATATTAGAAAAGTCGAAGTCTGCGTGACAGATTCCTTTAGGTAATGATTTTGGGAGGTTTAGATTTTTTAATTCATTTTCAAGCCAAGAAAATTTTGCTTTAGAGTTTTTGGTATTTATTCGATGTGATACTTCTTGTGCCTGTTTTTTACAAAATTCAATATTGTAATTCCATCGGCTCTCTTTACATATTGGTATATAGTTCATAGTGAGGTTATGGAGTTGTGCAGCTGATTGAATCACTTGTTTCTTTTGTTTTTGATTCGGTTCTTGAACGTGATAACCCTCTAAGTAATCGAAAACAACGTAAGGTTTTGAATCATAAATACCTATGAAGTCTTCCTGTTTATTACGGAAAGGTTTTGGACAGGGAAATTTCCTCTCTTTTAAATAACTGAGTAAGTGAACTTCAAAAGAAACCGATTCAAAAGAACGGCTTTCGTAATATCGTAAAACAAACTGTCCTTTTGTCGTTTGAATACTGATATTCGTTTGAACTCTTCCTTCTGTGAAGGAGTCAGAGTCCAAATATTTCCCCATATCATAATTACCCATTATATGTGCCAGTTCGCTATCTGAGAATTTTTTTCTTTCATCCATTAAAGAAATCTCCCTTTTAAATTTAGGTCTATCCTGTTTTAACAGTTTTTAAGATTTGGTGCATGACTTGTCGATTTTCTTTGTATTAATTTTGCGGGCAACAACGTTTCCTGATACTGTTCATCCGGATTTTCTATTCTCCAGAATAATTTCTCCACTGCTTTTTTCCCGTATAAACCTAAATCGATATCCATGGTAGTGATGCTCGGACTGGATAGCCGAGATAGTTTCCCATTATCAAAACTGCAGACCGATGCATCTTCAGGAACGTTGAGTCCTTGTTGTTTCAACCCGTTTGTTACCAGATAGCCAAGTCCGTCGTTGACACAGAACCATGCCGTAGGCTGTGCTGGAAGTTGTTGGATGAAGCTGTTAATCATAAATTCTTCTTCTTTGGCATCCGTGAACATAAGATGAGAATTTGCCTCCAGCCCGAACTCTTTCAATGCGAGCATATATCCTTCCCAGCGCTCCTGGTAGCTCGGTGAAAAAGAAGTGTCACCAACAAAAGCGATATCCTTGTGGCCAAGTTCTACTAAGTGTTGAGTAACCAGATAGCTTCCAAATCGATTATTTGTAAGTATAGCGTCAGCTTCGATGTTTGGATGATGGTGGTCAATTAAAACCGTAGGTATCCCTGTGGCAAGAACCTTCTGGATATATTCATTACTTATATGAGAAAGTATCAAAATCCCATCTACTTGTTGATTCTCTATGAAGGAAGGGAGGATGAGGTTTTCTTTTTCCTCTTTTTTGATAGATTGGATCAAGAGGTTTTTCCCATTTTTTCTTACTTCTTCTTCGACATTAAGATAGATCTCCCCAAAAAAGCTTGTCATGGAAAATGCGAAATCAGAGGCTATCAATCCAATGTTTCCAGTGTTTGCAGGGCTATCATTAGATTTTTTCGTGTATTGGTAGCCTAGTTTTTTTGCGACTTGGAAAATTTGTCTTCTGGTCTCTTCTCCAACACCAGGTTTACCTGAAAAAGCCTGGGATACCGAGTTCTTAGAAATATTTAAATGGTCCGCTATATCTTGCATCGTTACTTTTTTCTTCATCATTATTCACCCTTCTGAGTCTATTCTATCAGAAAGCAGTAATCCTATACTGTAACTTTACAATAAAATGACGTGTTATTACTCTGTTTATAGTGATTAAGACGATGTTTATTACCTGTAAAAATAAAGAGAAAACGTATATTGACATTAAATGATGTAGGTGTATAATACTTTGTAAGGTTACTATATACCAATAAGTAATTTTAGTAAAGTTACAAAAGGGAAAAGTAATGTTACTTGTTTTTATTTAATGTAGCTGAAAGAAATTATGCTTTCATTTTTTGTAAGGGGTTACATAAAGCGTGTTGCCAATACGCAAAGCTTGGGGGAAATACTGAATGAAGGTAAATCGTTTTAAAGAAAATCCAATCATTACACCAGAAGATGTCACACCTTATCACGACAATCATGAAGTTATTGGTGTGTTTAATGCGGGGGTAGCCGAGTACGAGGGCGAAGTATTACTACTCCTTCGAGTAGCAGAACGCCCCATCAGCGAGGATTCGAAGGTAGTTAAAGCGCCAATCGTTGATTTTTCAGGAAGAGAAGGAAAGCTAAAAATTATCGATATAAAAAAAGATGATCCCCGTTATGACTTTTCCGATCCGAGGACAATTATTTACAAAGATTCACGAAGGGCAGCCTATCTGACTTCCTTATCTTATATTCGGATTGCCAGAAGTAAAGATGGCTATCATTTTACCATCGACGACACTCCGTTCATTTATCCAGGTACAGAACGTGAATCATGGGGCGTGGAAGATCCTCGTGTTACAAAAATCGCTGACACGTATTACATCCAATACAGCGCTTGTTCCGCAGAAGGTATCGGGGTAGGGCTTGCAACTACGAAAGATTTTATCAATTATGAACGCTTAGGCCTGATGCTCCATCCGGAAAATAAGGATGTAGCGATTTTTCCGGAGAAAATTGGTGGAAAGTATTATACTTTGCATCGCCCGGTTCCTAAAGGTATTGGACGTCCGGAAATCTGGATAGCAGAATCGGACAACCTTAAATATTGGGGGAATCACCAATACCTGCTGGGTCTGAGTGAAGACGGTTGGGATAATGGCAGAATAGGCGGTGGAGCAGTCCCGTTTAAAACGGAACAAGGTTGGCTCGAAATCTATCATGCAGCTGATAAAAATGACCGTTATTGCTTAGGGGCAGTTCTGCTAGATTCTGAGAATCCAGCTAAAATCTTAGCGAAAACAGAAGAACCAATTCTTGCTCCAGAGGAAGACTATGAATTGGATGGTTTCTTTGGCAACGTTGTTTTCACTTGTGGAGCTACAGTGGAGGGCGATAACGTAAGAATCTATTACGGGGTTGCAGACACATCTATGGCTGTAGCAGACCTAAGCTTGAAAGACATACTATCCAAATTGACTTACGAAAAAGTGGGGGTGCATGATGACCTATAACGTTCAGTCTCTACTAAAAAGTTATCGAAGTGAAAAGCCTGATATACATGCGGAGAAGCTCCATTTCACAGGAGTGGGTGATAAAGATGTTTATAATATCACGGCTCCATTTGAAAATAACGGTGTTTCTATCATTGCTGGCCGTGTCGAAGCAAGAGATACCGAGCATTCTGAAGTGGTCTTTTTCAAAGAGAAAGATGGGAAATGGGAACCGGCCGAAGGGATGCCGAGCTTTGAATTGCAGGATCCTTTCGTTACACGGATACATGGGCAACTTGTTTTCGGGGGTGTGGAGATTTTCCCTCATCTTGAAAAAGAAGATGCTTTGATGTGGCGCACAGTCTTTTATAAAGGTAAAGATATTGAAGACCTGGAAAGGTTTGCAATCGGACCGGATGGAATGAAGGATGTTCGCCTGGTCGAATTGCAAGGTGGAGGAGTGGGCGTCTTCACCCGTCCACAAGGAGAAAGAGGCGGGCGAGGGAAAATAGGTTTTACCTCTATAAACAATCTGGACGAATTAGATGAAACTCTCTTAACATCAGCTCCTTTGATCAAGGAACATTTCCTCGATGAGGAATGGGGCGGAGCCAATGAGATTCATATTTTAGCGAATGGCAGGATCGCTGGACTTGGGCACATCTCCCAGTTTGATCAACAGGGAGATCGCCACTACTATCCTATTATTTTTCTATATGAGCCAGATAAGAATGAATTCTCAGATATGGAAATAATCGGTGTCCGTGATGATTTCCCAGCAGGTGATTCGAAACGTCCCGATTTGAAAGACGTGCTATTCAGCGGTGGTTTAGTGCGTTTGAAAAATAACCAAGCAGAACTTTATGTTGGTGTCAGCGATGCGGAAGCTCACAAGGCTATCATTCCGGATCCGTTTTCAAGATTTGAAGCTTAGCATACTCAAATAATGGAGGGTGAAAAAATGGGAAAGCATATACGGAATTTAGTAATCATGCTGTTAGTGATGGTGTTTGCTGCGGGGTGTCAATCAGGCGAGGAGAGCAACTCGGACGGAAAAGTGGAAATTAAATTTTGGTCTGCCCCTAACCCGCCACAGGAAGCGTTCTGGTCCGATATGGCGGAGAAGTACATGGAGGAAAACAAAGATGTCACGATTGATGTCTCCCCAATGCCGGAAAGCCCTTCATCGGAAGCCGGCATTCAATCAGCAATAGCCGCAGGGAATGCACCGGTAATTTCTGAAAATATATCTCGCGGATTTGCAGCTCAATTAGCCGAAAGCAGTGCTATTGTTCCTTTAGATGAGTTCGAAGGCTATAAAGAACTGATCAAAAACCGTCAGATGACAGAAACGATTAAAAGCTGGAAATTTGCCGATGACCATCAATATGTATTGCCGATCTATTCTAACGCTATGCTATTTGGCTGGAGAACAGATATTCTGAAGGAACTTGGTATTGACGAGGTACCTAAGACGCATAGTGAGGTGCTGGAAGTCGGTAAAAAATTAAAAGAACAATATCCGGATAAATTTTTATGGGCTAGAGCTGATCTTGTGAAAACGACATGGTGGGCAAGATGGTTTGATTTCTTCATGCTTTACAATGCAGCGTCAGAAGGAAATAACTTTGTACAAGGATCTGATTTGATCGCTGACGACGAAGCTGGTATTGCAACGCTTGACCTGATGAAAAATTTGAGTGAGAATAACATGCTATTGACACGTGAAGCAACGGATCCTTTTGAAACTGGCCAGACAGTGATGATGGATATCGGCCCATGGACATTCTCTTACTGGGCGGAAAAATTCCCTAAAATGAAATTGGGTGAAACATATGAACTGTCTATGCCTCCTGTACCAGATGGAGTATCACCAGAAGATGCAAAAACATTTGCTGATACCAAAGGGTTGTCTATTTACGCTTCCGCTACCAAAGAACAACAGCAGGCAGCTTTTGATTTTGTGAAATGGGTATATAGCGATGCTGAGCATGACTTGGCATGGTTCAAGCAAACGAACCTGCCGCCAGCTCGTGATGATTTATCTGAAAATGAAGCATTCGCAAGTTATTTAGAAGAGAATCCTGAGCTGGTGAAGTATGCGGAGAATATTCCGAATGCAGTGCCTCCGATGGATAATCCGAAAACTGTAGATGTTCAGAAGTTTATTGGCTCTGAAGCGTTAGTACCTGTCATAAAAGGTGAAAAAGACCCTGAGCAAGCATGGAAGGATATGAAGGAAGCCATCAACGGGGTGTTGAAGTAAATGGATAAAAGCAATGCAAGGATGGGTTGGTTATTTGCCAGCCCATACCTTATATACTCAGCTATATTTTTCTTATTTCCGCTCTTGTGGGCGACCTATCTTGCATTTACTAACTGGAATTTAATTTCACCAGACTATGAATTTGTTGGTATTCAAAATTTCATCGATGCCTTTTTTAGTGAAAGTGTAAGGGCTGCATTTTTTGTCACTTATAAATTCCTTGCTATGTTTGTACCTATTGTGGTGGGAGGAGCGCTGTTTTTAGCTATAATTATCAGCGCCTTACCTAAATTCAAGGGTTTATTTTCCGTTGCTTTCTTCCTTCCTTATCTTGCTTCAGGGGTAGCATCGGCGATTGTTATCAACGGTATTTTATCTTATAACAGTCCGTTCAATATTTGGTTGAGAAACTCATTCGGCCTTGATATCAACTGGCTGGGCTCACCTATATTGGCGCCATTGATTATTGCGATGATGATGGCCTGGAAGTTCATGGGATACTATGCCTTGTTGTTTGTGGCGGGTTTGGAAAGTATTCCAAAAGAAGTGTACGAAGCGGCCAAAATGGATGGAGCCGTTGGATGGAAGCGCTTCTGGTATGTCACCGTACCAATGCTTTACCCATCTTTTTACACGGTAACCATACTAGCAGTAGGTCTGATGTTCGGTATTTTTACGGAGCCATACGTACTAACAGGCGGAGGACCGGATTTTGCTACGCATACATGGCAACTGGAGATTTACAACCAGGCTTTTGAACGGTTACATGCGGGTTATGGTACTGCCATTGCGGTCATCAACTCCATCGTAACGTTCGCTTCGATTCTTGTTTTTCGTAAGATATTAGAAATGTGGGGTGCTAAACATGGTTGGGAATAACAAGCTGAGAATCACATTATTATATCTTCTTGCCAGCTCTGTATTACTGGTCATGGTGTTCCCGTACATCTATATGGTACTGGGTTCACTTGCCCCCTGGGATCAGGTGGACAGAAGAATTATTCCGACTGAATTGACGTTGCGGTCTTATGAGTGGTTGTTTAGTGGTGGAGCTGACGCTAATGCCAGACCATGGCTGCGCGCCTTTTTCAATAGTGTATTCGTTACGCTCGCCTCCAGCATATTAATGCTGGTAACAGCGCTGATGGTTGGCTTTTCCTTATCGAAGCTGAAATTCAAAGGGAGACGGTTCCTCAATAATGTTATTTTGTTTCAAATGTTCTATCCAGCGGTCATTCTGTTGATCCCTCTGTTTCTGATCGTTCGTTACTTCGGGATGTATGATACCTACTGGGCGATGATATTACCAAAAGCCGTCAATCTATGGGCAATTTTCATGTATACGAACTTTTTCCGGGGCCTACCCGATGAAATGCTAGAAGCAGCGAAAATTGATGGGGCTGGTATATGGAAAACGCTCTGGCATGTCGTACTTCCAATGTCGAAGTCGGTTACGACCATAATTTTCTTGTTCCTGTTCATGGAAAGATGGGTCGAATTGCTATGGGACATGTTAGTGGTCAATAGTGAATCGATGCTGACCTTGAATGTATTATTGGCGCAGATGTTTGGTCCATATGGCGGCTATCCAGGTCCAATGTATGCCGCGTCTGTATTACTGACGCTGCCTATTCTGATATTGTTCATTATCTTCAGTAAGAACTTTAAAGATGGCATGCAGTTTGTGTTGAAATAATAAATAGTGGTGAAACGGTCCCTGCTTTTAATTAAGTAGCGGACCTTTTTACCTTTGCTGGGAGGTAAAAGTTTGCTTATACAGGATAAATGGAAGCTAAATTACTTTGATATTGGTGAAGCTACGGATCTGGACATTGCTTCTCCTGACTATATCGATCATTTTTGGATGCAGACAAGAGTCCCGGGAGACGTGCACTCAACATTGTTAGAAAAGGGGGTGATCGAGGATCCGTTTTTCGGCCATAACGATCTGAAGTCCAAGTGGGTGGAGGAGAAGGTCTGGTGGTATCGTACAGAGTTTGAATTTAATAAAAAGAAGCTGCAAACAGATGAAATTCTTGAGTTGACGTTCGAAGGGCTGGATACCTATGCGACTATCTATCTGAACGGATTGGAGATAGGGTCGACAGAGAATATGTTTATTCCTCATACCTTTGATGTAACCAGGGAGGTCTTAGATAGGAAAAATATTCTTGCTGTCAAATTTGATTCAGTTTCAGAACGTTTGAAAGGAAAAGAAAAGAATTACTGGGCAGGCTTCGGGAAAGACAGGATCTGGGCGCGAAAAGCACAGTATCATTTCGGCTGGGACTGGGGTCCGCAGATCCTTACAGCTGGTATTTGGAAAGATGTCCGCTTGGAAAAGAAAAAAGTCGCTAAAATTGATAGTGTATTTGCAAAAACCCTTGAAATTACAGAGGATCATGCACGGGTGCAAGTTGACATTGACACGACATTATTCAATCCTGATGCTCTTTTAACCGTACAAGCAGTTTTGGCAGGTGACGGAGAGCGAATAACCAAGAAGGAAAAAGTAACAGGGGAAAAGACATTGCTTTCGTTTCAGGTTGATCAACCAAAATTATGGTGGTCCCATGATTTAGGAGAACCATTTCTTTATAGCTTAGAAGTGGAATTGCTCGAAGATGGTCAACAGATCGATAGCTATAGTGCAAATGTTGGAATAAGAGAAATAAAGGTGAAACAAGAAGCAAAGGATGGGTCATCCCGCTTTACCTTTGTCTTGAATGGGGTCGAGATTTTTGCCAAGGGAGCTAATTGGATTCCAATCGACAGCTTTGTTGGCTCTGCACCTGACTCGCGGTATAAACATTTGGTCAGTTTAGCAAGAGAAGGGAATATGAATATGCTGCGTGTGTGGGGAGGCGGTATTTATGAGAAGGAAGTTTTTTATCAGGAATGTGACCGCCAGGGTATTTTAGTCTGGCAGGATTTCATGTTTGCTTGTGCGCTCTATCCAGACTATAACCGTGATTATATGAATAATGTCAGGGAAGAAGTGACGGCGGTTATTAAGCAACTACGAAATCATCCAAGTATAGCTGTTTGGTGCGGCAATAATGAAAATGATTGGTTATATGAGGTCGAAAAGGCTGCAGGTCGAATTGAAACACCGTTTTATGGAGAAAAAATATATCATCATTTGATTCCAAGCCTGCTAGAGGAATTGGACAAGAGTCGTTTTTACTGGCCAAGCTCCCCGTTCGGAGGAAATGATCATAACGATGAGGAGGTTGGGGATCGACATAACTGGCAGGTATGGCATGGAAATGTGGAGCCAAGGAAGTTTGGGGAAATCCCGTCTCAGGATTATAGTATCGAAGGCATTTCTTTTAAAAATTATAAGAAGGATAAAACTAGATTCAGCAGTGAGTTTGGCATGCATGCATCCGCTAATCGATATACATTGGAGAACAATCTTCCTGAAAACACCTTTTACTGGAGCAGTGATGAAATGGCCTATCGAAATAAGGATTATCATCATCAAAAAGGCATTCTATTAATGGAAGGTTTTACTGGAGTCCCCCGGGATATCGAGGAATATATGAATTATTCGATGTTAACTCAGGCAGAAGGACTGAAATGTGGCGTTGAACACTATCGCAGAAATAAACCAGAGACGAGCGGGGCGCTTATTTGGCAGCTCAATGACTGCTGGCCCGGGACAAGCTGGTCGATGATCGACTATTACTTATTGCCGAAAGCCTCTTATTATTATGCTCGGAAGTTCAATCAACCGTTATTGTTTACAGTAGATCATCAAGCGGAAGAAGGCGTTTTGAGCCTTTGGGGTGTAAATGATACTTTATGCAACTGGAAGGATCAGCTGATTTTTGAAGTGCATCATTTTGAAAAAGGATTGATCTACTCAGAAAAATTAGATGTACATATAAGGGAAAATCAATCGCATCAGCTGGCATCCCGGACGGAGGAAGAGATACTAAAAAAGTGTTCGCCTGAAGCTGTCGTCATTCGGTTAAGGTCAGCCAGCGGTGAGGCAGAAGAGAACTTTTATTATCTTCGAGATCATAAGGAGATGAAATTTCCTCAAGTGAATCTTACAGTTAGTATTGATCGTGAGAAACAGGAAGTAGAGGTTTCTACTGATGGCTTCGCGAGATTTATAAAGCTGGAAGTTCCATTAGATAAGGTGAGCATTAGTGACAATTATTTCGATTTACTCCCAGGAGAGAGGAAAAAGGTAGCACTTAGACATTTAGAAGATGAGCCTTTGCCATTGAATGAGTTGCAGGTGAGCGCCATCAATAGTCAAAGTGTGATAGAGGAGGTATGAGTTATGAAGGCAGCTGTCCTGATGGATAAGCATTCGATGGAGCTAAAGGAAATAGAGATACCAAATCCTAATGAGAGAGAAGTGTTGATAAAAGTGAAAGCCTGTGGCATTTGCGGTACAGATCAACATATTTATCACGGAAACCCTGGCTCCGCTGAGGTACCAACGCCAGTGGTCTTAGGCCATGAACTTGCAGGTGAGGTAATATCGGTCGGAAGTGACGTGACCTCATTCCGACAAGGCGACCGAGTTTCCGTCGACCCTAATATGTATTGTGGTGAGTGCCGGCATTGTCAAGACGGAAGAAAACATCTGTGCGAGAACTTAGAAGCAGTAGGAATGACACAGGATGGCGGCATGGCAGAATATATCGTCGTACCTGCACAGAATTGTTATTTGCTTCCGAATTCGCTTTCGTTTGGCGAAGGGGCAATGGTAGAACCGCTTGGCTGCGTGCTCCATGGTGTCGAGCAGTTACAAATTAGACCGGGAGATTCCGTATTAATTATAGGTGGCGGCTATATCGGCCAAATGATGCTGCAAACGATTGGTATGTACGGAGCTTCTCCAATTCTTGTGAGTGAACCCGATGAGCAGAAACATGCTGCAATAAAGAACTTTGGTGCCACTAACGTCGTTCGTCCAGGAGAAGAAATTGGTCAAGGCGGATTTGATATTGTGGTTGAATGCGTAGGATTACAAGAAACAATGCAGCAAGCAGTTTATTCAGCTGGAAAAGGAGGACGGGTATTGCTTTTTGGAGTGTCCTCCCCTGATGCGAAAATTGAAGTCAGCCCCTTTGAAATTTTTTCTAAGGAACTGACTATAAAAGGGTCATTTATCAATCCTGATACACACCGTAAAGCTATTTCACTATTAGCACAGAAAAAGATAGATGTAGAACCTATGATCAGCCACTACTTTAAACTAGCAGAAATACCAGAAGCGATGTCAGCTTATCAAAGCTTGTCTGTTACTAAAGGGATTATTATATATTAGTGACACCCCGGGACATCCAGATAATGGATGTCCCGGGGTGTCTATCCATTAACCGGAATGCCGCCGTTGACATGCTGCTTCGGTTGTATTTCTTTCTTTTTATTCGACATACAAAATTCCTCCTATGTAACTGAGTGAGTCTAGGTTAGGATATCCAATTACTGTATATTTAACCACTTGCGCACATGTTGAGAAGCCGCTTATTTCTAAATGCCCATATCCGCAGTCCTCGACCATTATAGTAATCTTTCAATTATTAAAAGAAGGTTACAAGGCTGAAACTTTTCTGTTAATACCATTGACACCGCTTTCATAATAGTTTAGGTTAATAGATACAAGTTAACTACGTGACGGAGACATGGAGACTCACACTGAGCAAGTACTTTTCCTTGGGGAAAGTGCGTGCTGGAAGTGTGGGTCTTTTTTTGTTCCCGTTAAATCCAACTTAAAAAGGAGTGTGCAGGAATGTCTGAGTTTTTAGCAGAAATCATAGGTACGATGATTTTGATTATTTTTGGCGGAGGTGTTGTGGGAGGTGTCGTTTTAAAGGATTCTAAGGCTGAAGGATCGGGATGGGTAGTCATCACGATTGCCTGGGGACTGGCTGTTGCGATGGCGGTTTATGCGGTCGGACAGTTCTCGGGTGCTCATATCAACCCGGCAGTCACGCTGGGGTTTGCTGCCGTGGGAGAATTCCCGTGGGCAAAAGTTCCAATGTATATTACAGCGCAAATGATTGGTGCATTTATTGGCGGGGTTATTGTATTTTTTAACTATCTTCCGCATTGGAAGAAGACAGAAGATCAGGGTGCCAAGTTGGCCGTATTTTCTACAGACCCGGCAGTGCGAAGTCCTTTTTCCAACCTGGTCAGTGAAATTGTCGGTACGTTCGTTTTGGTGATGGGTCTGATGTTCATTGGGGCCAATCAGTTCACTGATGGGTTAAACCCGATGATTGTCGGTGCTTTGATCGTGGCGATTGGTATGTCTCTCGGCGGGGCGACTGGGTATGCGATTAACCCGGCTCGTGACCTTGGACCGAGACTTGCGCACGCGTTCCTGCCTATTCCGGGTAAAGGCGGTTCGGATTGGACCTATGCCTGGGTTCCGGTAGTCGGGCCGGCCATCGGCGGTATCTATGGTGCGGTATTCTACCAGGCCATGTTCTTAGGGGAATTTTCATTAATATTCTGGGTAATGAGTGCAATAATGGCTGTGATTCTCGTGGGAGCTGCGATGTCTGAGCTGAAAGAGGAAGAAACTGCAGCCGACCGTGTCGAAAAAAGTGTCAGCCAGCTAAATTAATAAAGGGGAGAGATAGGTTATGGAAAAAAAGTACATTTTATCAATCGATCAGGGGACAACAAGTTCACGCGCGATTCTATTTGATGAAGCTGGAACTATTGTAGGTACCGGACAAAAGGAATTCGAACAATTTTTCCCAAAGCCGGGCTGGGTTGAGCATGATGCGAACGAAATCTGGACGTCCGTGCTCGCTTGTATCGCTGATGTGTTAAGAAAAACAGATATCGAACCGAGCCAGGTTGCTGGTATCGGCATCACGAATCAGCGTGAAACGACGGTTGTCTGGGATAAAAACACGGGCAAGCCGATCTATAAAGCAATCGTCTGGCAATCTCGACAGACAGAAGGAATATGTAAAGACTTACGGGAACAAGGCCATAATGACCTGTTCCGCGACAAAACAGGACTGCTGCTTGACCCTTATTTTTCCGGGACAAAGGTAAAATGGATACTGGATAATGTTGAAGGAGCGCGTGAAAAAGCGGACAACGGTGACCTGATGTTCGGAACGATAGATACGTGGCTCGTCTATAAGCTTACTGGCGGTAAGGTTCATATCACCGATTATTCCAATGCATCCCGTACGCTGATGTTCAATATCTATGATTTGAAATGGGACGATGAGCTGCTTGATATTTTAGATGTGCCAAAGAGCATGCTTCCTGAAGTGAAACAGTCTTCTGAGGTCTATGGAAAAACAGTCGACTATCATTTCTTCGGCCACGAAGTACCAATTGCCGGTATCGCCGGTGACCAACAGGCGGCGTTGTTCGGCCAGGCATGTTTTGATGAAGGGATGGCGAAAAATACTTACGGAACGGGCTGTTTCATGCTGATGAATACGGGCGATAAAGGCGTGAAATCCGAGCATGGCCTGTTGACCACATTAGCATGGGGATTGGATGGAAAAGTAGAATATGCACTGGAAGGAAGTATCTTTGTCGCCGGTTCAGCGATCCAGTGGCTGCGTGACGGTCTGAAGCTGATCAACAGTGCACCGGAAACAGAAAACCTGGCTACATCTGTCGATTCCACGGATGGTGTCTACCTGGTGCCAGCGTTTGTCGGACTTGGTACTCCTTACTGGGATTCTGATGCCCGTGGCGCGGTGTTCGGGTTAACGCGTGGTACTTCAAAAGAACATTTTGTCCGCGCAACTTTGGAATCACTCGCTTACCAGACAAGAGATGTACTGGATGCAATGATCGCTGACTCTGAAATCGACTTGAAAGCATTACGCGTGGATGGCGGGGCGGTTAAAAATAACTTCCTGATGCAGTTCCAAAGCGACATTCTCGGCGTACCGGTCGAGCGTCCGGTCGTTCAGGAGACGACAGCACTTGGTTCAGCCTACCTGGCTGGTCTGGCAGTCGGTTACTGGAAAGATAAAGACGAAATCAAGCAGCAGTGGAAAAATGACCGCACCTTTAAAGGAGAAATGGAAGAAAGCAAGCAGGAAGAACTTTATAATGGATGGAAAAAAGCTGTAGCGGCAACACGTGAATTTAAGTAAATCAATAATGACAGGCACCTTTTGCTAACAAGAGGTGCCTGATTAAATAGGAGGGGCTATTTATGAAAAAAATCATCAACGATCCGAATCAAGTTGTAACCGAAATGCTGGATGGAGTAGTTGCCGCATACCCGGACCAAATCAAGCGGATTCCTGATACTAACGTTGTAACAAAAAAAGACGCTCCTGTTCAAAATAAGGTAGGCATTGTCAGCGGTGGAGGCAGCGGCCATGAACCAGCCCATGCCGGATACATAGGAAAGGGGATGCTTGATGCCGCCGTTGCTGGCGAAGTATTCACTTCTCCGACACCGGATCAGGTATTTGAAGCGATCAAGGCAGTCAATGGGGGTTCCGGGGTGTTGCTCGTCATCAAAAATTACACCGGCGACGTAATGAATTTTGATATGGCAGCAGAGCTTGCCGAAGCAGAAGGAATTGATGTGGCACAGGTCGTCGTCAATGACGATGTCTCTATCGATGATGTGGAGGGGCGCCGTGGAGTTGCCGGCACGATTTTTGTCCATAAAATTGCCGGTGCGATGGCGGAGGCAGGTGCTTCACTGGAGGAAGTGAAAAATGCCGCTGAAAAAGTGATTGCTAATGTGCGCACGATGGGCGTTGCGTTGAGCCCATGCGTTATGCCGGCATCAGGTAATCCTAGTTTTGAACTGGGAGAAGGTGAAATGGAAGTTGGCATCGGTATCCATGGGGAGCCAGGTATAGAACGGAAACCACTCGCTTCAGCCGATGAAATCGCAACTGAACTCACGAATCATGTTCTGGAAGACCTGAAGTTGTCAGAATCAGACGAAGTAGCTGTAATGGTGAATGGACTCGGGGCGACTCCTGAAATGGAACTTCATCTGGTCAATCGAAAAGTTCAGGAAATTTTGCAGGGAAAAGGGGTAAAGACCTATAAAACATTCGTCGGTGAGTACATGACTTCCTTGGAAATGGCGGGGTGCTCCGTGACTTTATTGAAATTGGACGACGAAATGAAAGAATTACTGGACAGCCCATCGAATGCGCCGGCATTTCGAGTTTGATGATAGGAGGGGAAACTTATGAGATTCACAGTCGAACAAGCATTGAATTGGCTTTCGAAAAGTAATGAAAAAATCCAGGAAAATAAAGATTATTTATCTGAATTAGACCAGGCAATCGGAGACGGGGACCATGGCATCAATATGGCCAGAGGTTTTGATGAGGTCATCAAAAAAATAGAAGGGTCTGCTTATGAGCAAGTCGCAGACGTATGGAAAGACGCAGCGATGACGTTGATGTCAAAAGTAGGAGGAGCTTCCGGTCCATTGTTCGGCACTGCATTTTTGAAAATGTCGATGGCAGTCAAAGGTGAAGATACTGTATCGTATGAAGTTTTTGTTAAAGCGTTGGAAGATTCAGTAGCGGGCATCAAACAACGCGGCAAAGCAGAAGAAGGAGAAAAAACGATGATCGATGTCTGGTCACCTGTGGCAGACCATTTGAAAAAAGCTGAGGACTTTGACGCCGGGCTTATTCGTGATCGCGCCAAGTCAGCCATGGAAGCTACTAAAGATATCGTGGCCACCAAAGGAAGGGCTGCTTATTTGAAAGAGCGTTCCAAAGGACACTTGGATCCTGGATCAGTTTCTTCCTATTATATATTCAATGCACTGGCAGATACGATTGAGGAGGAAGGATAAACATATGGCAAGTGTAGGGATTGTAATTATTTCTCACAGTGAGAAAGTAGCCGAAGGCATAAAAGATATCGTGGACCAGGCAGTAGGAGAGGTTACTGTTGTAGCGGCAGGCGGGCTGGAAGATGGGGAAATTGGCACCAGTCTTGAGAAAATCCAGGCCGCCATCCAGAATGTCCATAATGATCAGGGTGTAATCGTATTGTATGATTTAGGAAGTGCAAAAATGAATGCTGAAATAGCAATTGAAATGTTGGAACTGGAAAATGTTCAACTGGCGGAAGCGCCTGTTTTGGAAGGTGCTTATCTGGCAGCTGTGGAAGCGAGTATGGGAAGGTCGCTTAAGGAAATCGTGAAAGCCTTGGATAAAGAGTTTAAGTAAAAGCTACCCCGGAGCCCTCTAATATTTGGAGGGCTCCGGGGTCAATTAATTTATGAGTCATATTAACCGCTACTCTTTTACTTTTTTTCTACTATGAACGTTACATCAATTTTTAAACCTTAACTATCCTCAATAAGCAGAAATGGCAGCAAATGATATGAGGATATACCTCTACCAATTTCTACAGATGACAATCATTGAACAGGACCATAATGTTAATCTTCACTCTCTTTAAAACGGATTTTTACATTTACCAGAATAGGAAGTCTGTTAGCGTTTCTTTTGCTTAAACGAAAACAATAAGAGTAAAGGCTCACCGGAATAATGCTAACGCTTACATGCAGCTTGACATTCTCTTGTCAACCGATTAATCTGAAAATAATTAAAATTTAAAAAGCGGATGATCGTTGTAGGAGAGGCAGGATGAAGCTGCCGCCGAAGGAGCAAATTCCAAAAATAACCCTTGGAGCCAATCTCTCAGGTATAAAGAACTGCAGCGTGACGCATCTCTGGAGAGCGCGTATGAATGATTTACGCCACCAAAGGGGAAGACTTCGTATGTATAATGAAGCTTAAACTCTCAGGTGAAAGGACAGAGAAGGGTAGAACACTACCTTTTTCTGTCCTTTTTTGTATGCAGAAAATGGTAATACTTGCAATCTTTAAAACAATTTATCTAAGGAGGAAGTACAGTGAATACAAATGGAAATAGTTATCGAGCGAGGTTATTAATTACTTGTCCGGAAAAACCGGGTATTATCTCAGATGTAACGAGTATATTGGCTGATCACTGTGCAAATATCGTTACATTCGATCAGCATACAACAGATCCTCAGGATGGCATTTTTTTTATGCGAGTTGAGTTTGAATTGAAGGACTATGATAATTCTTTTGAGAAAATAAATGAGGACATACATGGGTTAGCCGAAGAATATCCTATGGAATGGCAGTTAAACAGTAGTAAAAAACGAAAACGAATGGCCATCTTTGTTTCAAAAATGGACCATTGCCTGATGGAGCTGATCTGGCGATGGCGGTCAAACGAACTTCCGGTAGACATTCCGATGGTTATTAGCAATCACCCGGATTTGAAAGAGGAAGTCGAGTCTTATGGTATCCCTTATTATTATCTTCCAGTGACGAAGGAAACTAAGGCGCAGGTTGAACAGCAAGCTTTGGAATTGATGAAAGGGAAAGTAGACTTCATTGTCCTGGCAAGATATATGCAAATTCTTTCCCCAAATTTTATTTCCCACTTTCCAAATCAGATCATTAACATCCATCATTCATTTTTACCGGCATTTGTAGGGGCTAATCCTTATGCGCGGGCATTTAACCGTGGCGTCAAGTTAATCGGGGCGACTGCTCACTTTGTTACCAATGATCTCGATGAAGGTCCGATTATCCATCAAGACGTACAGCAAGTAGATCACCGCTATACAGCGGAGGATCTGAAAACATCCGGTCGTCATGTAGAGAGAAGTGTACTTGCTCAAGCGGTGTCCTGGCAGCTGGAAGATAGAATCATTGTTCACGGTAATAAGACGATTGTATTTACCTGATAGCTGGCGTGCTGGTGTTAAGGCCGCTGAAAAAGTAAATCATTCCTTAAAAGCAAGCAAAGCTCTGCAACATATAGGTGCTTTGCTTACTTTTCAATTTGTCATGGTTAGCACTATTTCAGTAACTTTAGATATTAGAGGTGATATGGTTATAAAAGAAAGAAGCTCAGTCCGTGATTTTGCCTAAATAATGCTTGTTGATCAAACGTTTGATCAGAAGCTATATAAATAGACTAAAACGACACATGGCGAGAAAAAAGAGGCAGCTTCGACAAAAACTGTCTGGTTTTGGATGTGCAAATTGGAAACCTGTCACCAACTCATTATACAATAAGGGTACAGAATATTTTGACAGTAGGAGTGTGGAGGTATGAGTGATTGGCTGCAGGCTTTAAAAGATTATATTCCCGAACAACGCATATTAACCGATATAGCAGACCGATATAGTTATAGTTTTGATGCTTCTTTCGGGGAGCATTTACCTGAGGTGGTGGTACAAGCAAAAAGTAAAGAAGAAGTCGTCCATGTTATGCACATCGCCAACCGATACAAGGTGCCGGTTTATCCCCGGGGTCAGGGAACCTGTCTGAGTGGCGGACCGTTGCCGGTGCATGGAGGAATAGTGCTCGACCTCTCACAGTGGCCGGAAAATATTGATCTTCACGTAGAGGACCTTACCGTCAACGTATCTCCCAGCGTATTGACTGCTAATATCAATAAAGAAGCGGAAAAACACGGACTGATGTATGCTCCTGATCCAAGCAGCGCCCATGTCGCAACAATCGGCGGCAATCTCGCAGAAAATTCAGGAGGACCGCGCGGGCTTAAGTATGGCGTAACTAAAGACCATGTTTTAGGGCTTGAATTGGTGACACCGGAAGGGGAAATTATCCGAACAGGAGGGCAGACGATCAAAAACGTAACGGGCTATGACCTGACAAAGTTGATTGTTGGATCAGAGGGTACCCTTGGCGTTATAACTGAAGCTACTTTGAAGCTGGTGCCGAAACCGAAGGCGACTCAGACGATCATGGTGGCTTTTGGTGAGGTTCGGACTGCCGGCCAGGCGATATCCCAAGTGTTAACTTCAGGAATTTTACCATCTAAAATGGAAATCATGGACCAGGCTTGTATCCGTGCTGTCGAAAGCTTTCAGCCTGCTGGCCTTCCAATTGATGCTGCTGCCATCGTTATCATTGAACTCGATGGACACCCTCAGACGCTCGACATAGAAACCGGGCTGGTCCGGGAGATTATGAGTGAAATCGGTGCGAAGGATATTGTTATTCCGAAAACGAAAGAAGAGGCTGATCAAATCTGGAAATCTAGAAAACAAGTTTCTCCAGCCATCGCTAAAATCAAACCTACGAAAGTTTCAGAAGATGCTACCGTACCTCGCAGTAAAATTCCAGACATGATGGATCGCTTAAGTGAAATCAAAGAAAAGTACTCCGTAGAGCTAGTCGTTTTCGGGCATGCCGGCGATGGCAATCTACATCCCAATATTTTATGCGATCAACGAGACCAGGAAGAAATGCGACGGGTAGAGCAAGCGGTAGAAGCGATTTTTGAAGCAGCCATCGACCTTGGCGGAATCTTATCCGGCGAGCACGGAATCGGTACGATGAAAGCTCCTTTTATGGAAAATGAACTAGGAGCCATCGGAGTGGAAATGATGAAGCGGATCAAAGACAGCTGGGATCCGAACCATATCATGAATCCGGGTAAGATATTTGCAGAAAAAGGGCAAAAGCTGGTGTTGACGGATGATTGATGTGCAGACTCTTCAGGAAAAAATAAATTATGATAAAACATTTGATTGTGTGCAATGCGGCTATTGTCTGCCAGCCTGCCCGACCTATGAAACGATGGAACGGGAAACCCATTCGCCAAGAGGGCGTATCAATTTGGTAAAGCTGGTGGCAGAAGATAAAGCCTCGGTTGAAGATTTACGAGAACCGATTGAAAAGTGTCTGGGCTGCATGGCATGTACCACTGTTTGTCCGACCAATGTCCAATATGGGCAGATTTTAGAAGGGGCCAAAGAAGTCATAGAGGACCAACGTTCCGCGTCAGGGAAGCAAAGTAAAATAGAGGACTTTTTATTCGAGTCATTCTTTCCCTCTGAAAACTGGATGAACTTCTTAGGAAACTTAACCTGGTTTTATCAAACAACCGGTCTGCAATCTCTTGCCAACCGGTTATCTATCACAAAAGCAGCTCCCCTTCATTTAGATAAATTTGAACAAGTCATACCGAAACAACCTTCCCCAAAAGTGCGGGCAAAGCGTGTAAACCACTATAAACCTGATGGGCCAGCGACAGCTAAAGTTGCTTTTTTTACCGGTTGTGTGATGGACGGGGTATTTTTTGAAACCAATCAAAATACCATTGAACTCTTACTGCGAAGTGGGCTGGAAGTCTTACTGCCCGAACAACAGACGTGCTGCGGGGCTCTTCATGCGCACTCAGGTAAAATCGACGACTCCAGAGAATTGGCAAAACGTAATATCGAAGCATTTGAGGAAGAGGATGTCGATTATATCATCAACAATGCTGGAGGCTGTGGCGCTCGTTTGATCGAGTACCATCATTTATTTGATGAAGGGTCCGACTGGTACGGACGAGCGAAGCGATTTGTTTCAAAAGTGAAAGATATCTCGCAGATTCTAGTAGAAGTGGAAGGGCTGGAATTCACTAAAACGATTAACCGTACGGTAACCTATCAGCCTTCCTGTCATATGACCAATGTGCAAAGTGTTAAAACTCCACCACTGGAATTAATCAAAAAAGTACCCGGAATTACGTTGAAAGAATTGGACAGGCCGGACTTTTGCTGTGGATCCGCTGGAATCTATAATATTGTCAATTATGAGGATTCCATGAATATATTGGATGTGAAAATGAAAGATGTTTGCGGTACGCAGCCAGAATCTATTATTACTACCAATCCAGGGTGTCTATTGCAGATGAAGCTTGGAATCGAGCGTGAAGGTACTACGGAAACCATGGATGCAGTTCACCTGGTTGATCTTTTGCTAGAGGCAGAACCGTGCGTTAAATAATGAAAAAAGCGCCCAAAATAATGGGCGCTTTACTAGTTTCTTCTATTATATAGATCTTAATTTATTCAAAATTAAGCGCTGTTCAACAGATGCTACCAGCCTTCTTGTATCGGCCACCGTATCCGGGTTGATACTTACGCTATCAATCCCTTCCTGGATCAGGAATTCGGTAAATTCAGGATACAGAGATGGACCCTGCCCGCAAATCGAGACGGTTTTATCATGTTTATGTGCGGCATGAATCAACATTTTGATCGCTTGTTTGACTGCCGGGTTGCGCTCATCGAAATATCCCATCGTGTTCAGAATGCCAGAATCACGGTCAGACCCCAGGATCAACTGGGTCAGGTCATTACTTCCAATGCTGAACCCGTCGACCAACTGAGCGAAATCCTCAGCTTGAAAGATAACAGATGGTACTTCTGCCATGATCCATATTTTGAACTGCTGATCCTGCTTCAGACCTTCCTCTGCCATGATTTCTTTGACGCGTTCTACTTCCCAGGTCGTGCGGACGAAAGGAAGCATCGTCCAGACATTGATTAAACCGTATTCGTCGCGGACTTTTTTAATGGCACGGCATTCCAAACGGAAACCTTCCTCGTATTCAGGGGAAATGTAACGGGAAACCCCGCGCCAGCCGATCATTGGATTGGCTTCAATCGGTTCAACTTCCTCGCCGCCTTTTAAACCCCTGAATTCATTCGAGCGGAAGTCGCTTAGACGAACGACGATTGGCTTTGGATAGATGTCCTGGGCTACTTTCGTAATTCCCTCCGCCATTTTATCGATAAATTGTTTTTCTTCACCGTTCTTTAACAGGTACATCGGATGGGCACCGACCAGGTGAGTGAAAATGAACTCCGTACGCATCAAACCGATTCCGTCAAAAGGGAGATTCTTGTACTTGCCGATTAAATCAGGCTCCCCAAGGTTCATATAAACTTTCGTGCCCGTAATTGGGGCCAGTTGGTGCAGGTTGACTTGCTCGCTTGAAGATGATTCTATGTTTCTATCATTCTTGGTTTCTTGTTTTTCTTCCATAATTCCCTGATAGACTACACCACGGGTCGCATCAACGGTTACTTCCATTCCTTCTGCCAGCACTTCAGTTGCGTTGTTTGATCCGACGATACAAGGGATGCCGAATTCCCGTGACACGATGGCTGCGTGGCACGTTCGTCCACCTTCATTTGTAACCACAGCTGCTGCTTTTTTCATGGCAGGCATCATATCGGGATTCGTCATGATGGTAACTAAAATATCCCCATCTTCCACCTTGGAAATCTCCGTGATATCTTTAATCTTTCTTACCTTTCCACTCCCCGTTCCTGGAGAAGCAGCCAGTCCACGTAATAGTGATACTCGATTTGATTCAGCTTGCGCTTGTTCTATCACATTTGTTTCCTCCTCTTTTAATGTGGTGATCGGCCGTGCCTGTAGAATATATAGTTCATTTGTGTCGCTATCTATCGCCCACTCAATATCCTGCGGGGAGTTGTATAACCTTTCAATACGAAGGGCATCGGTGGAGAGCTGGTCGATTTCGGTTTCCGTCAGGCACTGTTCGGTTACGAGATCCTCCCCTAAAAATTCCTTAACAGCAACTTTGGTAGTTCCAACGGACTTTTCATTCTTCACGATCAAAAAGTTTTTCGTGGCAATATGTTTTTCGATTACCTTGTTGTCTCTTTTATCAACGATGTATTCATCCGGAGAAACCATACCTGATACCACGGATTCACCCAATCCCCAGCTGGCATTGATCATCATTTGGTTATGGTCTTCTGTTATCGGATTCGAGGTGAACAAAACTCCTGCTTTTTTACTGTTCACCATTTTCTGAACGACAGCGGATAACGCGACATCAAAGTGGTCGAAATGCTGTTTTTCACGATAGTAGATCGCACGTGCCGTCCATAGAGAGGCCCAGCATTTTTTTATGTGGTGAATGACTTCTGCAATTCCTTCAATTTCAAGGTAAGTATCCTGCTGTCCAGCGAAGGAAGCTTCCGGTAAATCCTCGGCTGTGGCAGAACTCCGGACCGCTACATACAGGTCATCCACTTGAAGATTCTGTTGAAATTGTGCGTATGCCTCACGGATTTCCTTGTCGATCGGCTCTAAAATATCTGTTTTTAGGATCAAGTTTCGGATTTCAGCACTCGTGATTTGAAGCTGTTCATGATTTTCAATATCCAGCCCGTTGATCAACTCGAGTATGTACTTATCCAAGTTACGCTCTGCAATAAAGTCACTGTATGCTTTAGCAGTGACACAAAAACCAGGAGGGACCTTGACACCTCCGTTTATCAATTCACCCAGGTTAGCACCTTTGCCACCTACGAGGGGAATGTCTTCCTTGTGGATTTCTTCAAACCAACGAATGTACGGCTGCTTAGTCAATTTTTATCTCCTCCATATCGGATTTGCAATTTAGTATAACACATTTGTTATATAGTGTCATACTTAAATTTGTTTTTATGACGATAATGATCATTTTTTGATAGATGAAGAGACTGTCATTTGTTGATTGCCTTGCTATGGGGTAGAATGAAAATGATTTCAAAGGAAGGCAGCAGGTGGTTGGCATGAACGATAGACAAAAAGAATTGATACGAATCTTAGCGTTGCACTCCGGCGGATACAAGCAGGTGAAGGAACTTGCGGCTGAACTTGATTGTTCAGAAAAAACCGTGCGCAATGATATGAAAGCAGTGGAGGATTTTTTGCAAGCCTATCCAGCCGCTTCACTTATCCGTAAGCCTGGACTTGGCGTCCGCTTATCTATTAAACAAGACGAGAAGTCTCAGTTGTTTGACCAGCTTTACCGCTCGGAAACAAAGTCTTCCGAAGACCGCCTGCTTGAAATAACCTACCATTTGCTGGTCAATGACCGGCCTGTCACCTTGACGCAATTGGCTGATACGTATTACGTCAATAAAAATGTAATCAAAAATGATTTAGCCTTGATTGCCCGCTGGCTTGAACGGTTTGACCTTGCGTTGATCTCCAGACAGCGCCTCGGTCATATCATCGAGGGCGGGGAGCTGCAGAAACGGAATGCGTTAGCTCGTCTCCCGGAACTTGTCTCCTCTAGTAAGGGGAAAAATAAGGAGATAATAAACTTGTTTCCTCCGTTTGAGGTGAACACCGTCCGTCAGTTTCTCAAGGAAATGCAGCACCATTTTTCCGTACTTACGGGAAATGGAGATTTCGAAAGTCTCCTGATTCATGCCTTAGTCATGATCAAACGCACGGCCCAGCGTGCGCCGATTCAGCTGGAAAGCGCCGAGGGAGCTGATGTTGCAGAGACAGAAGAATACGGGATAGCGACCTGGTTTTTGAAGCGGTTGGAACGGACTCTCAAGATGCAGTTTCCAGAGGAAGAACGGGTGTATTTTGCGTTACATTTATTAAGCAGCAAAGGAACCCACCATCCATTCAAACAAGAAAAGGGATCCGGGGTAACGGAAATCGTTGATGCATTGACATCAAAATTACAGAAGCTTACGCTGGTTGATTTTTCTGCCGATCAGACGTTAATGGCTGGGCTTCATACTCATATGGAACCGACGATCAGCCGAATCCGGTTTGGGTTCACGATCCAAAATCCGCTGCTTAGTGAAATTAAGAAAAAGTATCCCTACATGTTCAGTATGGTCATGCTTGCGCTTGAAGAGGTAGAAACCGAATATAATCTTACTTTTCCGGAAGAAGAAGCGGCTTACCTGGTACTTCATTTCCAGGCAGCCGTCGAAAGGCTGCATAAAAAACGGAATCAAGCGAAAAAAGTGCTGATCGTTTGTGATCTTGGTGTCGGCATGTCCCACTTGCTGCAGGCAAAACTTGAACAGTCTTATACAGGCTTTGATGTAGTAGCTGCTGTAGGGGAATGGCAGGTGGATGAAACGCTGCAGGAGCATTCGGTTGATTTAATTATCTCTACCAAGCCGCTTCCGGAAGGCAATGCTCCCAACCTTGTTGTTTCCCCGTTGTTAGAAGTTCAAGATAAAAAACGTCTGGATGAATTTTTACAATCAATGGAAAATGACATACAGGATGCCCAGGCAATGGACGTGCTCGTCGAGCTGCTTGATGAAAAATTCATTTATCTTGGAGTCGAGCAGGAGCACCGGTTTGAAGTTGTCGAACTCCTTGCCAATGGTTTGATGGAACAAGGAAGGGTAACCTCGGTTTTCCCGCATAGCGCGTTAGCCAGAGAGCGTTCTTCGGCGACATCCATCGGTGGCGGCATCGCCATTCCCCATGCCCATTCTGAAGAAGTGCATCGATCCACCGTTGCTATCGCTGTTCTGCGAAAACCGTTAGAATGGGGTAGGGAACAGGTGTCGGTTGTGTTTCTTTTGGCGATTGCAAAAGTAGACCAGGCGATGACGAAATCGCTTATCCAGGCGATATCAACTATTAGTGAAAACCCTGAATTAGTCCATAAGTTGACAGGAGCAGGAGATGCCGCGGAAGTCATATGGCTGCTCGATCAATAATTCATTTTTACCGTAGCTCCGGTAAAAATGAATTATTTTTTATGGCTAAAAATGTCGTATCATAAGGTTACAAATAAAAAGAGTGGGGTGGAAACATATGAAAATACTAGCTGTAACCGCGTGTCCAGTTGGAATCGCTCATACTTATATGGCTGCTGAAAACTTGCAAAAAGCAGGAGAAGAAATGGGCGTTGATATCAAAGTTGAGACACAGGGTTCCATCGGTGTCGAGAACGCGCTGACTGATAAAGATATCGAGGAAGCAGACGGCATCATCATTGCCAGTGACAAAGAAGTTTCCAAAGAACGTTTTATCGGGAAAAAGCTCGTTGTCGTAGGGGTCCAGGAAGGGATTCGTGATCCAAAAACGTTGATTCAACGTATTCAGGAAGGAAATGTATCCGTTTACAAGGCAGGGATGGCTTCTGCAGCGGATGTGAAGAAACAAAAGAAGGAAAAAGAAAATCCAATTTACCGCCACTTGATGAATGGTGTATCGTATATGATTCCGTTCATCGTTGTCGGGGGGCTTTTGATAGCGCTTGCTTTAGCACTTGGAGGCGAGCAGACACCTGGAGGCCTTAAGATTCCAGAGGATTCCTTCTGGAAACAGATTGAAGCGTTAGGCGGCGCGTCATTCACCTTCATGGTACCGATTCTAGCTGGATTTATTGCCTATAGTATCGCGGATCGGCCAGGTCTGGCGCCAGGTATTATCGGTGGTTATATTGCCGCTGACGGAAGCTTTTATGGAAGTGAAGCAGGAGCAGGGTTCATTGGTGGTATCATTGCTGGTTTCCTTGCTGGGTATGTTGTATTGGCTATCAAGAAAATTAAAGTGCCACAGGCTGTCCAGCCGGTCATGCCAATCATTTTTATTCCAATATTAGGGTCATTGACAGTCGGGTTGTTATTTATCTTTGTTATTGGTGCTCCAGTTGCAAGTATATTCGAAGGACTTACCGCTTGGCTCGAAGGCATGCAAGGTACAAGTTCGATCGTATTGGCCATGATTCTTGGGGCTATGATTGCAGTCGATATGGGTGGTCCGTTTAACAAGGTTGCCTTCTTATTCGGGGCTGCCATGATTGGAGAAGGAAACTACGAGATCATGGGACCGATCGCTGCCGCTATCGCTATCCCGCCGATTGGCATGGGACTTGCGACATTTATCAACAAAAAGAAATATCAGCAGGCCGAGCGTGAAACTGGTAAAGCATCGTTCACGATGGGATTATTCGGTATCACAGAAGGCGCAATTCCATTCGCGGCCCAGGATCCGCTCCGCGTTATTCCGAGTATTGTTGTCGGTTCGATGACAGGGTCGGTTATCGCGATGTTAAGCAGTGTAGGTGACCGTGTAGCTCACGGTGGACCAATCGTAGCGGTACTAGGTGCAGTTGATAATGTGTTAATGTTTTTTGTTGCAATTGCTGTTGGGGTTGTTGTCACTGCGTTCATGGTCAACTTCCTGAAAAAAGACGTGGCTGCAGCAGGCGTACCAGCCGGGGAAGCAACTGCTGCTGACGAGCCGGTAGAGGCTGGTACTGCAACTGGCGGTCCTACGGCTGGAACGGAAAAATTGGAACAGCCAAAAGAAATCACCAAACTGACGGATATCACCACACCTGAATTGATCAATATCGATTTGGCAGGAACGACTCGTGATGACGTTATTGATGAATTGATTGGTACGTTGAATGCACAAGATGTACTCGATTCACAAGCAGATTTCAAACAAGCGATTTTGGATCGTGAACAGGAAAGCAGCACTGGACTTGGCATGAACATAGCTATTCCTCATGGAAAATCATCTGTCGTCAAAAAGCCAGCCGTCGTTTTTGGTATTAAACGTGATGGTGTTGATTGGAACAGCATGGATGGAACCGATGCTAAACTCATCTTCATGATCGCTGTACCAAAAGAACGCCAGGGCGACGACCATTTGAAGATCCTGCAAATGCTGTCCCGTCGATTGATGGATGAGAAGTTTAGGGAAGAGTTGCTGAATGTGAAGACGAGGGAAGAAGCATATAAGTTGTTGGAAACAATACGATAAAGAGTAAGCGAGCAGATTAGATGTCTGCTCGCTTTTCCTTTTTTCCATCGTGGAAATTTTTATCATCCTCGTTGAGCACTGGTACTCTTTAAAAGAATTAGGTGATGTACTAGAGACATAGATATTAACCCCGGGACATCCATTTTATGGATGTCCCGGGGTTTTATTCTGAGCAAAGAAGAATGTGTTTAACTTGACATTATTGCGGAAATATTACTAATATGACGTTTAAGTTACATTAGATTAATAGAAGGGAGTCAAGCAGAATGGAGCGCATCTTTAGAGTATTAGGGATAGTATTTTTAACAATTGTTGCTATCATTGGTTACCTTGGCGGCTTTCTTGTTCTCATGGATCAACTGTTTTTATCTTAGAAAATAATAGATTATAACCGATATGATACCTCTATAAATAGACAGGAAATCCCTCATCAAAGCATTTGGTGAGGGATTTTTAAGGTTAATTTTTATTTTGTTCTTGTGCTATTGTTTTCTTATATTCTTTAGCTGGAAAAATTCTTCTGTATCTACCCATACAGACGATTATTTGTACAAGGATTATTTATGCGACCCACACGCCCCCCCAGATTCTGCCAAAAATTGCTCAAAAAATATTGCGTACGTAAAATAATTTAGTCCGTCTATGAGGCGATAAAGAAAGTTTCCTGGTTCTCCTGGGAATGTACAATATAGGTTTCTATTATTTTCTATTTAAAAATTCAAAAAATTCATTTATTTTTAAAAAGAGAAGTGTTATAGTAAAACCATAACTTAATAAAGTCACTGGAAAAAGTAAGTTCGTTCAAGCAAAAAGGGAGGATAGGAGGGGACGATGAAAAAAACTGGCGGTTTGAAGCTAATGCAAGAAATCAACCAATATATCATCCTTAAAACTATTAGGGAACATGGACCTGTGTCCAGAAGCGAAATAGCGAAGCAAACAAAGTTAAGCCCGACGACAGTTACTTCTGCTGTAAATGAACTACTTAAAGAAGGAATAGTAACGGTTGGAGGGGTTGGAGAATCAAGCGGTGGCAGAAAGCCAGTATATGTTCAATTTGCTCCAGATAGTAAATACATCCTCGGTGTCTCGATTACTAATTCTAATGTTGTGATCGGGAAACTGAACATGGAAGCAGAAGTGAAAGACAAAAAAGTTTATTCAGGAGATTATCAGAATCATAGTGATGCGATTGGCTATATGCTGGATCGAATTGAAGATTATATTGATTCTTGCGAAGATTTATCCGTATGTCTTGGCATTTCTATCATTACCCCAGGTATCGTAGACGCTAAGAAAGGAATTATTCGTAATAATGCTAAATTGCATTTAGACAATCTTCCCTTAAAAGAAATGGTAGAAGCACGATTTGGGTTAAGAGCATGGATTGATAACGATGCCAACGCTATAGCTCTGGCAGAAAATAAATATGGCCACTATGGTAGTAAGGAAAATTTGATTTATATTCAGATGGGTGACGGGATAGGTTCTGGGATTGTTTTTGAAGATAAAATATTCAGGGGTTCACAAGGAGGGGCTGGCGAGTTCGGCCATATTACCATCGATAAAAATGGCATCCTATGTGAATGCGGTAATAGAGGCTGCTTAGAAAATTATGTAAGCTGGCCTGCTATTCAAGCAAGTCTATCAACACATTTTGAAAAAGGAATCCCGACAATGATGCTTGAGAGAAATAAAACAGTTGATGACATTACGCAAGAGGAATTTTTGAAAGCGCTTAAAAATAAGGATGAACTGGCCCTGCGTATTGTGGAAGAACCTATTGAATATATGGCGAATGGTATCGTAACTTTAGTGAATCTATTCAACCCAGAAGTAATTTTAATCGGCTGGGGTTCTATTACTAAAGATTCTTACTTTATCAATCGAGTACAAGAAAAGGTGAAGGGGCTTGCATTTGATATCTTCACGGATGGTTTAGAAATACAAGCGACCACATTGGGAGGTGATTTTCAACTGAAAGGAGCCGCTTCTATAGCTTTAGAGGAAATTTTTGAAGTACCGTTGTAAGCGCATACAAACTTGGGGGTAGATCATTACATTACAAAGGAGATGGCAAAAGGTGAAAAAACTATTGACGACGTTAATGCTTGGTATCGCCTTAATATTAGCAGCATGTTCTGGTCAGTCGGAAGGAGAAACTGGTGGGGATGACGGTCCAGTGGAGATCACTTACCTGAAGCCTGGTGCTGATGACCCAGCTACCAGGGAGAGAGTAGAGGGGATTATTAAAAGGTTCGAAGAAGAAAATCCGGATATCAAAGTGAAACTGGAAGCCGTCGGATGGGACAACGCTTATCAGAAGCTGGTCACTGGCTTTAATGGCAACTCTTCACCAGATATTTTTGCTGGGGGAAGCCGTTGGATGACAGCATTTGCGGATATGGAAGCTTTACTGCCTCTAACAGATATGGCCTCAGAAAAAATTAAAGAATATCCAGAAGCCTTGCAAAAGTCTTCTCAGTATAAAGATGAAATATACGGTATTCCTCGTGCATTTTCTGCTCGTTCACTTATCTATCGCACCGATTTGATCGAAGAACCACCTACTACATGGGAAGAACTGGTTGAAACAGCGACAAAGGTACAAGAAGAAAATGAAGGCATGTATGGTTTTGCTATTTCTGGAGCGGCCCATGTATCTACTACTACCCAGTACTTCAACTATTTATTACAAAACGGTGGACAAGTTTTCGATGAAGCTGGAAATGTAACACTCAATTCTCCAGAAGCGGTAGAAGCATTGGAATATTACGCTGACCTTTATACGAAACATGAAGTGGTGCCTAATCCTGTCGAGTACAATCGTGAATTGTTGCCTGTGTTATTCAAAGAAGGAAAGATTGCTATGTATGTTATCGGTCCATGGGGTAAAGCTTTGATGGGCGTGGACCCGGATAATGAAGATACGCCTTATGCATCCGCTCCGCTTCCAAAAGGGGAGAAGATGGCCAATGTTTTAGTTTCGGATTCCATTTATGTGTCAGCTAAAACGGAGCACCCAGAAGAATCATGGAAGTTCATTGAATTTATGACTTCTCTAGAAGAACAGAAGAAGTTTGATAAAAGCAACGGTTCTTTACCGGTATTAACTGAAGAAGCGAATGATCCATTCTTTAAAGAGGATCCATACTTCTCTACCTTTGTAGACATGATCGAATACGGCGAGCCGCAGCCAATGCCAGCCGTATGGGAACCCTTCCAGGAAGTTATCACAACTGCTGTCCAAAGGGCGTTGGATGGGGAAGACCCGAAAACTGTCTTGGATGATGCTGTAAAAGAAATTGAAGAGAAAGAGCTCGCACCTAAATAATTTGTAATAGAGGAGGTAGTAAACTGCCTCCTTTATTTACGCCAGGAAAGGGGTGTTCACAATAACTTCTTATACGAAAACAAGTGAGTCGAATATGAGGACCAAGAAAAAGAAAAGCTTGCGTGTTTATTTTTCCCCTGAAAAATCACCTTTCTTTTATTTGCTGCCATTAATTTTATTCCTGCTTATAATGGTAGCGTATCCGATAGGAAGGATATTGTATATTTCATTAACTCAAAACATTATGACCCGCCCGGACCTGGGTGTTCAATTTATTGGGTTAGAGAATTATGCCACCTTGTTCACTTCCATGTCCTTTTGGGAGACGGTAGGAAGAACGGGGTTATGGACAGCTTTATCGGTTGGCGGCAAAACGGCAGCTGCTTTGGGAATCGCTTTATTACTTGCGAGAGATATTGCTTTTAAGCGTTTATATTTGATCTTGCTAATGATTCCTTGGGTTACCCCGATGGTAGTTGCTGCCGTGACTTGGCGCTGGATTTTTGATGGCCAGTTCGGAATGTTGAATTATATCTTAATGCAGGTGAATATTCTGCAGGAACCTTATGTTTTTCTTGGCAATAAAATGTCGGCTTTCATTGCTACGGCCATTACAGATATGTGGTTAGGCATTCCGTTTTTAGCCATGATGTTCTTAGCAGGCCTTCAATCCATTCCAGTCGAATTGCATGAATCGGCGAGCATGGATGGAGCGAATAAATTTCAAAAGTTTACACGTATCACGCTTCCGATGATGAAGCCGATCATTCTGGTAGCTACCACTATGTCAGGGATTTGGACGTTCAATTCATTCGGTGTCATCTGGCCGATGACTCATGGCGGGCCAGTGGACGCTACCCAGACATTGATCGTACAGGCTTATAAATTATCCTTCGGTGCTTTTGATTTAGGGATGGGTGCAGCGATTGCTGTCGTCATTTTCGTTATTCTGACTATATGTACGATACTTTACAAGCGTTTATTGATGAGACAGGAAGAACTTTAAATGGAAATGAGAGGTGAAAACGATGAGTAAAAAATTGAGGAACCTGCCTACCCATATCGGCTTATGGGTGATTTTCATCATCATGCTATTTCCGATTTGGATCATGTTGTCCACCTCCCTCCAAACGTATGAGGGGATATTCAATTGGCCGCCTGAATGGTTTCCGGAAGTTGCTCAATGGAGCAATTATATTGATGTATGGGGAGGAGACTATCAGTTCAGCGCTCCCTTTTTCAATAGTTTAATTATTGCTTCTTCCACCGCCATCATCACTATACTCTTGGCGTTTCCAGCAGCGTACGGAATCTCACGCTTTTCCTTTTTCGGAAGGAAGAGCATGCTTTTTATTGTACTGGTTACACAGATGTTTTCTCCAATTGTATTAATCGTGGGATTGTATCAATTAGCGCAGAATTATAACCTGTTAAACTCCTTATTCGGGGTAATCATCACAAACTGTGCGTTGACCTTGCCGATGGCGGTATGGCTGCTGCATGGATATTTGAAAAGTGTCCCTGAAACACTGGAGCAGGCGGCAGCTATGGATGGATGTTCGCGATTCAAGGGGATTATCAAGATAGTGATGCCACTATCAGCCTCAGGGATTGCGATGGCTGGTATTTACGCCTTCATTATGGCGTGGAACGATTTGCTAATTCCTTTGATTTTTATATCAGATTCGCATTTAAGGCCGATCAGTCTTGCATTGACTGATTTTGCCGGCCAAAACATCGTTTACTGGCATCAAATGATGGCGGCAAGTGTCATATCGACGTTCCCGATTGCGGTGATGTTCAGTTTTGTCCAGAAATACTTTATTAAAGGTTTTATGTCTGGGGCTATTAAAGAATAGAGAGGAGAGGTAAGGAATGGTAAGAGTATTATTACTTGGTGCAGGAACAATGGGGACTGTACATGCGGAAGCTTATAACAGCTTAGACAATGTTGAAATAGCAGGGATTGTAGATATCAGGAAGGAACAGGCAGACCAGTTGGCTGCAAAAGTGGAAGCATCGGTATATTATTCTTTCGAGGAAGCTATGGAGAAGATTGGTAATCTGGATGTCATCGATATTTGCCTGCCGACATATTTGCATAAAGAATATGCATTGAAAGCTGCTGATCAAGTGAAAAATGTCATCTGTGAAAAACCGCTTGCCAGGAGCGTAGAGGAAGCACGGGAAATGATTGATTACTGTAAAAATCGTGAGGTGAGTTTGTTCGTTGGGCACGTCGTACGCTTTTTCCAGGAATACAACCGTATCAAAGATATAGTGGAAACAGGAAAATTAGGAAAGCCAGCAGTAGTCCGGACAACGCGGGGCGGTACCTTTCCGAAAGCCTGGCAAAATTGGTACGGGGACTTTGAAAAAAGCGGCGGACTGATTTTGGACTTGCTTCTTCATGATTTTGATTATCTTCGAGCTTGTTTTGGTGAGGTGGAGCGGGTATTTGCCAAGAAAATAGCGAGAAAAGACGCTGATGAGCTAAGCATCGATTATGCGCTCGTAACTTTGCGCTTTAAAAACGGCGTGATGGCACATTTAGAAGGGACTTGGGCCCATCAAGGGTTTTCCTCAGGAATTGAAGTAGCAGGCAATGAAGGAATTGTGGAGTACAATAGCGCTAATAATACCCCATTGAAGCATGTTTCTAGAGAAAAAGAAGCTGGAGTGGCAGGAGTGGCAGTTCCAGAAAGTCCGTTGGCTTCTAATCCTTATCGCGAAGAACTGAAGCATTTCATCACGTGTATTGCAAATGGAAACGAACCTATTGTTACAGCGGAAGATGGTTTTTATGCCATCCAAATAGCAATGGCAGCACAGCAGTCATGTGATACGGGGAAGCCTGTTAACTTGAATGCGACTGAATTTATGGAGGTGGATATTTGATGAAAATCGGAATCATAAGTTTTGCCCATGGACATGCATATAGTTATGCAAATGCGATAAAAAAGCATGAGGAGCTGGAACTTGCAGGAGTTTTTGATGAAGATGCATCAAGGGGTAAGGCCGCAGCAGAAAGCTATCAAACTACTTTTTATGAACATTACCAAGATCTTTTGGCTGCAGATATCGATTCAGTTATCGTTACATCCGAGAATTCAAAGCATCGGGAACATGTAATTGCCGCAGCCGAAGCTAAAAAGAATATCCTTTGCGAGAAGCCGATTGCCACTACAGTAGAGGATGCCAACAAAATGATTGAGAGTTGCCAGAAAAACGATGTGTTTCTGCAAATCGCATTTCCGGTCCGATATAATACCCCTGTCAAAAGGGCAAAAGAGCTCATCGATAATGGCGAGCTAGGCAGGATATTAGCTGTTAAAGGAACCAATCGTGGGACGAACCCTGGCGGCTGGTTCATCGATAAGGAATTATCGGGCGGTGGAGCTGTGATGGATCATACCGTCCATGTCGTCGACCTGCTCCGTTGGTTCATGGATACGGAAGTGACAGACGTATATGCCGAATACGACAACTTAATAGCTGAAGAACAAATCGACGATAGCGGTATTTTGACAATGACTTTTGAAAATGGGGTATTTGCAACGCTTGATTGCAGCTGGTCCAGAAACGATGCCTATCCGACTTGGGGCGATGTCACACTGGAAGTTATCGGAACAGAGGGCACGCTGACAGTGAATGCGTTCGATCAAAAGATCAATGTATATAGTGATAAAGAAGGCGTGAATTGGGATTTTTGGGGCGATGATATGGATGAAGGATTGATTGTTGATTTTGTAGAGTCAGTAAAAGCAGGCAGCCAGCCCTCTATCACAGGAAAAGATGGACTGAAGGCGCTGGAGGTTGCCTTGTCTGCCTACAAATCTGGTGATCAAAAACAGACGGTCACAAATGGCTGAAAGGGTTGTGTCTAAATGTATAACGTAGCAATTATCGGAGCTGGAAACATCGCGAATATGCATGTAGCGGCATATCAGAAGATGGAGGATGTTCGGCTGAAAACGATCGTTGATATCGATATCGAACGGGCAAGGGCCTTGGCAGAAAATATCGGCTGTTATGCTTCGACTGACATCGATGAGGTGTGTAATGACCCTGGCATTGCAGCAGTTGATATCTGCTTGCCCAACTTCCTTCACCTGGATACGGTTATCAAGGCCGCTGAAGCAGGAAAAAATATCATCTGTGAAAAACCGATAGCGTTAACAGTTACAGACGCTGAGAAAATGTTTGAGGTATGTAAAGAAAATAATGTACAGCTTTGCATAGCTCAAGTTTGTCGTTTCATGACAGCCTATCAAGAAATTCACCAACTCCTTGCTAAAAAAGAGGTTGGATCCCCTCAATTAGTTCGTCTCTCAAGGTCTGTCCACTATCCGTTACTTGTCGGACAAGATTGGTATAAAGATGAAAACAAAAGCGGCGGCATGTTTTTAGATTTTATCATCCATGACCTGGATTTTATTATATGGAATTTTGGAAAGCCGGAAATCCTATCGAGTCATCTTATTTCTGATGAAAACATCAAAGGAATCGTAATTCATTTGAAAGTGGACGGTGGCCCCATAATTACCCTTGATGGCATTTGGACTAGTGTCGATCAAGGCGGATTACATCAACGGGTAGAAATAGATGGAACAGGTGGCTTTGTCAATTATGACGACAGAAATGAAATTCCCCTGGTATTTAAAAATAGTGATGGTATGTCCAGGATGTTGTCAAAAGGAAAATTGACGAATGATCCTTTTTACGAGGAACTCAGACACTTTATCAATTGTTTTCTAGTCCAAGAAAAACCCTTTATAAAAAAGAAAGAAGTGGTGGATACATTGGAAACAGCTATCCAAGCAAGAGAGATAGCCATGGAATTAGGGGATGAATAAATGAAAAAAGGAATAAATGCCTGGTGTTTTCCGGATGGTTGGGATGCAAATACCTTGATCACAAAGTCTAAAGAATTGGGTTTTACTGGAATCGAGTTGAATTTGGAAGAAAAAGAAAATGCTATTTTTACGATGGAGTCAAACGAAGAAGAGGTTCGACGGATCGTAGAAATTGCAGATAAGCACGATATTAAAATATTTAGTATCTCTACAGATATGTTATGGAAATACCCGTTAACTTCTGAAATCGAAGAAACCCGGCAAAAAGGAATGGATATCGTTGAAAAAATGATTGAGATTGCTAGTCAATGTAATGCAAAAACAGTACTTGTCGTACCCGGAGTTGTTACTGAAGTGGTCACCTATGATGTAGCTTACAAGCGGGCGATGGAAGCGCTAAAGAAATTATCAATATCTGCGGCCGAAAGAAAGGTCCATATCGGGATAGAAAACGTTTGGAACAAATTTCTGTTAAGCCCCTTGGAAACAGCTGATTTTATAAAACAAATTAACTCTCCATACGTAGGTGCCTATTTGGATATTGGCAATGTTGTTTATACAGGATACCCATCACAGTGGATTGATATTTTATCAGACAAAATTGTCAGTGTGCACATCAAGGACTTTAAAGGATCTGTTGGAAATATCGATGGTTTCGCTCCGTTATTAGCGGGAGATATAGATTGGGAGAATATATCCAATACATTGCAGTCGAACAATTATAAAGGTTATATAGCGCCGGAAATACCGCCACATCCGCATCATTCAGAATTATTATTGAAGGCAACTTCAGAAATCATGGATCGTTTATTTCAATTTGACTAGTGAAATAAGGAGAGAAAAGTGATGGCTGTTAACAGAGATTTAGCAATTGGAATAGATTTAGGCGGCACAAAAATCCTATCAGCATTAATTGAAGAAAAAGGAACGATTTTAGCTGAGGTTGAAATGGAAACCATGGCGTCTGAGGGAGCAGAAGTGGTATATAACCAGGTAGTTTCCTCCATTTATAAACTGTTAGAAGATAGTCAAGTTGAAAAAAACAGACTGCTGGGCATTGGCATTGCTACTGCCGGTGTGATCGATACACTGAAAAAAGAAGTGGTCTATGCTAATAATTTAGGATGGGAAAACATGCCTGTCGGAAGCCTGCTGGAAAGCGAATTTTCATTGCCTATTCACATTGTAAATGATGCCAATGCAGCTGCTATTGCTGAAAGGATTTGGGGAGCTGGAAAAGGAACAGAAAACCTTATTTACATCACGGTAAGTACCGGGATAGGAGCAGGCATCATAAGCGATGGCCATTTAATAACTGGGGAAGAAGGAAGTGCTGGTGAATTTGGCCATATATCCATAGATGTTAATGGGGAAAAGTGCAGCTGCGGGAATATAGGGTGCCTCGAAAACTTAGCCTCCGGAAGTGCGATTGCAAATATAGCAAGGGACAGACTGCAAAGTGGAGAAACAAGTGAATATTTCACTTCCCCTGATCACATCTCGTCTGAAGAGATAGGGAAAGCTTCACAAGCAGGGGATGCGTTTTCCCTCAATATATTAAGAGAAACAGCCACATACATTGGAGTAGGGGTAACCAATCTGATTCATTTGTTTAACACGGAAGTCATTGTATTTGGCGGTGGTGTCATGAATCTATCAGATATCTTATTGCCTGAAATCAGAAATACAGTAAACCAGCGAGGAATAGAAAGCATGACCAAAAAAGTGAAAATAGTAAAATCTGAGCTTGGAAGTAAGGCTGGGGTTCTGGGAGCGGTTGGAGTTTATTTTGAGGCTGGTAGTCGTAAAGTTTTAGCTGCCTCTGAGAATTAAATATTCAACTAAAAGGAGGGGGAAGGCAGTATTTCCAAAGCATTCGCTTGTTTATAAGTTCAGGAAAGTTTTCTTAAAGAAGAAGGCCAGAGGCGATAATTCTCCTCTGGTCATTTTCTTATGAACGATACCTTCATTACGATTGAGGTAATGTAAGCGTTTTTATAAATGGTTGGAAAAGAGGGGAATGGGTATACTTCCAATGGACGTGCCATCGGAGGAGCTGCAAGAAGAAATTCAGGAGACATTAGAGAAATATGGGTTTGTCTTGCAATATATATAAATGATAGAAAAGAGCAGGGACGCCATAAACAGGCGTCACCTGCTTTTTTAGGTGGACGAAGGCGCATTTCTGTATTCGAAAGCGCATTTGTGGCCGGTGAAGGCGCATATAATCAGCGGGAAGCGCATTTCCCGTGTGCAAGGGCGCATATCTGAAAATTTGAGCGCATTAATATGATTGAAGGCGCATTTTAGGTCGGCGAAGGCTCATTTACAGGAAGCTCTATCACTTATACGGAGAAAATATAATAAGAAAAATCATAGCAACATAAAAAATAGTCCTTGTTAATAGCAGACAAAGACTTTAATTAGTTTTCTTATTCTTTGTGTTTCTCCATGAATATAAAGATAGTCTCTTCTCTCGGCAGTTTTTCTGTTTTAAAGCCTTTATATCCTAACTTCTCATAAAAGGAGATGTTCTTGGTACTCTTACTGCCAGTAAATAACTCAAAACGGCAGTTGCTAAAACGGCTTTCGATTTCCTTCATTAACTCCTTGGCAATACCTCTATTTTGAAAATAAGGATCTACCATAAGCTTTTCGACATAACAGGTACTACCTTTTTGGTGTGCTCTTACTGAACCTGCAATTTTTCCGTCCACAGTATATTTCAAGATAAGGTTGTTATCAAAATCCTTTTCAACGTCTTTTATGGTTTGTTTAAGTGGTTGGATATCATGATCATTATAGAGTTCACCCTCACTGACGTAAGCTGCTTTTTGAATGGAAAGTATTCTGAAGCATCTGAACGTGTAGCTTCTGTAATCATGTAAAACCTTCAGAATTATAGTTTGTATTCTTAATTAATATTAAAATTTGATTACTGATAAGTACTTATAAAAATAGCTGCCCTTTAAATTGCAGGGCAGCCTTCTATTATAAGAATTTGTTAGTTTATATAATAGATTTGATAATCAGTATGCAAATTATTTACCCATGATTGAATGGTTTTCGGTAATTTGGAGGCATAAGTAGCATCGGTAGTGAAATATAAAATAGTATCTTCACCATTAGGTGCAGTGCCTATTACTGCTGCATATATTTCGCCATTCTTACTACTCATAATGACCCCTTCCATTATTCCTCCTAAACCTCTCACGTAGCCATGCTTGATAGTAGCTTCAAATGTATCTTGATTATCCATGTCGTACACTAAGTGGAAGGATTCTTTGAAACGAGAATAGTAGTCACCTGTCAGCTCTTTGAAAGTATTATTTTCCTCTTTAGTAAATAACCCCATTTCAACAAATGGAAGTCTTTCTTCTGTAGGGATATCTGGGTTTAGATATTCTCCGTCAAAGAAAACTCCTAATCCTCCATAATAATTACACTCATAATTATTTTCGATTTCTATTCCATTGTTAATTGGAGTGAAAGTCATATGACATCCCATTTCATCCTGGTAGGTTGCACCATCCTTTGTTAGGTGAGCCTTACCTTCCAGCCAGCCTGTATTTGCACCGCTTACTGCATTGATTGAAAAGGAAAAAGAGTCTTCATTTAATTCTGAAATGACTAGGGTGGCACCATTATGATCTAGTTCTCGTTCCCATGTGCCATTTTGAATGTGAGGATTTTTTTCTATGGTAAATGGCATGATTACAGGTTGAGCCATTTCAACCCCATCCGAAGAAGTAAGGTTTTTTTCAATATGTAGTTCATAGGTATGGTTTGGTTTATATTTTTCTGCAGGAGGCTCTACAATCACTTGTTTACCATCAATGATAATTTTGTTTTCAACCTGCTGACCATTGGAATCCTTTACGAAAATGGCTTCTTTATTAGCATTCGTTTGCTGGATTTCAGTATTAAAAGTGATCGTCCAACTTTTGTCGGGTGAGACCTCCTCCTGATGGTCCCAGTTTTTTGCTGGGATTGTGCCTTGGGCATTTGCTTGTTGGATGCTCAGGACACTGAAAATACTAAACAACAGCAAAGACACCAAAATTTTAAGTGATTTCTTCAAAATTGTTTCTCCTTTCCTATAAAGATTTTATCGACCAAGACTATAGTACCATAATAAAAGGATGTAAAGTGTAAATTTTCAAATATTTTCTAAAACGTTATTTCCAAATCCTTTTTAGCTTAAATACTTCCTGAATATACCCCCATACAGAGACAGGAGCCATAATAATTTGATAAGCAGTTATAAAAAGTATGAATCCGATGAAGTTCTTTCGAATGCATAATCCTAGCTGATTGAAAACATAGTTCTTTAATAGCTAACTAAGGTGTAATCAGTTGGAAGTAAATGGCACTTTTATGCCGTAGTAGTTTTGACCGATCAAGTGAGGTATATAGTTGTATAGACCACTAGAACACTACTTGCTACACTTAAATCGTAAGATATTTATAATAGGAAGGGAGAGGGGAAATTCGTGTATACGAAAATGAAGCGTCGTCTTGTTTTGTTCGTTATTGTAGTGTTTGGTTTGATTGTTGCACCGGAGATAAGTTTTGCAGACGATGGATCCACGGGTGAAAAAGTAGACGTCCGGGTCATGAGCTACAATATCCACGCCGGTATCGGATCAGATGGTGTTTATGACACGGAGCGGATCGCTCAAGTCATTGAGGATTCCGAAGCTGAAGTTGTTGCCTTGCAGGAAGTGGATGTCCATTGGGGAGCAAGGAGCAATTATGATGACATCCTTGCTGATTTAGCCGAGCGATTGGACATGCATTCCTTTATTGCACCGATTTATGACATGGATCCTTACGTTGAAGGAGACCCACGAAGGAAATTTGGCGTAGCCATTCTAAGTAAGTATCCGATTGTACAAGCCACCAACCATGATATCACCAGACTTTCCACACAAAATGCCACACCAGAACCTGCCCCAGCCCCAGGATTTGCAGAAGCCATCATCAATGTTAAAGGTGCGCTTGTACCTTTTTATTCCACCCATCTGGATTACCGAGGAGACCCAACTGTAAGAATCATGCAAGTAGAAGACATGCTAAATATTTTTGATGAGCAGGAAGGTGAAAAAGTATTGCTTGGCGATATGAACGCTACGCCTGACGCACCTGAGCTGAGCCCGTTATTTGAGCGCTTTACAGATGCTTGGAGCGTGGTCAGTGACGAGCCGGGATATACTTATTCTGCTTTGTCGCCGCGTAAGCGAATCGATTATATTTTTGCTTCTGATTCTATTGAGGTTAAGCATGCTGAAGTCATTGACACGTTAGCATCCGACCATTTGCCTGTGGTAGCGGATCTTACCCTTAACCGCGGTGAAAACGGTCATATTATCGAGGGGAGTGAATAATCGTGAGAAAACTTTATAAAGTGTTTATTGTCATGATGGCATTTGTCATGTTGCTGCCAAGCTTTGCTCATGCCTCATGGGATGATCCGACCAAGCCGGGGTGGGATGATGAAAAAGCCCGAAAAGGTTGGATTCAAAGTAAAATCCAGCATATGACCTTGGAAGAAAAGATCGGACAGCTGTTCATGGTTCATGTTTATGGAAAAACACCGACCGATCCAAACTATGAAGATACGAATCTAAGCCGTAACCGTGGTGCGAAGAACTTTAAAGAAATGATTGAGAAATATCATATCGGCGGGGTAATTTATTTCAACTGGACCGCCAACATCGGTACACCGATCGACTTTGAACAAGTTAATGCATTATCCAATGGTTTGCAGGAAATCGCGATGGATCAGCGAATGCCGATTCCGTTGATGATAGCAACCGACCAGGAGGGCGGAGTCGTAGCTAGGGTGACTGAGCCGGCTACTGTTTTCCCAGGAAACATGGCTCTGGGTGCGACAAGGTCGACGGATTATGCCCGTCAATCCTCGGAAATCATGGGTATGGAGTTGATGAGCCTTGGGATCAATATGGACCTTGCTCCCGTACTCGACGTCAATGTGAATCCTGAGAACCCGGTCATCGGTGTCCGTTCTTATTCTGAAAACCCTGATTTGGTTGCTGACATGGGGTCAGCGCAAGTGGTAGGGTATCAAAATGAAAACGTAATGGCGACAGCGAAGCACTTCCCGGGGCACGGAGATACCAATGTCGATTCCCATTATGGCCTCCCAATCATCAATCATGATTTAGAGACATTACATGAGGTCGACTTGAAGCCGTTCAAAGCTGCAATTGATGCGGGAATTGATGCAATTATGCCAGCCCATATCGTTGTACCGGCTTTAGATGATTCCGGCTTACCCGCAACTTTATCAAAACCGATTCTGACTGACTTGCTTCGTGAGGAAATGGGTTTTGACGGTGTAATTATTACCGACAGCCTCGGCATGTCAGGAGCGAATGTCGTACCTGCAGATCGCGTACCAGTCGAAGCATTTAAAGCAGGTGCTGACATTTTACTGAATCCGCCGAATGTTCCGCTTGCCTATAACGCTATGCTTGATGCGGTGAAGAGTGGTGAGATTTCTGAAGAACGGTTAGACGAATCTGTTTTCCGTATTTTAGAGACGAAGTTTAAGCGCGGGCTTTTCCACGAAGCGGGTGTATCGCCTGACGCTATTAAAAATATCGGACTTGAAGAAAACCTAGCGCTCGCTGATCAAATGACAGAGGACAGTATCACCTTAGTGAAAAATGAGGACGTCCTGCCGCTGGCCACTGAGAAAAGCGTATTTGTGACTGGCCCATCGATTGGAAGTCCTGGTATGCTTGCTGATCTATTAGGTGAGCGGGGAATTACAGCGGATGCTTATGCAACCAGCACAAGTCCTTCTTCTACCCAAATAGCTAGTGCCGTCGAGCAGGCAGCAGACTTTGAAACTGTCATCGTCACCACCTATACAGCCAATACCAATTCAGCGCAGCAGCGGCTGGTGAGTGAATTGAAGGCAGCGGGGAAAGAAGTGGTCGTTGCTTCGATGCGTAATCCATACGACATTATGGCTTTTCCAGAGGTAGATGCCAACGTGCTGACCTACGGATTCCGTGATGTTTCCGTAGAAGCTTTAGCGAAAGTGCTGACTGGCGAAGTCAACCCGACAGGTAAACTGCCGGTTACGATTCCGGAGCTTTACCCATACGGTCACGGATTATCATATTAACTATAAAAAAGATGCTGTCCCTATAGAGTAGGGCAGCATCTTTTTGCTTAAGGCTGTTTTTACATCCAACACGACATATAGAGGAATCACATAAGAATGAAGAAGAGCAGAGTTAAAGAGGAAAATTTAATAAGGTGAAGATTAGTCATACATCGTGTAACAAATATGTTTATAACGGTAATCTCACAGTTTGAATTAAAACTAATGAAATAAGATAAAAAGCTCGGATCACTGACTTCATCTTTTTGTATAAATGGAATATTTCTTCTTTTTAATTTACAATTAAAGGAAAGGGTGGGTTTGATGTTAAAGAATTATTCATTAGGAGCTACCGTATAATTAGCACAGTAACACTGGATGACGATTTCACCGGCAAGCAAACCAATGCAGAACCTTTAATGGAGACAATTTGGTCCTTAGCTGATGGTGTAAGTCGAGGGTATTTTATAAATGGGGAGGGAAGAAGGCACATGAGAGCATGGATACACTACATACCACCATTTCTCTTTTTAGTCGTAATTATAATAACGGGATTAGCTGATTATTACCCTGGAATCATTTTAGAAAATATATCAACTAGTGCATTTTTCTTAATTTCTATGTTGGTACTTGTGATTTTAACTTTTATACTAAGGCGGAAGTTCAAGGAAGAGCACGATAAATTAGAAGAATCAACAGAAAACTCAAACGATATGTGGTTCTTGCTTCCAATCGTAGTTACTTTCACGACCCTCAACTTATTGAACCCTGGAAAAGAGGCGATTTTATCATTTGATACTGTTACTTACTGGATAGTAATTGCTATCTCTGTATATAAGGTGATCAGAATATTTCTGCCATATAAGAAAAGGCTTCCAGACCATTGATAAACTCGTTCCTCTAACAATCATATTCATCTTAGTGTCGTCTAAAAGCTTTGTATAGTTGTTTAAGATCCTTTTTAAGAAGGGCGGTGTTGTCATGATATGGTTATTATTTTTGGGGCTTTTGGTAATTATTTTTGTTAGTGCTATTATATATGACCTGAAAAATAGGAGGAAGATTGTGAAGAAGAGAAAGCACAACCATGCAGATACACTCGCAGATAGAGCATTTTCCGAAAGTGAGCGCTACAATTCAATGAATCATCACAATCATTGAAAAAACAAAATTCAACTATAAATCGGACAGTAAACATAAATTTTGAAGCAGGGCCCAGGCCTGCTTTTTTTATTTTAAAATGAAAGGGAACGAGGCATGTGACTGTGAAAGGTTCTGGAACGGTGCAAACGCAGATTCAGGAATGAATAAGACAATGAATCTATAGCTGAACAATACTGTAATATCAGAGTCTATATTATTTGTTACAATGAATAGATAAATCTAGTGATTACTGTCTATCTTGGAGAGGAGGAAATAGTTTGATAAAAGATTTCATACAAAGCTCCAAAGATGGTCATGAAAAAGAAGAAATCTTGAAAGCAAAGAACTGGGTGATACCTGATCCTTACTATATTTCACAAGATACATCCATTCGGGAAGCTGCAAAAAAGATGGTCAGTAGAAATATAGATTGCATTCCAATAGTTAATGAAGATCAGCAACCGATTGGGATAGTCACTTCACACGATTTATTGGAGCGTGTCCTTAATAACGATGTGGAAGACAGTGTTGGGAACGACAGGGATAGAGATAGTAATGCCGTTATACGTGTGAATGAGTCAATAGTGGATGTTATTTCACACGCTGCCTCTTATTTTTCAGTCGTTGATAACCAGGGAAAGCTAGTCGGTCTATTATCAAAAAACGAAATTTTGAAAGGGCTTTCTTCTTATATAAATGAGATTGAACATTCAGCTGACATACTGAATGTGATACTGGAAAGTGCTTATGAAGGCGTTGCGGTGGTAGATGAACATGGAATTCTTCAGGAATTTAATGATGCTTATAGCCGTTTTACCGGTATTTCTCCAGAGGATGCCATTGGGCGGCACGTCGGAGAAGTAATTGATAATACGAAACTGCCGGAAACGTTGAAAACGGGGATGCCGGAACGAGGAGTTATCCAATATATCCAGGGACAGGCCATGATTGTTCATCGTATACCTATTTGGAAAAATGACCAGGTCGTCGGCGCGATCGGCATCCTGATTTTTGAGGGAGTTTCCGAGGTATACCGTATTTATGAAAGTTTGCAGGAAAATACACGGCAAAAACAGATGGCTCCTCCCACGCAAAATTCCTATTCTACTAAAAAGCAGGATAGCAGTATCATGACGCTTGATCAGATTATTGGGGATAGTGAAAGCATATCTAATCAGAAACGCGTTGCCAGGAAAGTGGCTAAAACAGATGCTACGGTTCTGATAACCGGAGAAAGCGGGACGGGAAAAGAAATGTATGCAAGAGGGATTCACCATTTAAGCCCTTTTTCATCAGGGCATTTTGTTAGTGTGAATTGCGGCGCAATCCCTGAAGCTTTATTTGAATCAGAGCTATTCGGCTATGAAGAAGGGGCTTTTACCGGGGCGAGAAAAGGAGGAAAGCCTGGTAAGTTTGAATTGGCTCAAAATGGTACGCTCTTTTTGGACGAAATCGGTGAAATGCCGTTATTGATGCAGGCTAAACTCTTACGGGTGCTGCAGGAAAAACAAGTTGGCCGGGTCGGGAGTACACAGGACTATCAAATCAAAACTAGAATTATAGCTGCAACTAACCGTAACCTAAAAGAAATGGTAGAAACGGGAGATTTTCGTGAGGATCTCTATTACCGGTTAAATATTATCGAGATTCCGATTCCCCCGCTTCGGGATCGTACCGAGGACATCCCGCAACTGGTATCCTATTATGTAAATAATTTGTGTGAAAAGTACGATACACCAAAGAAAGTGCTGACATCGGAAGCGATGGCTATATTGATGAAGTATGATTGGCCCGGCAATATTAGAGAACTGATCAATACACTGGAAAAGCTTGTTGTTTTAGTCGAGGATACGTTCATTGATGTATCTCATCTGCCTGCATTTTTGAAAGAGAAAGAAGATGTTGAAGAGCAGAATAATTACCACATTTCACCCATCCTTCAAGTGAAAAATGTTGGAAATGCAAAAGAAAAAGAGCTTATCCGTACGGTGTTAAGAAAAACAGGTGGAAATAAAACAAAAGCTGCTGAGGAACTGGGCATCCACCGGACCACATTGTATCAAAAGCTGAAGAAGTATTCGTTGCACGAACTGTAGTGTAGATATCTATAATCATAATGTAGGGGAATGTCTACAATTAAATTTCTGAATTATTTGTATAATGACTTTTTTCACTTGGCACACTTTTTGCATTTATGAAAGTGAAGTCTAAATAAGGGTGTGAGTGAAATGGAAAGCTATGCAGTCTTTCGCATGCCAGGCACCATCAATTATGGTCGCCAGGCTTTTGAAACGGTCGGCAAAGAAGCTGCTGAAAGAGGGAGCAAGGCTCTTATTATCAGCGACAAAGTGATGGAGAGTCTCGGTTATGTCAGTGAGTGTTGTGATTACTTAACCCAAGCAATGGTTGAAAGTGCGGTTTATTTAGGAATCGAGTCAGAGCCAACCGATGTCTATGTCGCGGAAGGACTCGAAGTTTTTAAAAAAGAAACGTGCGATATCGTAATTTCCCTTGGCGGAGGGAGCTGTATGGATACCGCAAAGGCGATTTCCATCTTAGCCACCAACGGAGGTTATATCGGCGACTATATGGGAGGAAATAAGCTGGCGAATCAAAAACCTATTCCCCATATCGCCATTCCGACAACTGCCGGTACAGGTGCCGAAGCAACTGATGTGACAGTCATTACCAACACGAGCAATGACGTCAAAATGATGATCAAACAGCCTGCTTTCATGCCGGAGGTAGCGATTGTCGATCCATTATTAACGATCTCCTCACCGCAGCATGTAACAGCAGCAACAGGAATCGATGCGCTAAGCCATGCTGTAGAGGCATATATTTCGAAACAATCCCACCCAATGACCGATTCTATGGCTTTATCAGCGATGAAGCTGATTGCACAGAATATCCGGACTGCTTTTCATGAAGGAAAAAACGTTGATGCAAGAGAGTCGATGGCATTAGGTGCTATGCAGGCAGGAATCGCTTTTACAAATTCCTCTGTTTGTTTAGTACATGGCATGTCGCGACCGATTGGAGCATTGTTTCATGTGCCACACGGCTATTCGAATGCCATGCTTTTACCCGCTGTACTGGAGTACAGTAAGGAATATGCGATTGAGCGGTTAGCAGATTTAGGGGGGATTTTTTCTCCGGAGGCAGAAAGGCTTTCTGAAGAACAAGCTGCCGAACTGGCAGTCAATGCTGTAAAGGAATTATGTCTTGAACTGAATATCCCTAATTTGTGCGGATGGGGAATCGACAAGGAACAATTTGAAAGCGTTATCAGTAAAATGGCTGCTGATGCATTAGCAAGCGGCAGTCCGGCAAATAATCCACGGGTACCTGAACAGTTAGAAATAGAAGAGCTTTATAATATCTGTTTTGATTATGATTATTCAACGGAAAGTAACGTCCGGTAAAATTAAATTTTCAGGAGGAAGATAACTATGACGCAAACAACTGTAAAAACACTGCAAAACTATATTGGCGGCGAATGGGTAGACGCCAAATCGGATCAGACAGAAGCGGTATACAACCCCGCAACCGGTGAAGTGATCGCCCATGTGCCTATTTCATCAGTAAAAGACGTAGAGGATGCGGTAGAAACTGCAAACGAAGCTTTTCAAGAATGGAAGGAAGTCCCGGTTCCGAAGCGCGCCCGCATTCTATTTAAGTATCAGCAGTTGCTTGTTGATCACTGGGACGAGCTGGCTGAAATCGTAACGGTCGAGAATGGAAAAAGCTTTAAAGAAGCGTATGGGGAAGTACAGCGTGGCATTGAAAATGTAGAGTTCGCCTGCGGAGCGCCATCTTTGATGATGGGAGAGCAGCTTCCTTCCGTTGCAGAAGGGCTTGAATCAGGTGTTTATCGCTATCCAATTGGCGTTGTTGGTGGGATCACGCCATTTAACTTCCCAATGATGGTTCCTGCCTGGATGTTCCCGATGGCGATCGCTACTGGTAATACGTTTATATTAAAACCATCCGAGCGTACCCCACTGCTTGCTAATCGTCTGGCAGAGCTTTTGGAGGAAGCAGGGCTGCCGAAAGGCGTATTCAACATCGTGCATGGTGCCCATGATGTCGTGAACGGATTGCTGGATCATAAAGACGTAGCGGCCATTTCATTTGTCGGCTCCCAGCCTGTTGCGGAATATGTGTACAAGCGCGGAACAGAAAAATTGAAACGTGTCCAGGCGCTTGCAGGAGCGAAAAACCACTCGATTGTTTTGAAAGATGCGAACATCGATAATGCGACTACCCAGATTTTAAACGCAGCCTTCGGTTCAGCGGGTGAACGCTGTATGGCAGCATCCGTCGTAGCTGTTGAAGATTCCGTTGCTGATGAATTCATCGAACTGCTTACCGATAAAGCCAATGAAATCACAATCGGAAACGGGCTGGATGAAGGAGTGTTCCTTGGACCAGTCATCCGGGAAAACCATAAAGAACGCACCCTAAATTATATCAAAACCGGCGAGAAAGAAGGAGCAAAGCTGGTTCGAGATGGACGTGACGACGAAGACGCTAAAAGAGAAGGCTATTTCGTCGGACCGACTATTTTTGACGGGGTGACTACAGAAATGAAAATTTGGCAGGATGAAATCTTCGCTCCCGTATTGTCCATTGCTCGCGTAAAAGATCTCGGGGAAGCGGTAGCACTGACCAATCAATCACGCTTTGCCAACGGCGCCTGCATTTTCACAAGAGATGGCGGAAGTGTAAGGCAGTTTAGGGAAACGATCGACGCAGGGATGCTTGGAGTTAACATCGGAGTACCAGCACCGATGGCGTTTTTCCCATTCTCCGGCTGGAAAGATTCATTCTATGGAGATTTGCATGCGAACGGAAAAGATGGCTTGGAGTTCTATACACGTAAAAAAGTGCTGACTCAGCGCTGGGTTTAAACTAAGCGCATTCTTAATTGGATGAGTGAAGAAGCCATGGAGCGGTGTTTAGAAATCTAAAATTGTACGCCACCTATAAGCTTACTTTTATATAATCGAGACAAGATAAATAAAACTGCCCTACTCCTGTGAAAATAACGGTAGTAGGCAGTTTTATTTTTTATGTAATAATTTTTTATAAAAGGTATATTACCTGGATTTCGATAAGAGTTAAGGAAATCTATGATTACCAAGGTAATTATATAATAATTTTCTGAAAACTGTTGACACAATTGATAGAATTGTGCGAAAATTACAAACATAACTTGTAGGACGACCATCATGGTACGTCCAACAAGATAGATAAAAGGAGCGGTTGATGATGAAATTAGCTAATAGAAGTCTATATTTGCAAGCAAGAGATATGATTTTCGATTTGATCAATGACAATTTGGAGCCAATGGAAAAAATACCATCTGAACAAAAACTTTCAGAAAAGCTGGGCGTAAGCAGAAATACTATTCGGGAGGCAATTAGAACATTAGAGCAGGAAGGATTCTTGTTCAGCAAACAAGGTGTAGGAACTTTTGTGATTGGATCGAAAAATAGCCTGAAAAGTAATATTGCTACATTAGAGAGTTCTACAAACATCATTGAAGCCCAAGGATATGTTCCAGGAACAATGAATGTATTTTCTGAGGTGCAAACTGCTTCACCAAAAATTGATAAGCAGCTTTCATTGGAGGATAAAGGGGGGGAAGTCTTCTATATTGAAAGGGTCCGTACTGCTGATACAAACCCGGTTGTTTATGTGGAAGACTATATTCCTTACGTAAATGGAATGGAACACGAATATCGGGAAAAGTATTATGAATCTTTATTGAAGTTTCTCGACAAGTTTGGGATGGATATTTCCTTCTCTGTTTGTTCCATAAAAGCTGTGATCAGTGATGACAAAATTGCTTCAAAATTGCAGCTTAAAGAACAAAGCGCATTATTATTACTTAAACAGACGCACTATTCTAATAATGGGATTCCTGTCCTATATTCGGACAGTTTTTATTTAAGCGATAAGTTTGAATTCAATGTTATCAGGAAAAGGGGGTGAAAGTTTTCTGTTCTGTTACTACCTTGGTGTTCCTACGTATTATGAATTTTAAAAAGGAGGAAATTGAATGAGCACAGTAGTAAAAGCAGTTTCTAATAGCAGAAAAATGAAAGGGCTTACAACGGTGGATATTGTACTTATTGCCATTCTAGCTATCGTAAATGGGGTTGCGCTTACCTATATAGCTATGCTGAATCAGCTGCTTACAGCTATAGGCGGGCCAATCCTGACTTCCATCACCTTAGGCCTTTACAGTATTTCAGGGGTATTAGCTGCTTATATTATTCGAAAACCGGGAGTGGCATTTTTCACTTTGACATTAGCTGGGGTTGTTCAGATCATCTCTGGAAACCCTAATGGGCTGGTTGCAATAATAGCGGCAACTACTGATGGATTAGGAGTTGAACTCGGTTATGCATTATTCCGTTATAAGCGCTGGGATTGGTTGAGTACAGCAATAGCCGGTTTTCTTGCTGTTCCTTTATGGTTTATTATTGCAGCATTTTGGTTCGGTTATTACAAATGGGGAATAACCATCCTTCTGATTGCATTCGCTGTCCGTTGCCTGAGTGGTGTTGTCCTATCTGGATGGTTGAGCAAGGTTATAGGTGATGTATTAGTCCGTACCAACATATTAAAAGGCTTCAACATTCATAAACAGCGGCAGAAAGAGGTGAATAAGGATGAAGCCGACTATTCAGCTTAAAAATGTGACATATATTTATGAAGATGAAACAGAACCGGTTTTAGAAGATTTATCCTTAGAAATATACGAGGGTGAATTCGTATTGATCGTCGGGCCGAGCGGTTGTGGAAAGAGCACCTTATGTCAAACATTCAATGGCATCATCCCGAATGTCATGGAAGGTCGTATTGGAGGAGAAATCATAGTAGAAGACAAGGATGTGCTACAACTTGATCTGAAAGATTTATCTACCAGTATGGGGCTTGTGTTTCAAGACCCAGATGCTCAGCTTTGCAACATTTATGTTGAAGATGAAGTGGCATTTGCACCTGAAAATTTGAAGGTAGAGTCCGATGAAATTCGTAAACGCATCGCCAATTGTCTTGAAAAAGTAGGAATGCAAGGGTTTGAGAATAGAAAAGTCTTTGAATTATCTGGTGGACAGAAACAAAAGGTAGGAATTGCTTCAGTATTGTCTATGGAACCAAGCACCCTGGTTCTTGATAATGCCACAGCAAATTTAGATCCTCAGGCTACCAAGGATATATTTGATCTCATGCAGGTGCTTCACAAGGAGTATGGTCATACGATTGTTGTTGTAGAAAACAAAATTGACGATATTATGCATCTAGTTGATCGGGTGCTGGTGATGGACGAAGGGAAAATTGTGAAACAGGGAACCCCTCAGGAAATATTAGAAACCTCCATAGATGTCCTTGCAGAAATGGGAGTGTGGGTTCCTGAAATATCAGAGCTGGCGGTTGAATTGAAAAACAGTGGAATGGAATTAAACCGTTTCCCTATTTCAGTGGCAGAAGCAGCAAAAGAACTACAAGGTAAATGGGAGATTAAAAAACAACCATTCTCTTTCAATAATTCAGCCGAAAAACAACCAGATGCTATAACAGTAAAAGATTTAAGCTATTACTATCCTAATGGTACACATGCATTAAAGGATGTAAGCTTTTCTATCAAAAAGGGCGATTTCGTTACCATTTTAGGGACAAATGGGTCCGGAAAAACCACGCTTGTGAAGCATTTAATGGGAATTATCAAGCCGCCGAAAGGAAAGGTTTTTCTTAAGGGGGAGGATACATACCAACGAGAACTCCTATCTATGACGGATGATATTGCTTATGTATTCCAAAACCCTGAGCATCAATTTGTATCGGATAACGTATTTGAAGAGACAATCTACAGCCTGCGAGTAAAGCACGGAGTGGGGAACGATGAAGAATTGCCGGACGAAATAGTAGAACAAGGAATCCAGGCTTTAAAGCAGATCAACCTCTATGACCAGAAGGATAAACACCCTTTCATGCTAAGTGGAGGCGAAAAACGTCGATTAAGTGTGGTTGCCTCTCTTATACTTGGTCAGGATGTAGTAATTTTGGATGAGCCTACGACAGGACAGGACTATGCTAGTGCCACTAGACTTCTGGAGTTGTGTAAGGACCTACAAAATCAGGGGAAAACAGTGATCATGATTACCCATGATATTCGATTAGTTTGTAAGTGGGCAGATTCAGCGCTTGTCATGCATCAAGGTGAACTGATTTATGCGGGGGATGTTAAGAAGCTGTTTATGAACGATGATGTTCTTAGAAAAGCTTCTCTGATTGAGCCTCCTATCTCTCAATTAGCAAAACAGCTTTCTGTGAAGTCTCATGAAGAAGCTGTTATCACTATTGATCAGTTCCTACAAACCGAGGGGAGGATGAAACAAGTCTTATGAGCTTAGCCTTTCAATTCCATGAAAAGAAGTCATTCATGCATGCTCTCGATCCGGTCACAAAGCTTATTTGGATGGTTTGTATATCTGTACTCGTGTTTTTATACGAAACAGCAATTCCACAGTTAGTTCTATTCACTATCGTGTTCAGTACAGCTTTGATTCTTGCCAGATTGAGTATCCGCTTTGTCATTCGCGGAATATGGATCATGTTGTTGTTCAGTATCGGCTTTTTCATTCTCCAGGTTCTCCTGGTACCAGGTGAGACTGTTCTATTTACTTTTGGTCCAATAAATATATATTCCGAATCAGTGGATTTTGCGTTAGCTATCACCTTAAGAATACTTACCATATTTACAACTTCCCTCATTTTCGTTGCTACCAGTGATCCAAGAGATATCGTCAATTCTTTAACACAGAAACTTAGAGTACCTTATCGCTATGCATATTCCATATTTGTTGCCCTTCGTTTTGTTCCCACATTAGAGCAAGAAGCTAGAGTTATAGAGGCAGCCCAGACCATCCGTGGAGTAGGGAAACAAAAAGGCTTAAAAAACAAGGCTGAAAATATGAAACGCTTTACCCTTCCTCTATTGATGGGAGCGGTAAGGAGAGTCCGTGTCACAGCTAATACTATGGAAGCAAAAGGATATGGAGCATATCATGACCGTACTTACATCAGGAAAGTCTCATATACGGCTAAAGGAGTAATGTTTGGGATGGTATGGTGTTTAACAACAGTTTATCTAATCGTTGAAAAAATAATTTGAAAGGGGGAATTAATGCGATGGGTGAATTGAAATTTGAAGTAGCGTTTATGCCTAAAGATATTAAGGAAAATACCTCCCAGGTATGTGTGCTCGTTGATGTATTGAGAGCAACAACAGCGATGGTCACTATGTTAGACAAGGGCTGTTCAGAAATTATGTTGACGGATGATGAAACCAGGGCAAGGGAGTCTATGAGTAAACTGGAAGCCGATCAAACATTGGTTTGTGCAGAAGATAGTTATGGCAATGTGTCTAAGCACGCTCACTTCAGCCCCTCCTTAATTTCAATAAATGAGACAGATGTGAGAGGTAAAAGGGTGGTACTTAAAACTACGAATGGCACATTGGCAGGAATCAAGCTATGGAATTCAGGCATCCAGCAAGTCCTGGTAGGTGCCTTGAGGAATGCTGAAGCTGTAATGGAAAAGGCCGTAAAAATGGCCGCAGATTTAAATAGCAGTGTCACCATCGTGTGTGCAGGAAGAGAAAATGGTCAAATTGCTGCATTAGATGATACGTATACTGCCGGGGTTTTGCTGGAATATGGAAAGAAAGCAGCAGAATCTATCAATCTTGTACCGAATCTGAAAGACTCAGCTAAAATCAGTAAGCACTTATTAACCACGTACCCTGATACAATCGCAGCATTCGAAGACTCGGGGAGCGGAGAAACGATGCGTAAAATTAAGTGCCAGGAAGATATCAACCTGTGTGCTGCACAAAATTCTTCCACACAGGCCCCGTTACTTAGCTTTACTGAAGAAGGAAATCTGGTAGTTAAAAATATTAATGAGGTGATTGTAAAATGAAAAATTGGAAATCGAATGCATCAAAACCTGTAATGGAGGAAGGACTGCAATATCATATCCGTTGTAAAGAAGGGGACATTGAAAAATATGTATTGCTTCCGGGAGATCCTGACCGTGTAGATATGATTGCAGAGGAGTGGAATGAGCCTGTAAAGATCGCTAACTATCGTGAGCATCGTACGTTTAGTGGAAAGGTAGGAGATGTAGGAATTTCAGCTTGTTCTACCGGAGCAGGTGGTGGTTCCACAGCCAGCGCTTTCGAAGAACTTGCAGCTTTAGGTGGGGATACATTTCTTCGAGTAGGTACGACAGCTGCCATTCAAGAGCATATTTCTCCAGGGGATATTATCATCTCATCAGGAGCTGTAAGACATGACGGGACCAGTCAGTTTTATGTGGATGATCGTTATCCGGCAAGTGCCCATTATGAAGCCACTGCAGCACTAGTAGAAGCAGCCGAACGCTTAGGCTACACCTACCATGTGGGAGTTTCCTGCTCCACAGCATCCTGGTATTGCGGACAAGGGAGAACAGGGTTCAGAGGTTATGAGCAATCATTTTTCAAAGACAAGGTAGAAGATTTGAATAAAGCAGGTGTGATGAATTTTGAAATGGAAGCAGCTACAATCTTCACACTTGCAGGTTTGTATGGTCTGCGGGCAGGTTCGGTTTGTACAGTAGTTGCTAATAGAATTAGAGATGAATTCACTTATGGTGGGGTCGAGAAAAGTATTAAGGCAGCTAACCTAGCAGTGCAAATATTAGCTGAATGGGATCAGCTTAAAAAAGATAGAAAAAAAGATTATTGGTTCCCATCAATTGCAAGTAAAGAAGAAATCAATCAATAGGAGTGGATAGCATGATTGTCGATACGACAAAAGGAATGTATATCAACGGCGATTGGGTAGGTTCAGAAAGTGATTCGTGGATAGAAGTTTTGAATCCTGCCACCAGAGAAAAAATTGCAGAAATTCCTTCTGGAAGTGACAAAGAAACAAAGAAAGCTATTCAAGCAGCGGATCAGGCATTCACGGAATGGGCGGAAAAAACAGCAAGAGAGCGTTCCACTTATTTATATAAAGCTTACAATCTTATGCTGGAGCGTAAGGAAAAACTTGCTTCTCTATTGACGGAGGAGCAAGGTAAGCCGTTGAACGAGGCTCGTGGTGAAATAGAGTTTGCTGCCAGTTTCCTGCTTTGGTACGCAGAAGAAGCAAATCGGGTTTATGGTGAAATGATACCAGCTTCTAAAAAGCATAAACGTCTCTGGGTTGTGCCAAAACCTGTGGGTGTTGTTGCGGCCATTACACCTTGGAATTTCCCTGCAGCAATGGTTACAAGAAAGGTAGCCCCAGCACTTGCAGCAGGGTGTACGGTGGTATTAAAACCTGCGGAACAAACACCGCTAAGTGCCATTGAAATCGTTAAAATTTTTGAAGAAGTTGGTCTTCCTAAAGGAGTGTTAAACCTCGTAGCAGGTGACCCTGAGAAAATTGGTAATGAGATTATGGAAAGTTCTAGTGTTCGTCTAATCACCTTTACCGGGTCTACAAAAGTAGGGAAGCTATTGATGGAAGGAGCAGCAAAAACCGTCAAAAAATTGTCTTTAGAATTAGGAGGTCACGCTCCATTACTTGTGTTTGAAGATGCTGATCTGGATTTAGCCGTGGACCAGGCGATTGCGAGTAAATACAGAAACTGTGGACAAACCTGTATATGCACGAACCGAATTTATGTACATTCTAGTGTGAAGGAACAGTTTGTAAATAAGTTAGAACAAAAAGTGAAAGCGCTTCAAATCGGTGCAGGATCTGAAGAAACTGTTGATGTCGGGCCTTTAATCAATGAAGAAGGACTGGCAAAAGTCAAAGATCAAGTCCAGGATGCTACTTCTAAAGGGGCTGAAGTGAAAACAGGAGGAAAACAGTGGGAAGGTCCTGGCGGTTTTTTCTATGAACCTACTATTCTGGCAAATGTTACAGATGAGATGAAAATCATGTCTCAAGAAACATTTGGCCCAGTAGTACCTGTCCAAGTTTTTGATCATGAAGAGGAAGCTGTTAAAGCTGCTAATAATACAGATTATGGTTTGGCGGCTTTCCTATTTACGAAAGACCTGGACAAAGCGATTACAATTATGGAAAAACTGGAGTATGGGATTATTGGGATTAATGATGTCTTTCCTGGAACGGCTGAAGCGCCTTTTGGTGGAATCAAACAGTCAGGTTTAGGTAAAGAAGGCGGACATGAAGGTATTAGAGAATTTTTGGAAATGAAATATGTATCTGTTGCTGTAGCTGACAAGAAATAATAAGGAGTTTGTACATGGAACTACCTAGAATGGTCAAAGTCAAGCAACGCTTTCGGAATGAAAGAATTGAAGATATTACCTCGCACTTAATACAAGAATTAAAGCAACGCTTACCTGACATCAAACCCTCTGCTTCCATTGCTATCACTGTAGGAAGCAGAGGAATTACTAACCGTGTATTGATTGTAAAGACGTTAGTACAATACTTAAAAAAACTTGGGGCAAAGCCATTCATCATTGGTGCCATGGGCAGTCATGGGGGAGGTACAGAGGAAGGTCAATTGGACGTCCTTCATAGCCTTGGTTTTAATGAGGAAACGATTGGCTGTCCAATCCGCACTTCTTCTAAGGTCATTGAAGTTGGTGAAACCCCAAGTGGGTTCAAACTTTACTGTGACGAATACGCTTGGAACTCAGACGGGATTATTGTGCTAAACCGGGTGAAATTACACACCGCTTTCCGAGGGATGAACGAAAGTGGATTATTGAAAATGATAACGGTGGGGCTTGGAAAAGCTAAAGGAGCTAACCAGTTACATAGGCAAGGTCCCCCTAATATGTCAACAACCGTACAAGAAGTCGGATCAAGTTTCCTGAAAACTGGTAAAGTATTTGCTGGAATCGCTATAGTGGAAAATAGTTTCGATGATACAGCTCATCTTGAAGTACTCAAACCAGAGGATATTATGCATAGGGAAAGAGAACTGCTGCTTAAAGCTAAACAATATTTCCCTCGAGTACCCATGGAAGAATTGGATCTATTAGTAGTCAAAGTAATGGGAAAAAATTATAGCGGAACAGGGATGGATACGAACGTTTTAGGCCGTACAAAAATATTTGGTGTTCCTGAACCGGAAACTCCTTCTTATCGCAGGGTCGCAGTATTGGATTTACATGAAGCTTCTCATGGTAATGCTACGGGGATCGGTTTGGCAGACTTTACTACAGAACGACTGTACCGGCAGCTTGATAGGAAAAAAACGTATTTAAATTGTCTCACTAGTACTTACGTGCAACGGGCAATGATACCGATGGTGATGGAAACAGAAAAAGATGTCATAGATGCAGCGATTGAAAGCTTAGCAGTCGATGATCCATCACAACTACGCATAGCACTTATAGAGAATACTTTAAACCTTGAAACCCTCTATCTTACTGAAAACGTCTTACAAGATGCAAAAGGCCAAGTGGAAATACTCTCTCAACCTGAAGCCCTTACGTTCAGCGATAAGGGAGAAATTAAGTTCTACTTAAAACAGGAAGGTGATCACGGATGAACAAACCACAAACATCATATGGCGACGCAGGATTTAGTAATTTTATTCAACGAGCCTTTAAGCGTCATTTAGGTCATAGTTTAGAAGATTTCGAGAAGCCGGTTATTGGAATTTGTAATACTTATAGTGAAATTAATCGTTGTCATAGTCATATCAAGCCGATGATCGAAGCGATCAAGCGGGGAGTCATTATGGCTGGAGGCACACCGCTGGAATTCCCAACCATTTCTGTTGGTGAGATGTTTACCAGTCCAACTACCATGTTATATCGAAATTTAGTAGCCATTGATACAGAGGAAATGATTAATGCGCAACCTATTGACGGAGTGGTTCTTATCGGGGGCTGTGACAAAATGGCACCTGCACAATTGATGGGAGCAGCCAGTGCGGACAAGCCTGCGATCCTTTTTACCGGAGGACCAATGAATAACGGTGAGTATAAAGGGAAGACACTAGGTGCCTGTTCCGACTGCCGTTTTTACTGGCAGGAATACAAGGCAGGTACGGTTGATGAAGAAGAAATCGATCAAATCAATGAACGATTGGCACCTACAGCAGGCCATTGTATGGTGATGGGATCGGCAAGTACGATTGCAGCCTGTTCGGAAGCTCTAGGTATGATGCTTCCCGGCGGAGCGGCTACTCCAGCTACAGAGAATGCACGCCTGCATCAAGCCCAGGAGACTGGAAAGGCAATCGTCAGTCTTGTAGAAAAAAATATCCGACCCTCTGACATTATGACCAGGGAAGCGTTTGAAAATGCAATCAAAACTTTAATGGCAATAGGGGGTTCGACAAATGCTGTCATTCATTTGATAGCTATAGCCAGAAGACTGGGGATAACTATTGGTATGGAAGATTTTGAGGATCATAGTCGTACCACTCCTTTTTTGGCAAATCTTAGACCAGCTGGAAAATACCAAATGCAAGACCTTTATTATGCAGGTGGCATGCCAGCGGTACTGAAGGAACTTTCCCCATTATTACACCTGAATAATTTGACAGTTACAGGTAAATCAATGAAAGAAAATTTATTTGATATCCAAATAGAGGAAGAATACCGAGATGTCATCCGATCCTTATCATCGCCACTACATAAGGAGGGCGGGATAGCTGTCGTTAAAGGTAACTTGGCACCAGACGGGGCTATTATAAAACCTAAAGCAGCATCTGAACATTTATTGAAACATAAAGGGAAAGCGGTAGTATTCACTTCGTTGACGGATATGGAAGAACGATTGAACGATCCTGACTTGGAGGTAAGTGCCGACAGTGTACTTGTACTGCAAAATGCAGGTCCTGTTGGAGCGCCTGGTATGCCGGAGGCCGGAATGATTCCTATTCCTGACAAGTTACTGAAGGAAGGTGTGCGCGATATGGTGAGATTATCCGATTGCAGGATGAGTGGAACGGCATTCGGGACCGTCTTATTGCACGTAGCTCCTGAAGCGGCTGTGGGTGGTCCAATCGGTTTAATAAAAAATGGAGACTGGATTGAGCTTGATGTTTATGAGCGGAAGCTGGAATTACTCGTTTCAGAGGAAGAGTTAATACAAAGACAAAAAGAGTGGACTCCACCTGTTTTCACGGATTACAAACGTGGATACCCAAGCCTTTATCGCCAACATGTACTACAGGCAAATGAAGGCTGTGATTTTGATTTCTTGTTACCTGAAAGTGATGAACTGAACCAAAAAGAGCCAATTCTGGCTGCAAACCAGTCGAAAAGGTAGATTTCCAGAAAGAATACAGGAAGGAGGAATAAAACACATGAAAGTCGGCTTAATTGGAGGTACTGGTTTTTATGATCTTTTTGATACGTTGGAAGAACAAACAGTAAAGACGGAGTTTGGTGATGTTGTCCTATTTCGGGGGGATTATGAAGGACAAGAAGTATTCTTTTTGCCAAGGCACGGTACTAAACACGGAGTGTTAGCCCCTCACGTGAGTTACAAAGCGAACATGAAGGCGCTCCAACAAATCGAAGTAGAACGTGTGATTGCCGTATCTGCAGTCGGGTCTATTAATCCAGCGATACCGGTAGGCGGGGTATCTTTATTAGACCAGTTTGTGGACATGACACGAAGAAGGGATAAAACGTACGGAGAGTTTTCAGCTGATATGACAGAACCATTTTGTTCTGACTTGCAAGACAGTTTTTCAGAGGCTGCCAATGAGCTTGATTTGCCAATGCATAAAGACGTTACGCTCGTAGGGGTTGATGGACCGATATATGAGACCAGGAATGAGTTGCAGCTATTTGCCAAGTGGGGAATGGATGTGGTGGGCATGACCAACACAACGGAAGCTGTACTGGCGAGAGAATTGGGGTTGTGTTTTTCAGTAGTGACGCTATCTACGGATTTGGCTACAGGTACAGCAGAGACTCCTCCGAATCTGGCCACCCACAAAAAAGTAGCCGAGCAGAATAAGGAAAAAATGAAACGATTAATATTGGAGACTTTAACTAAAATTAATGACCGAAAAGCATGTAGCTGTGATAACTCTTATAAGTCTTTCGTAGAGGCGTACTAAATCCAAAGGGAGGTAGATAAGATGAAAATCGGAATTATCGGCGGGACAGGTTTTTATCATTTATTTGATAATATGACAGAACAAACCGTCCATACGGAATTCGGAAATGTTACTTTATTCCAAACGACATATGAGGGAAAAGAAGTATTTTTCCTGCCGCGACATGGCAAACATCATGATACTTTGGCGCCTTTTGTCAATTATCGTGCGAACATGATGGCTTTGAAAGAATTAGGTATAGAGCGAGTATTAGCTTTCTCTGCGGTTGGTGCCATCAATCCGGAAATTCATGAAGGAAGTCTGTCTCTATTAGACCAGTTTTTTGACTTTACGCCCCGTATAAAAACGTATGGGAAGTATTCTGTAGACATTACCGAACCATTTTGCCCGGAATTACAAGAGACTTACATCAAGGCGGCAGCATCCATTCAAGAACCTCTACGAGAAGGAACGAAGCTGATGTGTGTGGATGGACCACGCTATGAAACAAAAGCCGAAGTGGAGCTGTTTGCAAAGTGGGGCATGGACGTTGTTGGTATGACTAATGCAACGGAAGCTTCCCTGGCAAGAGAATTGGGGATTTGTTATGCAGTAGTTACACTTGCGACGAATATGGCACCAGGAGTCACCAAGAAAAAACCTTCCTTAAAAGCTCATAAAGAAGTCAGTCAAAGTAAAAGTGAGGTAGTCAAAGAATTAATGCTTGAGGCAATAACTCACGCCCATGATAGAAAAAGCTGTTCTTGCAGGGATGCTTACGAACGTGCTGTTGTTGCAAAGTAACAAGTTTGCGTCAATTTGAGAAAAATGATAGGGGTGGTTTTCAAATGAGTGAGAGGCTGCTGAAGAAGGAACTTTCTTATATTTCTCAAAAAGTATACAATCGCGGATTAACCCAGGCGACAGGAGGAAATATTAGTGTTCGTGTGCCCGATAGGAATGCTATATTGATCAAACGCTCCGGAATCAGCCTGGGGGAAGTAACCCCAGAGGATATGATTCTATTATCGATGGAGGGGGACGTGCTTGAAGGGAATGGTAAACCCTCCAAAGAATATCGGTTTCATTTAGGTATTTATCATATTAGGCCGGATATACAGGCAGTTGTACATTGTCACCCAAATTATTCTATCGCTTATGCCAGTCTCGGCGAAGAGCTTCCTTTACCGACGGTTACTGCTCGTAAGATATTAGGACAAGTGCCGGTGGCGGGAGTTGCTGCTTCGGGATCACAGGAATTAGCTGACAATGTCACCGGAGTCTTTCGTAATTACCCGGACATTAAAGGCTGTCTGATGGCTGAACATGGGATTTGTACAGTAGGTGAAAATTTAGAAGCGGCCTATAATATCGCAACTCTGGTGGAGGATACTGCCAAGCAGGCTTTCATTTTGAATCAATTGAAATCAACGAATGCTTTAACTGCCAGCCCCTGAAAAAGGAGAGGGAAGGATGGAAAAATTACGAGAGTTAGTAAATGAATTTCAGGCACAAAATCTTCTATTACCTATTTGGCTCCAGGAAGAGAAGCTTTACGCCGTCAATCAAAAGAAACTTCCTCATACCAATGAAGTGATGGCCATTCAAAATGTGGAAGAACTGGCTAGTGCTATCAATGATATGGTGATTAGAGGATCAGGAGCTCTAGGTACTTGTGGGGCTTGGGGACTTTATTTAGCTGCCATCCGTTCAGGTGGTGATGAGAAGTTTGTAACGAGAGCTGGAGAATTACTGAAACAAACGCGCCCTACTGCCGTTAATCTTGTGCATACCATCGATGAGATCTTAGAGCAGATGAATGGGCATGGAATAGAACTCATTCAAGAAATAGAAAGGAAAACGATTGAGATTCTAAAGCGACAGTTATCGTTTGAACACCGACTGGGAGAGTATGGTGCGGAATTGATTCAGGATGGAGATTCCATTTTAACTCATTGTCATTCGGGAGCCTTAGCAGGATCGGGATATGGAGGACGCGCTTTATCTGTGATTAGAAAAGCACATGAACAAGGAAAAAATATTCACGTTTATGTGTGCGAGACAAGGCCTTACCTGCAAGGGGCGAGAATTACTGCTTATGAATTAAAGGAATTTGGCATTCCTCACACTCTCTTATCGGATAACATGTCTGGTCACTGCATGAGACAAGGATTGATAGACAATGTGATCGTCGGATCAGATCGTGTTGTCAGAAATGGTGACCTGGCCAATAAAGTTGGAACTTATATGCATGCGCTGGCAGCTAAAGCTAATAATGTTCCATTTTATACAGCAACTTCCAGCCATACGATTGATGGCACCCTATCTAATGGTAAGGAAATAGAGATAGAATATCGTAATCCATCCGAAGTGACTTCTTTTCAGGAGTTTAGAATAGCCCCTGAAGATACCCAAGCATTATATCCTTCTTTTGATATTACTCCCCATGAATTGATTGAAGGTATCATCACTGAACGAGGGGTCATCCAAGCTCCTTATTCTACTAATTTGAGAAAAGTGATGGTTGAGGCAGACTCCCTGGTTTAATTCCAATAATTAAAGGAAAGCTTCTTTCCGGGCAACCCCTGGTAAGAAGCTTTCCTTTTTATTGAAGAAAAAATCTCTATTAGTATGTTAACAAACTAGGAAGCAAGTCCGATATAAGGAGTGAATCATCAGGGAGGATGATTAGCCATGGCGCTAACGTTAGGAAGAAAACCAGGCGAAAAGCTTTATATCGTCGACGAAGACGGTAAAGAAATCGAAATTGAAGTAGTAAAGACAGATGCAAAACTGGATAATTACATGCGCCTTAGAATCAAAGCACCCAAAGAGTACAAAATTATCCGGGGAGAACTAAGGTAGTGACTCTAAAATAGAGTTATTATATAGCGAGGCAAATGGACGTGTCTCGTAATTTTAAATCACATGGAGGTAATAAGAAATGAGAATTAATCACAACATTGCGGCATTGAATACGTATCGTCAGTTGGGTGCGGCAAACAACGCGCAACAAGGATCGATGGAGAAACTATCTTCAGGTCTTCGGATTAATCGTGCTGGGGATGACGCAGCAGGTTTGGCAATCTCTGAAAAAATGCGTGGGCAAATTCGTGGTTTAGAGCAAGCTTCTACTAATGCTCAAGACGGTATTTCATTGATTCAAACAGCTGAAGGTGCTTTGAATGAAACCCATTCAATTCTTCAACGTATGCGGGAGTTGGGAGTTCAGGCTAATAATGATACAAACACAAATGATGACCTTGCTGAACTTCAAAAGGAGTTTGATCAATTAAGTGAGGAAGTTACACGTATTGGTAATAAAACAGAGTTCAATACAAAAACATTACTTGATGGGTCTGTTGGAGCAACAGGAACTAATGCAGCATTAAACACTGCTGAGGTTGGCATTGAAGTAAAAGGAATCAAAGATGGATCTACTGTGTCATTGTCTGTTACTGATAATGAAGTTACTGCTAGTTTGAACGGGGTTTCACAAACTATAGATAATGGTGCAGCAAACTTAGGGTTTGATGAATCATTAAACTTCGATAAGATAGGTCTAACATTAACCAATAATACTGCAGCTGAGACAGACGTGGCTTTAACTACGTTTGATTCTCAAGATATTTCAGTTTCAGGTAACGATATTAAATTCCAAATCGGTGCTAACCAAGATACAGTTCTTAATATTAGTGTAGATGATATGAGATCTACAGCCTTAGGAGTAGGTGCATCAGCATCAGTTACTAGTCTTGAGAATGTAGACCTTACAAGTGAAGGTGCTGGATTCGATGAAAATATTAAAGTAATTGATCAAGCAATCAAAGAAGTATCTGCACAACGTTCACAACTAGGAGCTTGGCAAAATCGCTTGGATCATACTATAAATAACTTAGGTACAACTTCTGAAAACTTAACAGCTGCGGAATCTCGTATTCGTGACGTAGACATGGCTAAAGAAATGATGAACCAAACTAAAAATTCAATTCTTGCACAAGCATCACAAGCAATGTTAGCTCAATCTCAACAATTGCCTCAGGGAGTTTTACAACTTCTTCGGTAATTTTAGAAAGGGCGTCTTATCTAGTAATGGATAAGAGGATAACTGGGTGAATTGCTGGAACTTCTTAAAGCTCTTTCAACCACAACGTAGCTGGAAACGGCAGGCGTGAAGGTTAGAAAATGAAAGAGATACATAGATAATCAGCAGCCAAGCTCCTGTTCTGAAAAGATGGAGAAGGTTCAACGACTAGGACAAACCACCTAAAAGTAAGTATGATGGTGATGAAGTCCGTAGGATGGCAAGAGCCATTCGAAGTGCCCAGCCCCACTAAAATTGAGTGGGTGAAGATATAGTCTATTCTGTGGCTGAAAAGCACAGCGGCAAAGCAAGCCAACCAACAACCACAAGGAGTTTTACAACTTCTTCGTTAATTTTAGATTATTTGAAAGGGGTCCTAGTTTTGCTAGGGTCTCTTTTGTATAAATAGGAGATGATGAAATGGCTATGTTTCCAAAGTCTAAAACATTTACTGAGGAGGAAATTGAAAGATTAATCGAATACATTTCTAAAAATGAAAATGCTAAAAATGTAACATATATTGGTCAAACAAACTTCTATGTGAAGTTTCAAGGCATTAGGGACTCTCAAAGAATTTTGTTTAATTTTGATAAGAATGATGGTTTAATAATCGAAGAAACTGAATAACAAAGGTAACTACTAGCTGAACTAATAGCAAAATCAAGCATATCTCATAATACTATTCATAAAAATGGGCTTCTCTTCGGAGGGAAGTGCTTTTCCTACTTTGGAGGAGGAATTCTGGTTTCTACCCTCTGGCTCTTTAGTATGTTGAAGATACAGTATAGTTATTTTATATACTCGCTATGGTGAAAGAAGTGATGAACCAAAAATTATTTGGATAGCTACTCAGGCTATGCAAGCTAAGTAAACTAACAACCGCAAGTAATACTACTACTTCTACATTAATTATCGTTTTATTTATTCGAGATCCTGGAATCACAAGGGTCTCTTTTTTTGACTATCTCTTTTGTAAGTGTTGATATTTCTATTAATAAGAGCTTCATTACAGAAAAAGAAACCGCATTTATCCTACATAAAATTTGTTTGAATATTAAAACATATTGCTATAAATGCTAAAATAATGATTATAAATATAATCCTGGTCAAATTATTTTTGTTATTTATCCTGCAACAGATTGTTATCTACCTTAGAGGAGATGAGGAAAGTGGAAGATATCGTATTGCCTAATTTCTGGATTAAGAACCCGCCTTATTATTGGGGAGAATTAAAGGATGCTCCTTCCTATGAATATAAAAAGAATCAAATCATTTTTCTCGAGGGTACAGAGATGGATACAATTTACCTGGTGAAAAAGGGGAAAGCAAAACTCTTCTTAACGGGTCCGGATGGCAGTGAAAAAATTGTAGGGTATGTAGGTGAAAATAGCATACTTGGCACCTCCTCCTTATTCGAAGAGTCAAAAAAATATATTTTAAGTGCGGCGGCTGTCACTAATTCGACTCTCATCAAGTATGAAAGGCAGGAATTCATTGATCAGGTTATGTCTAACCCTGATTTAATGATGCAGGTCTTCCACATCATGAGCATTAGAATCCGAAGTTTAACCGGGCAATCCTTGGATCTTTCGTTTAAACATTCGTACATAAGATTATGCAAAGCTTTACTGGAACTTGGTGTTAAATATGGCAAACAAACAGAATGTGATACTACTTTTGTAGATTTTAAGGTTACACATAATGATTTAGCCGAATTAATAGGTACAACAAGAGTGACAATTGCCAACCACATTAAGACACTACGAGGAAAACAATTGGTTGAAACGAAGGGAAGAAACTTCATTATTCGCATGAGTGAATTGAAAGCGGAGATAAATAAAAATTAAATTCTGAAAATATAAAATATTTTACATTTTTTAAAATTAATTTCCCCTATAATGAAACCAATCTTAAGAAGTCGTTCTTGGTAATGACTAAAAAATCAGGGGGGATTTAATGTTCAGGAAATACCTTTACGTTATGGTGTTAGGCGTGATTTTGGTGTTGGCAGCCTGCAGTAATACTACTGCACAGGAAGAGGAAACCTATCCTAAAAAATCGATTGACTTGATTGTTTCATATGCTGCCGGTGGAGGGACAGATACAGGTGCAAGAATTTTACAACCTTATTTGGAAGAAGAGCTGGGAGTTTCGGTCAACATCATCAATAAGCCAGGGGGCGCAGGCTGGGTCGGCTGGGCTGACTTGTCAAATGCTGAACCGGACGGATACACGATCGGATACCTCAATTCTCCGAACATCATTACCGGTTACCTGGATCCGAAGTTTAATCGTAGTCAGAACCTGGAAAGTTTCCAGCCTATTGCTAACCACGTGCTGGACCCGGGAGTAATTGCGATCAAACCGGATGATGACCGTTTCAGCAACATAGAAGAATTAGTAGAATATGCTCAAAATAATAAGATAACCGCTACTACGTCCGGAGTTGGCAGTAATGATCATATGGCAATATTAAAGCTTAATAAGTTTTACGATACAAACATCACCCCTGTACATACGAAAGGGGCTGCGGAGGGATCTGCTCAGGTTTTGGGGGATCATGTTGATGTATTTGTAGCAAAAGTCGGCGAGGCAGCAAATCTGCATAAAAGCGGAGAGTTAAAAGCTGTAGCTGTTATGACCGAAGAAAGATCACCTTTCATTGAAGAAGTCCCTACGATGGAGGAGTCAGGATATCCTGAAGTCACTTCGAGATCAGCGAGAGGAATCGGAGCACCAGCGGGTTTATCGGAAGAGAAGCTTGAGATTTTGAGTGAAGCCTTTAAGAAAGCGATTGAGAATAAGAAGCAGGTAGAGGAGATGGAAGCCCAGGGATTACAGGTCAAGCATTTGGGACCTGAGGAATATAAAAGCATGCTTGAGGAAGATGAAAGCTCCGTAAAAGACTTAAGTGGATTATTAGGATATTAATTGTAAACAAATACCTAGGCAGATCTGTCTAGGTATTTGTTTAGCATGGACTTGCAAAATGTTAATAAGCAGGGAGGAAATCAATGGTGAACGAAGGTGTATTTAAAGGGGTCAAAGTGCTGGAATTTACACACTGGCTATCAGCCCCCTATTGCGGAAATATATTATCAGACCTTGGTGCAGAAATAATTAAAGTAGAATCTCCGGCTGGAGATCAAGTAAGGAAGTCCGGCTCTTATTTCAAAGACGGTGAAAGCTTCCTTTACGTAGCGTATAATCATGGAAAAAAAGGCCTTTCGATCAATTTGAAGGAAGAGGCCGGTTATGAAGCCATTTTAAAACTGGTCAAAGATGCAGATGTCATTATAGAAAATTTCCGTCCTGGTACTATGGATAAGCTGGGATTGGGATATGAGAAACTAAAAACGATTAATTCCAGGCTAATCTACCTCAGCATTTCGGCGTTTGGGTATGATCCCAAATACGCCAAGCGGCCTGGCATGGACCCTATCATTCAAGGGATGGGGGCAGTGATGAGTATGACGGCAGAGGATGAAAATTCTCCACCTATCCTTCCTGGTGTGCCGATAGCAGACAACACGACAGCTTTTATTGGGTTTGGTGCGATATCTGCAGCATTATACGAGCGGGAAAAAAGTGATTTGGGACAGAAAATAAATATTAATCTGATTGATATGATGGTCTTAAACTTATCTACCCGGTTTGGCCAGTATATTGCCACCGGCGAAAACCCGAAACCGATGGGAAACCAGCATTCCCAGGTAGTCCCTTACCAGGCTTTCCCGACGAAAGATGGCTGGATCATGGCCGGGGCGCAAGCCGACCATGCATGGGAACCCTTTTGCCGTGCGATTGAGAGAGAAGATTTACTGATTGAAAAATATGATGCGAATCACAAACGCGTCAATCATCGTTCTGAGTTAGCAGCTATTTTAGATGAAGTGTTCCAGAAGAAAACCACAGAAGAATGGTGTGAGAGATTCGAAGAAAGAAATGTTCTCCATGGGCCGGTTTGGGGGATCGATGAACTGGTGAACAGTGATTTGATCAAAGGACATGATGTGATCGCCAATAGTAAACATACGAAACTTGGAGATGTACCGGTCATTAAGACACCTATCCATTTCTCAAGATCGGAAGTGAAAGTGCAATCTTCTTCCAATCTATTAGGCGAACATACTAGGGAGATTTTAGAGGGTATTGGATATAGCGACCACGAAATTGATAAATTAGTAGAGGATGGAGTGGTTTCTTCCTATGAGCGAACTGTTACTGGATAAAAGAGGGTCGATTGCTTATATCATTTTGAATCGTCCGGAAAAACTAAACGCCTTCAGTAAAGAAATGATCGATTTATGGATTGCGGCATTGAGAGAGATCAAAGACGATCCTGATATCCGAGTCGGTGTGCTGACAGGGGCGGGGCGTGCTTTCTGTGCTGGCGGCGATGTAAAGTCTATGATAGCCGGGGAAGGTTTCATCGGAAAAACGAATGAAGAGGACGATGATTTTATTAGCACCCCCCTCCATGTGAAAAACAGCCTTTGGAAGAACATCCAGCGAATCCCGCTTTTAATGGATGAAATTGATAAGCCTATGATTGCAATGATCAACGGGCACGCTATGGGAGCGGGACTGGATATGGCGCTTATGTGTGATATAAGGATCTGTTCTGAAAGCGCAAAACTTGGGGAAGCGTATATCCATGCAGGTATCGTACCTGGAGATGGTGGCGGTTATTACCTCCCACGAATCATTGGGATGGACAAAGCATTGGAAATGCTGTGGAGTGGAGAAGTGAAGACTGCCAAGGAAGCCAAAGAGATGAACCTGGTGACCCATGTTGTCCCTCATGAGGAACTGGAAGCATTTACCCGTGATTATATCGAAAAGCTGATTAATGGCCCTCAAGAAGTCATCCAGATGATGAAAAGGGTCGTTAAGGAAGGGATGAGTATGTCCCTTCGTCAATCCCTGGATTATGTTTCCTCACAGATGGCCCTCAGTGTATTTCATGAGGATCACCAAAAAGCGATAGAAAAAATGAAAAGAAAGTAATAGTTTTAATTTCGTAGCCTTATAGTTCCTGGATATAAGGCTGCTTTGTTTTTTTACAAGTAACTAAATGGCATTCAAATCTAGAAGTCTTTCATGACGAAGAGCAGTAAACAGTATACAATGATAAAAAAAGATAACGGAGGTTTTCAGGTGCAAACAAGATTACTATATGGCAAAGAAGGACTGAATCTGGAATTACCAGAACAATCGTTTTTAGTAGAACCGAAAAACCTGCCCAAAGTTAAAGATGAAGACAAAGCGATCCGCCAGGCTCTTTCAAATCCGATTGGCACCCCGCCCTTAAGAAATATGGTGAAATCCAGTGATACCGTGGCCATTGTCATCAGTGATATCACCAGGCCGACCCCTAACCACCTGTTAGTTCCGCGATTGATAGAAGAACTGAACCATGTTCCCTTAGAGAATTTTGTTATCATCAATGGGACAGGCACGCATCGAGATCAAACAAGAGAAGAATTTGTCCAAATGCTTGGCGAGTGGATCGTAGAAAATATTCGTATCGTAAATAATCATTGTCATGATAAAGATACCCTCGTGAACCTTGGAAGAAGTAAATTCGGATGTGATGTATATTTAAATAAGGATTATGTGGAAGCGGATTTTCGAATTGTAACGGGCTTTATTGAACCTCATTTTTTTGCAGGATTCTCTGGTGGTCCGAAGGGGGTCATGCCTGGTATTGCCGGCATAGAAACGATCATGACTTTTCATAATGCCAGAATGATAGGGGACCCACGTTCGACATGGGGGAATATGGATGACAACCCCGTGCAGGAAATGACGCGTGAAATCAACCGGATGTGTAAACCACATTTTATGCTGAACGTGACACTGAACAGGGAAAAAGAAATTTCGGCTGTATTCGCTGGCGAGCTCTATGAAGCACATGATAGAGGCTGCAGGTTTGCTAAAGAGCATGCTATGGTTCAGAGCGAACAACGGTTTGATGTGGTCATTACTTCAAACTCAGGTTATCCTCTCGATCAAAACCTTTATCAGGCTGTCAAAGGGATGAGTGCCGCTCAAAAGATCGTAAAAAAAGGAGGAGCCATCATCATAGCTGCTGAATGTGCGGATGGACTTCCTGACCATGGAAACTACTCGAAAATTTTTGAAATGGCAAAAACTCCTCAGGCATTACTGGACATGATCAATGATCCCGATTTTAAAATGTTTGACCAGTGGCAGGTGCAAAAGCAGGCAGTAACACAAGTGTGGGCTGATGTCTATGTTTACTCAAAGCTTCCAGATGAACAGGTGAAACAGGCCATGCTGACACCAACCAAGGATATTACTAAAACATTAAAAGACTTAAAATATACTTATGGAGAAAATATGAGCGTTGCCGTCTTGCCATTAGGACCTTTGACTATTCCTTATGTTGATGAATAACGGAAAAACGATGGCAGAAATTGTCGGAATAGTGTTAATATAGAGTAAATAATCATTAGTTTTTAAAAAAGGAAATAGAGGAGGGTTTCATTGTTAAATCATAAGTTAGAAAAGTTGGAAGAAATTCTAAATGAAATGCAAACGGTTGTGATTGCATTTTCTGGTGGAGTGGATAGTACCTTTTTGTTGAAAGTAGCTCTGGATACACTCGGAAGAGAAAATGTACTCGCAGTGACAGCGGATAGTGAAACCTATCCATTTGAAGAACTTCAGGAAGCAAAACAACTTGCAGAGCAGCTTGATGCCAGGCATGAAATAATCGAAACTTCTGAACTGAATATACCGGGGTATTCAGAGAATACGGCCAACCGCTGCTATTTCTGCAAGAAAAGCCTTTTCGAACATCTCATCCCGATTATGAAAGAGCAAGGTTATAAAAACATTGCTTTTGGATTGATTGCAGATGACCTGGGCGAGCATAGGCCTGGCACTAAAGCAGCAAGGGAATACAATGTCCGGGGGCCTTTGCAGGAAGCTGATCTGTACAAAAGTGAGATCCGGGAGTTATCTCAGCAGATGGGGTTACGAACTTGGGATAAACCTTCCTTTGCTTGTCTCTCTTCCCGGATTACATACGGAGAAGAGATAACGATCGAGAAACTGAGGAGAATAGATAAGTCTGAACAAGTAGTCAGGTCTACAGGGATTCGTCAAGTTCGTGTTCGTACTCATGGAGAAATCGCCAGAATTGAAGTTGAACCACAGGATATGCCTGTTTTACTTCAGCACCATAGTGAGATTACCGCTAAATTGCAAGAATTCGGCTATACTTACGTTACCATGGATTTATCCGGCTATAAAAGCGGCAGCATGAACAAAACCTTACAACAGGCAGTGAAGTAATATTATGGAAAGTTTATTCGCGATTCTTGGGTTTGGCTTTCTGCTTGGTATCAAACATGCTTTGGAGCCGGATCATGTTGTAGCCGTTTCGACTATCGTTGGAAAGAATAAATCACCATGGCGCTCAGGGTTCTTAGGTGTGTTTTGGGGAATTGGGCATACTCTGACTTTACTGTTCATTTTTTTAGTTTTACATTTCACCCAAACCAGTATTTCAGGAACCTGGGAAAAGACGTTTGAATTAGGTGTTGGTATCATGCTGGTTTATTTAGGGATTTCTACGTTTTTTCCAGCAAAAAATCATGCTCCAAAGGAAAGTAGAAACACATCAGGCAATTTGTTTCTCAAATCTATGTTTATTGGACAGGTCCATGGACTTGCAGGTAGTGCGGCGATGACTCTCCTGGTTTTTTCCATGGTTGATTCACTCCAGGATGCGCTTCTCTATATCGGCACATTCGGAACTGGAACAATTTTAGGAATGCTCTTATTCACATTTGCCCTTAGTATTCCGTTTCTTTTCGCTGTAAATAAGAACCGGATCAGCTTTGTTCTTACAAAAGCGACTGCTATTTTAAGTATTGGTTATGGCCTCTATTATATTTATATGGTGGGTTTCATAGATGGATTATTTACATAAGTAAAAAGACAGAAGGTGGACCAAATGAAGAAATTCGAAGATTTAGGTTTCTGTAAAGTAGACACTGATCGCGAACAGCGGACAGGCTACCCTGAAGTGATTTATGGAGAAGGAAAGTCAGCAGACCATATTTCTCAAATAATGAGCCGGTTGATCGACCACCATGAAAAAGTGATGGTCACCCGTTTATCTGAAGAGAAAGCGTTATCATTGCAAGAAGCGTTTCCTCAAGCGAAATATGATGAAACGTCACGAATTTTATTATATGGCGAACCGACCAGAAGGTATCCTGGGGAAATATTAGTGTTGTGTGCGGGTACTTCGGATCTATTTGTTGCAGAAGAAGCTGCACTTACAGCCGAATGGATGGGCTGTAAAGTGAAGAGGGTTTATGATGTCGGCGTCGCCGGGATCGATCGTTTACTTGCCCATCGGGAAGAAATCACCCAGGCAAGTGTGCTGATCGTAGTAGCCGGGATGGAAGGGGCTCTGCCGAGTGTGGTAGGCGGGATGGTGAAAAGGCCTGTAATTGCTGTCCCGACTTCCGTAGGTTATGGGGCACATCTGGAAGGGTTGACTCCGCTTCTTTCGATGCTTACATCCTGCGCTTCTGGAATGAGTGTCGTAAATATCGATAATGGATTTGGGGCTGCGTATCAGGCTGCGTTGATTTTACAGCTTGCCTCAGAGGAGGTCGGACATGAAAAACCTTTACCTTGATTGCCAGTCCGGCATTTCTGGAGATATGACCTTGTCCGCGCTAATCGACTTAGGCGCGGATATGGATTACATTGCATCTCAATTAAAAAAGCTGCCTATTGATCCATTTACCATGGACGTAAAACAGGCAGATAAACAGGGGATTTCTTCTAAACAGTTAGTACTTCAATTTGATGAAGTTGCTCATGAGCATGTTCATACGGCAGCTTCATCTGCTCATAGCCATTCTCATGATCATCATTCTACCCATCATCATGACCATCCTCACCGCCATGCTTCAACGATTTTCCGGATGATTGAAGAAAGTGACTTGCCTGAGCGAGTGAAACAAAGAAGCCTATCTGTTTTTGAAGTGATTGCCAGGGCGGAAGGGAAAATACATGGAATGGATCCTTCTGAAGTGCATTTCCATGAAGTAGGAGCCATGGACTCCATTATCGATGTCATCGGTGTAAGTCTCGCCTTGGAGAGTTTAGAAGTCGATAAAATAATCGCTTCACCCGTTCCGACAGGTTATGGAAAACTAATGATGGCACATGGGCTGTATCCAATCCCTGCTCCTGCTACGGCAGAAATTCTTAAAGGGGTGCCTCTAGCCGACTTCCAGGTGGAAGGTGAACTGACGACTCCCACCGGGGCTGGCTTTATCAAAGCTTTAGTTAGTGATTTCGGTCCCCTGCCTGCCATGCGTATAGAAAATATCGGATACGGAGCAGGGAAGAAGGATTTTAATCACCCAAATGTATTAAGAGCGGTACTTTTTGAAGCAGAAGAACGTGCTAAAGTGGAGTCAATTACCGTGCTTGAATGTCACATCGATGATATGGCAGGAGAGGCAATGGGGTATTTAATGGAAAAAGCGCTGGCTAAGGGAGCTTTGGATTTATATTATACACCGATTACCATGAAAAAAAGCCGGCCTGGTATATTGATTACCTTGTTAAGCAAACCGGACGACGCTTACATTTTCGAGGATTTATTATTAAGGGAAACCAGCACCTTTGGAATACGTAAGTCAAAATGGGAGAGGAATATACTTGATCGGCGTTTTCAAGAGATTGATACACCTTATGGAACAGTCAGTGTGAAAATCGGATATAAACACGGAGACATTTATAAAATCACTCCTGAATATGAGGATATTAAAGAGGTTTCCATCAAGCACCACGTTCCTTTTAATAAGGTGTATAAATTGGTTGAGCAGATAGCCGCAGAACAAATAACGATATAGTCGTTCATAATCACAAAAAAAGGAAGCTGGCATTTATCCAGCTTCCTTTTTTGCTTTTCTGATTCAACCTTCATATATTTCAGATAAAAAGTCAGAAAAATCTTGCAATTACCATACCTAACTGCTATGATTCTTTTTAGAAACCGTTTTCCTAAATCGTTTTCCAAACTTTCCCCCTTCTCCTTAATCCATGAATCGAGGTGGATTTCCTATGAAAGTGACCATCGGGGACGTAGCTAAACAAGCTGGCGTTTCTAAAGCAACCGTTTCCCGAATCATTAATGGTAATTATAATCACAACAAAAAAGATACCATCCAAAGAGTTTTAAAGGTGATTGAAGACTTGAATTACCAGCCGAACGAACTTGCCAAAAGCCTGAAATCCAGAAAAACAAACGTCTTAGGGGTGTTACTTTCTAATTTGAAAAACCCTTTTTGGGTGGATGTTTTGGAAGGGATTGAGGATGCCGCCAGATTGCATGGTTTCAATTTAATGATCTGTAATTCAAATGAAGATGCTGAGTTGGAAGAAAAACATATCCGTTCTTTTCAGCTGAAGCAAGTGGATGGCATGATTATTAACCCGACAGTGAAAAATTTCCCCTTGTATGGAAAGTTAGTGAATTCCAAGCTGCCGCTTATTACGATTAACCGCAGCCTGCCGGGTCTCCCGATTCCAAACATTGTCATGGATAATGTGAGAGGAACTAAACTGGCCATTGATCATTTTGTAAAACTACGCAAACAAAAGATTGCCATGTTCGTATACTCCCCATCACAAATAAGTCCGCGTTTAGAAAGAATTACTGGTTATAAACAAGGACATTTGGAAAATAGGATGGATGTCGATTCCAACCTGATCCAGATAGTAGAGGAAAAGCAAGGCGAAGCATTCAAAAAGGCATGCCAGCTATTATCAACTCCCCAACGTCCGGATGCTATCCTTTCGACTAATAATTTAATGACCTTAGAAATTCTTCAAGCCATAAAATCTTCAAATCTCGGTGTTCCAGAGGACATTTCCTTAATTGGTTATGATGAAACATTATGGTCGCCGCACCTTGATCCACCCCTCACAACCATTTACCAGCCAGCTTACAAGATGGGTGAGATTGCTGCCAGCAAAGTAATCCAACTGACCAGGAATCCAGACAGTACTCAAAGAGATGTAACGACACTAGATCCCCGCTTGATCATTCGAGAATCTTGTGGAGGCAACCAGCATGTTGAACTTTCCAATGAATAAAAAAATTATAATATAAGAATCGGAGGTAAGTCAGTGAAACCAAAGGTGTATATTACCAGGAAATTGAATGACCGCGTAGTGAAAAAGATAGAAGAAATTTGTGAAGTGAAAATGTGGGAAGAAGAAGATGTGGAGGTACCTCGGGAAGTTTTGTTAAAAGAGGTGCAAGAAGTCGATGGCTTGCTTTGTATGCTGACAGAAAAAATCAACGAGGAGCTGCTTTCAGGTGCGAGAAACTTAAAGGTTGTCAGTAATATGGCCGTGGGGTATAACAACATTGATATCACAGCAGCCAAAAATAGAGGCATTACGGTAACAAACACCCCTGGTGTACTGACTGAAACCACGGCTGATTTAACGTTCACCTTGTTAATGGCAACAGCAAGAAGAATTGTAGAATCATCTGACTATTTAAGAAAAGGAAAATGGGAAACATGGTCTCCTATGCAACTGACAGGACAAGACATTCATGGGGCGACACTGGGGATAATCGGAATGGGAAGAATTGGTGAAGCAGTAATTAAGAGGGCAAAAGGATTTGATATGAACATCTTATACCACAATCGGAATCGAAAGTATGATATAGAGGAAGAGCTGGGAGTTGTTTATGCAGAGCTGGAGGAGCTCTTACGTGATTCGGATTTTGTCTGTGTCCTGACCCCATATACTCCAGAAACACATCATCTTATTTCTGAAAGTGAGCTTTCATTGATGAAGGAAACGGCCGTTCTTATTAATACGGCACGAGGAGGGATTGTGGACGAAGAGGCTCTGTATCATGCACTTAAGAATAGGAAAATCTGGGCAGCAGGTCTGGACGTGTTTGAACAAGAGCCCGTACCTTTGGATCACCCCCTCCTAGCTTTGCCTAATGTCGTTACACTTCCTCACATCGGGAGTGCCAGCATTCAAACAAGATTAAGAATGGCTGACCTTGCAGCCGAAAATCTATTACGAGCATTAACAAAGCAAACGCCAAAGCATGTAGTCGTTTAAGCAGTATTATGTCACATCGATAAAGGGAATTATTAAAGGGATTAAGAAGGTGGAGTGAAAGTGGCACAGGTGCAGGCAGAACAAATTGCAAATAGAAGTTTCGGATTGAAAAGTAACCTGATTATAGGAATGTGCCTTTTTTATTTTTTGAACTTTTTTATTCAGGCAATCAACTTTGAAATAGCCTTAGCGCTCCTAAGCTTGATTGTTTTCCTTTTGAGTTTACGTCACGCAAAAAGTACACCTCGTATGCTGTCTGGTATTATGTTTATTCTGGGAATATTTTTTACGCTGTCAAAAGGAGAGGGAATAGCGGAGCTTTCAAGTGGGATTACTATGAATATCCCTTTATTAGTTTTAGTCCTGTTAGTACCCTTACTATCCATCCCTTTAAAAATCAAAGGATATTTCAAGACTGTGAGGTTCTTTCTGGAGAATATGGCGGTAGATACAAAGAAAATTTTCGGGAGTATCTCCTTTTTTATCTTTTGCATGGGACCTGTCTTAAACCTGGGCTCTATACGTGTTTTACACGAAACCATCAAAGATATCAAACTCTCATCGGTGCTATTGGCAAAGTCTTATCTGGTTGGATTTTCTACTGTTATTTTATGGTCGCCGTATTTTGCCTCCGTAGCCCTGGTCTTGTATTACCTTGAAGTTCCTTTTGCGAGCTATGTTCCACTTGGTTTAACCATGGCAGTTATACAAATGGTCATAGGTAACCTGCTGTTCCGGTTTTATTCCCGAGCGAATGGTACAGAGAAAGGCAAGCAAGAAGAAGCGGCCATAACGGAACTCAAAGAGGTGAATAGCCAGCAAAATAGTATGCATAGGAAAAAATTATGGTCATTAATTGGAATTATCACCTTGTTAATGGGATCCATTTTCTTATTGGAATACATTACAAAATGGCCGATGATGTTCTTAGTAAGCTTGGTATCAGTAGGTTATCCACTCCTATGGTCACTGGTCACCAGGCAATGGAAAAGGGTAGAAAAACACTTTATGGAATTTAAAGACCGCTCTCTGCCACGTATGAACAATGAAGTGGTTCTGTTCATTAGTGCGGGATTATTCGGAAAAGCGCTGCAAGGTACAATTATTGCAGCATCTATAAGGAAATTTCTAAACCATATTGCCTCTATGTCTTTTCTCTTATTCATACTGGCAGTGATGGGAATCATCGTTTCCTTATGCTTTATAGGTATTCATCAAATAGTTGTAGTTACCGCTCTTGTTACCCAAATGGATGCATCTTTTATTGGTACTACACCTGAAGTTCTTGCACTTCTGATTATGATTTCCTGGTCAATGGCAGCAGTATTAAGTCCGGTTAACCCACTGAATCTACTCGTTAGTGGTTCCGTCAAACATTCAGGAGTGGACGTAGGCTTCAAGTGGAATGGTATCTACCTTTTATCGATGTTCGTCATAGGAACCATCTTCGTTTATGCCGTCCACTGAGTTAGACTGTTCCTGAATGGACTGAAAAAATTCCTGCAGGGTTTTTCGATCTTTTTTGTAGAAAGCGATCTTAAGGTCATCAAGCTTTAACGGCGATGTAACAGTCTGGAAGAAATGATGATTGGTTAACAGGGCATAAATATTATTCCATAAGGAGATATAATACTCATTCGATAATTGTTTTCCAAGTTCATTGATCCATACGGAAAATTCTTTCCAAAAGTTTTCGTTTTTTCCTGACTTAAGACTGATGGAAGTATCCTGTTTTAAAGATGTAAAAATAATTTTCTCGGCGTTCATTAAAGCGATATCAAAGTATTTATTCAATTCTTTCGAGCCTGTTTGGTTCTGTGTAATGGTCATAGGTATCAAAAAGGGAGGCGGTTCAGAAACAAACGTCCCTCCACCTTGTCTGGATTCCAGGTATCTCAGGAGTTCTAATATTCTTAAACCTTCTCTTACCGAAGATCTGCTTACTTCAAGTAATTCACTCAATTTTCTTTCTGGTGGCAGTTTATCACCTTTTTTTAATTCTTCATCTTGAATATAAAAAATGATTTGTCGTATGACTTCCTCAAACATTCGTGGTACTGTCTCTAGTTGGTATTTTTTACTCATTAGTATCACCGTCTTTTTCCTTTATGTAATATATTTTACCAAAAAGCTTTATACAAAAATAGTGAGCAGGGTATTGACGTCACGATAGATTTTTTATAAAGTAATTATTAAGAGTTAAAATTTTTTGAAATATTGGTCAGACCATCATAACAAATAACAGGATGAAGGTAATACATTAACTAATAAGATGGTGATAGCAATGGCATTAAAGCCGATTAGAAAAAAACGATTGTTTGAAGAAATTATTCTGGCAATAGAAGAATACATTCATGAAGAGGGGATACGGCCGGGGAAGCGGCTGCCATCTGAAAATGAACTTTCAACCATATTCCAAGTAAGTAAAACAGCTGTCAGAGAAGCAATGAGTGTCCTGCATGCCAATGGGGTCATTGAAAAAAGGACCGGAGCTGGAATCTTCTTAAAAGAGTTATACGGAGAGAGTATTGCAGAGAGGGTAACGAACAACCTGCTTGATCGCAGTGAAATGCAAGAAGTTTTAGAGTTTCGCCGTGGAATGGAAGTAGAAGCTGTCGCTTTAGCTGCTATCAGAGCTACAGATAAAGATATAGAAGTGATCCGCCAGGCACATCAAAACCTTGTAGATGCCCATAAGGCCGGCTCACTGGGTTTGGAAGAGGATTATATCTTTCACTACTCCATCATCCTTGCTTCCCACAACTCTATTTATAAAGATGTGTTTGACAGGGTTTCTAATAAATTTGAGGAAGTAATGAGAGTAAGTAAAATGCAATCTTCAAAGGTGCCGGGAAGATTTATAGAGGCATACAAAGAACATGAACAAATACTGAATGCGCTTCAACTAAAAGATCCGCAGGCTGCCTCCGAAGCAATGAGGCATCACCTTACACAAAATGAGAAGAAAATTTGGGCAAATATTAAGCAGAGTAAAGAACCGATGTAATGGTTCTTCTCACCATAAAATGGTCAGACCATAATAAAATTATAAAGGAGGAAACGAATGAGAAACGTAGGGTTCCGAATCAAGGAAAATTTTGAGAGGTTAGAGGAAGATGTAATAAGAGGGTTTCAAAATATACCTACCCCTAATATTGGCGATGTAATGGGAAGACAGTGGGCGATGCATCATTCTATTAAACCAGTTAATCATCCTGGCATGCACATTGTTGGAAGCGCATTCACCGTGAGAACACATCCTTCGGATAATCTTCTTGTACATAAAGCCATGGATCTTGCTAAACCTGGAGACATTATTGTCATTGATGCCTGCGGCGACATGGGAAATGCTATTTTAGGGGAACTCATGTGTCACTATGCGAAAGTTAAAGGAATTGCTGGCTATATTGTTGATGGTCCTGTTCGGGATTTGAAAGGTATTGCCGATATGGGGTTCCCGGTTTTTGCTAGAGGAGGAACTCCTCGTGGTCCATATAAAGAAGGACCGGGGGAAATTAATACAACAATCAGTTGTGGTAACGTGCCTGTTTCACCGGGCGACATTGTCGTAGCAGACGATGATGGAGTCATTATTATTCCTAAGGAAGATGTTATTGCTGTAGCGAAAGATGCAAAAGAGTTAGCAGCAAAAGAAGTGGAAATCATCAAGTCTATTTATGATGGTACATGGGATCGAACATGGGTGGATGAAGTCCTTCAAAAGAAAGGGTGCTTAGTATTTGAATAATTATCAAGGGGAACGGATTCCTAAAGAAAATTTAGAAACCTTTGTGAAGGAAATCTTTCTTAAGGCTGGACTGGATGAAGAACAATCTAAATTAATTGCCAGGCACCTTGTTTTCGCGAACTTGAGAGGAGTAGATTCTCACGGTGTCAGTAGAGTAGGGATTTATACAAAACGCCTGGATAAGAACCTTTTGAATAAAAAGTTTGATCCGGTTATCAAGCGTGAATCTCCTGTCAGTGCTTTAATTGATGCTCAAAATGTCTCAGGAATCCCTGTTGCCACCTATGGAATGGAACTGGCAGTTGATAAAGCCAGGAAGTCAGGAGTCGGAATTGTAGGAATCAACAATTCCAATCATTGTGGAATGATGGCTGATTACGTTAAGAAAGCTGTTGATAATGATTGTATTGCCATTGCCACTACCAACGCTCCTTCCAATATGCCTCCTTGGGGAGGGAAGGAACGATTTTTTGGTACCAATCCATTTGCGTATGGGGTGCCTGCAGGGGAAGAATCTAATATCTTGTTTGATATGGCTACAAGTAAGGTGGCCAGAGGAAAGATATTATTGGCAGAAAAGAATAAACAAGAAATTCCATTAGGATGGGCGTTATCGCCTGAAGGCACTCCCACCACTAATGCTAGTAAAGCAGTGGATGGCGTGGTATTACCTGTCGGGGAACATAAAGGTTATGGGATAGCATTTTTAGTGGAAACCTTGTCTGCGCTCTTTACCGGGGCTGCATTCGGCCCTTATATTGGCGATTTATATAAGGAATTAAACCATTCCCAAAACGTAGGGCAGTTCTTTTTAGTCATGCGAGCCGACTTATTCCAGGAGCTGGATACATTTAAGAAGAGAATGGATCAAATCATCAGGGAAGTAAGGGAAGTTCCATTAATGGATGGTGCAAAAAAGATATACCTTCCTGGGGAAATGGAAATAGAAACCGCAAAGGACCGAGAGGAAAATGGCATTCCATTATCACTGGAAGTGATCGATGAACTTGTCCAGGTTGCACAACGATATAAAATAGAGCCTACGTTAATTCAAACCTATGTCTAACATAAATTAAAGGGGAGAGTATGTATGAGATTAGCTACTGTAAAAAGAAATGGAGAAGAAAAGGCTGCTGTCATTACGAAGAAGGGTGCCATATTAATTGAATCCATTAATCGCAATCTTAATTTTAATTGGAGTACAAACTTATTTGACTTAGTACAATCAGGACAACTCAACCATTTACAGGAATGGTACCAGGCCGAAGGTGAAAGTAAATTAGATAGTTTCTTTGAAGTCATTTCTAACGAGGACATTGAATACGGACCTTTATATAGGCACCCACGAAAAATATGGGGGATAGGCCTGAACTATGTAGAACATGCCTCTGACTTAAGCGAACAAGCACCCAATAAAGAGCCGGCAAGCTTTATGAAGCCAGACACAACAATCATTGGTCCTGGTGACCAAATTAAAGTCCCACACCAATCAGAGCGGACAACTGCTGAAGCTGAGCTGGGCATTATCATCGGGAAAGAGTGTAAAAATGTAAGCGAAGAAGATGCGCCGAATGTTATTGCAGGTTTTACTACGATCATTGATATGACTGCTGAAGATATTTTGCAACATAACCCACGGTATTTAACGAGATCGAAAAGCTTTGATTCTTTCTTCAGTTTTGGTCCGGAACTCGTTACTCCTGATGAAGTCGATGAGGTATTAGATTTAAATGTTTCCACTGTTATCAATGGGGAATTACATCGCAAAAATGTCGTTTCCAATATGACTTTCAGACCTTGGGATCTGGTTTCCTTTCATTCCAAAGTTATGACACTGTTGCCTGGTGACATCATCTCTACAGGAACCCCGGGAGCTGTCGTAATAAGAGATGGCGATGTTGTAGAATGTCAGATTGATGGGTTTAATAAACTAGTAAACCCGGTCAAGGATTTAAAAGTATCATCTGTACGGGAAGAAGTAGAAGCAGCCAACAAGTAAATGTAGTATTAAAAAGGCTATTGTGATTAGAGAATGCCTCAGTTTGCAGAGAAACCTTATGGTTTTTCGCTGAAAAGTCCTTTCTAATCTAGAAGAGCTGTTAAAGCTTGTTGTTGATTCTCACGAATCGCTTGTCGGTGGGTGCTTGCCGCGGGCACGGCCACAGCTAACTTGGTCAATAAAACCACTTGACCAAGTGGCTTCTGATCGCGCTGTTCCCGCAGGCGTCACCACCGAATGCTCAGCGTGGATTCAACAGAGGCCAATCTGAAAAGAGTGATTTTCTTTGATTTGTTAAAGAAAGTCACTCTTTTTTTCTTGTACAAATTAAATTCAACGCAAACCGTTATTGGAAAATTATATCAACCATAGAGTTTCAGTTTTTCAGTGGCCTCTGGTTTTTCTGCAAGTTTTTTTATGTCCCGCGTGGGCAAATACCGCTCGCTTTCCGCGGCCCCACACTACGTGGGGGGGAGCATTTGGATAACCAGTGTCCAGACGACTGCTTCAACATCGAATAGGATTAATGTGGTAAAAAAATTAAAGTATAGGAGAAAATAAAGACTGCCGGGATTTTCCCGACAGTCTGAGGCAATTATAATCAGAATTGCTTTTTTTTCCTGACACTTTTATTCTGTTTTTACTTTATCCTTGTTTGTCGCCAGGAGAAAGTCGAAGTCACATCCCTTGTCTGCTTGTAAGACATGGTTTTGATAGAGACGTGTATACCCCCTGTCTTCAAACACCGGAGCTGTCCATTCGGTTTTCCTTTGCTCCAATTCCTCCTCCGATACGTGAAGTTCCAATTTGCGGTTTTCCACATCAAGTTCTATTATATCGCCAGTTTTAATCAATCCAATTGGTCCACCGACTGCTGATTCGGGAGCAACGTGCAGGATTACTGTTCCAAATGCTGTTCCACTCATCCGTGCATCTGAAATCCTCACCATATCGCGTACCCCTTGTTTTAGCAGCTTATTGGGGATTGGCAGCATCCCGGCTTCAGGCATTCCTGGTGCCCCTACTGGTCCAGTGTTTTGTAAAATCATGATATCCTCGGGACTGATATCCAGTTCTGGGTCATCAATCCGATTTTCCAGATCCTGAGAAGATGTAAACACTACTGCTCTCCCGGTATGTTTTAATAATTCGGATGAAGCAGCTTTCGGCTTGATGACAGCACCATCTGGTGCAAGGTTACCCTTCAGAACAGCTATCCCACCTTCTTTATGTAAAGGAGACTCAAATGTGGTGATGATGTTTCGATAAACATCAGACACTTTGACATCATGAAGGCTGTCTCTTAAAGGAGCACCTGTTACTGTCATTTCATCTAAATGGAGGAGGGGCTCTAATTCTTTTAGAACAGCAGGAGTTCCACCTGCTTTATAAAAGTCTTCCATTTGGTATTGACCAGCTGGCCGTAAATTAGCAATAAAAGGCGTCGTCCTGCTTAATTGATCGAATAAATCAAGGGGTAATTCAATGCCCAGGCGTCCGGCGATTGCTGTGAGGTGAATGACAGCATTTGTTGAGCCGCCAACCGCCATTAGTGCCCGGATACTATTTTCAAGAGAATTTCTTGTGATAATTTGGGAAGGCCTCACATCTTTTTCCACTAGTTCTACAATCTTTTTGCCTGTGTCAATGGCATGTTTCATTCGTTTATTTTCTGTTGCTGGGATGGCCGCGCCTCCAGGGAGCATCATTCCCATCGCTTCAGAACAAACAGCCATCGTACTTGCACTTCCCATTACCATACAGTGTCCAGCTGTAGGTGCCAGAGCTGCGTTGATCTCTTCAATACTTTCCTCATCGACTTCTCCGCCACGATATTCTTGCCAGAAGAACCGGCAATCTGAGCAAGCTCCAAGCGTTTTCCCTTCATATTCACCATTGTTCATCGGTCCGCCTGTAATCATGATGGAGGGAATGTCGGCGCTCGCTGCACCCATCAGTTGTGATGGGGTCACTTTGTCACACCCACCAATTAGAACAACACCGTCAATAGGTTGGGCTTTTATCATTTCTTCTGTATCCATTGCGGCCATATTACGATACAGCATCGTGGTCGGACTTGTATTGATTTCCCCAAGAGATATAGTAGGGAACTCCAAAGGAATACCACCAGCCATTAATACACCTTTTTTAATGGCATCGATTAACGGTTGAATGTGGGAGTGGCAGCGATTGATTTCACTTTTCGTATTACAAATACCGATGACAGGCTTCTCAAAATCTTCTTTTTCAAACCCCAGTTGTCGGTTGAATGCCTGTCTAATGAATTTGCTGAAGCCGGCATCTCCATAAGAGGTAAGTTTTTTTTCTTTTTGTTTCCCAGTCATTTTATTTCCTCCTTAATAAAAAACACTTTATATTATGGTATGACCAATATGTATCGCCTATCTTTATCCATATACTATCATAATATTGAAATAATAGAAATAAAATTCAGAATATTATGTAGTTAAATACGGATCTTTAGCGCATGGACCGTTATAAACATTTTAAAAAGTTGTATAAATACTCTTGACAAAATTTTCTGAAATATTATAAGATAACAACAAATCAATATAATTTACAAAATTTTATATTTACATACTCAAATTGGTCTGACCATAGTAATATAATAATTTAATTTAGAAAAGAGGGGGAGGAAATGATGGTGAAAATGATGGAGATTAAACAGAAATTTTCAAGTGAAAAACTTAGCTCTGTAGAGCAAAAAGTTCAAGAAGAAGTTTTGAAAAACTTATCTGTAAGTCAGTTGCCTCCCTCTGCAGACATAGCTATCACAGCGGGAAGCAGAGGAATCACTAACATTGTAGCAATTTTAAAAGCTACAGTAGACACGCTTAATTCCATGGGTTTCAACCCTTTCTTAGTACCAGCTATGGGGAGTCATGGCGGTGCCACGAAAGAAGGACAGTTGGAAGTATTAAAGCACCTGGGTATTACGGAAAATTCGGTAGGAGCTCCAATCCGATCCTCAATGGAAACACAATTCGTTGGCACAACACCCAATGGTAAACCGGTCTATATGGATGAAATAGCGTTTCAAGCTGATGGGATAATTGTTGTCAATCGTGTCAAAGCTCATACAGCATTTCGCGGCAATGTTGAGAGTGGGCTCAGTAAAATGGTCACTATTGGTTTAGGAAAAAGAAAAGGTGCTTCTTTTGTACATAGTGATGGAGCATTACAAATGGCGGAAAATATTGAAAGCGTATCCAAGTATGCCCTTGAAAACACAAATATACTGATGGGATTGGCTATCATTGAGAATGGCTACGATGAAACTGCCGACATCGTCGCGATAAACAAATCCGAATGGCATCAAAAAGAAGCCGAGCTGTTAAAGTGGTCAAAAAAGATGATGCCACAGCTTCCGATTGAAGATATTGATCTATTAATTGTAGAAGAAATGGGAAAGAGTTTCAGTGGTACTGGCATGGATCCCAATATCATTGGAAGATGGAGGATCAATGGTGTACCTGAACCAACAAAGCCTCGGATAAGTAAAATTGCTGTTTTAGACCTTAATGATGCCTCATTTGGTAATGCTCAAGGAGTTGGGCTTGCTGATTTCACCACTAAACGTTTGTTTAACAAGATTGATAAAAAATCCACCTACACGAATGCACTAACCAGTACATACCTTCAACGAGCTATGATTCCACTAATATATGAAAGTGAAAAAGAAACCATTGAAACTGCCATTCAGAGCCTCGGACCAGATAAAGACATAAATGATAGTAAAGTTGTCCAAATTCCAAATACCCTTCATTTAAGTAATATATTCGTTTCTCAAGCCGTGTTAAAACAGATGGAAGACGATCAAGTATGTTTCGAAATACTAGGTGAACATGAGCTTTCCCATGATGAAAATGGCAATCTGGCCAAAAAAATCACGGTTCATTCTTATTAGAAAGGAGGGAGGCTCTTGGAAACAGCTACACAAACGAAAAAAGGGGCGCTGGTCATACACCCTGATGACAATGTTGCGGTAGCTCTATCGGATTTGAAAAAAGGGGAAAAATGCTCGGTTAGGCTGGGAGAATCAGAGCAATGGGTTACTGCTTTAGATGACATAAGTTTTGGTCATAAATTGGCGCTTTGCCCAATTGGAAAAGACGAAAGCGTCTTAAAGTATGGAGAGGAAATCGGGAAGATGAGCGAAGTAGTCAATACAGGGGGATGGATACATACCCACAACATGTATTGTGAGAGGGGGATGAAGTAGATTGACCGACACTTTTATGGGCTATGCCAGAAAAGATGGACGAGTAGGGATACGAAATCAGATTGCTGTTATACCATCCGTTTTTTGTGCCGCAAAGGTAGCGGAACGGATTGCTTACCAAGTACCCGGCTGTGTTTATTTCAGACATCCCGTTGGCTGCAGTCAAGTAGGTGAAGATCTCGAGGTAACAGCCAAGACTTTAATTGCGATAGGCAAGAATCCGAATTTTGCGGGGGTCGTGGTAGTTGGATTAGGTTGTGAACGTTTTTCGCCCTATGAACTGGCAGAGGGGATTGCCCCTTCCGAGAAAATGTTAGAAACAGTAGTGATTCAAGAAGAGGGTGATTCTTTAGCTGCTATACAAACAGGGAGCAAGATAGCACGGGAAATGCAGCAAATCGCTTCCAGGCAAACGAGAGAGGAATTTCCAGTCAGCGAATTAATGGTTGGGTTGAACTGCGGGGGCTCGGATATGACCTCAGGGCTTATAGCCAACCCTGCATTGGGATATGCATCCGATAAACTTGTGAGCCAGGGTGGTTCCTCAATATTAAGTGAAATTACTGAATTAATAGGAACAGAAGACATATTAGCCAGAAGAGCAGTGGATGATGAGGTTGCCAGTTTGATAAGAGGCACGATCAGTCTTACTGAAGAAAAGCTCAGAAGGCAAACAGAGGGTTCGACTAATAAAGACCGTACCCACCTTATTTCTAAAGGGAACTATGACGGAGGTTTATCAAGTGTAGTAGAAAAGTCCCTGGGAAGTATGAAAAAGTCTGGAAGCTCTCCTTTCAGTGGGGTGATTCAGTATGGTCATCAGCCAGATAAAAAAGGTTTATTTTTATTAGACTCACCAGGACATGACGGTGAAGTATCAACTGGCGAAGTTGCAGCAGGAGCTCAGATTATTTTGTTCCCGACCGGACGTGGTACTCCTACAGGTTTTCCTGGAATACCAGTAATCAAAATTACTGGGAATCCAAAAACATATATCAAAATGAAAGAGAACATCGACATTAACGCAGGAACTGTTTTGAAGCAAGAAAAAACGATTGAGCAAGCAGGAGAAGAAATCTACCAGGAAATCCTGGAAGTCGCTTCTGGAAAACATGTAAAAGCAGAGATATTAGGGCATGATGAACAATTTTGCGTCACTCGTCTTCCATAGGCGTTAAATGAAAGCGCTTTTATCAGCGTTAATTTCAAATTTACTAAAGGGGGGGTTATACATAAAAAATGCATGAGAAGGCTGCTGGTAAACCGTTTTAAAAATCAAAAATAAGGAGCTGAATATTTTGAAAAAATTACTATCTGCATTTATGTTGCTTGGACTTATTTTGTTATTGGCCGCTTGTAACGGAGACGCGAGTGGTACTTCGTCAGATGATAAAGGAGGAAATGGAGGATCAGACAGTGAAAGTGCAGAAGGTTTTCCCGATAAACCGATCAATGTCATCGTTTCTTACTCGGCTGGTGGAGGTACGGACACTGGGGCGCGTATCCTGATTCCATATGTTGAGGAAGAATTGGGCGTTGATATGAATATTATCAACAAACCTGGTGGAGGAGGATGGGTTGGCTGGACAGAGCTTGCTAATGCTGATCCAGACGGATATACCATCGGTTATATCAATACTCCTAACTTGATGACTGGATATCTTGACCCGAAATACAATCGCGATCAAAGCCTTGATAGTTTTACTCCGATTGCCAACCATGTGACAGACCCAGGTGCCATCGCTATTCGCCCAAATGATGATCGTTTTTCGACTATTGAAGAGCTTATGGAGTATGCCAAGGAAAATGAGTTGACTGCAACTTCTACTGGAGCTGGTAGTGATGATCATTACGCATCTTTGAAGTTGAATGACAAATTCGGTACCAAGTTTAAGGCTGTCCATAACAGTGGGGCTGCCGATAGTCGCGCAGCTGTCCTTGGCGGCCATGTAGACGTTTTATTTGCCAACGTAGGAGAACTGGCATCCCTTCATAAGGATGGCGAGGTTAAAATTGTTGCTGTCATGAGTAAAGAAAAGTCTCCATTCCTTGAGGATGTACCAACTTTAGCTGAAAGCGGATATGAAGATGTATATTCCTGGTCTGCTCGAGGACTGGCAGCACCAGCGGGAATTGATGAGGAAAAACTTGAAATCCTGCGTGCAGCTTTTGAAAAAGGAATTAAAAATGAGGAACAAATAAAGAAAATGGGTGAAATGGGATTACAGGTAGACTATTTAGATGGAGAAGAATATGACCAGCTGTTGAAGGAAGACGAAGAAGGAGTAAAAGCTCTATCAGATCTTATGGGCTGGTAATCATAACATCAACCGGGCAGAAATGCCCGGTTGCTACATAGAAGGAGGAAGGAAATATGAGCAGTAAACTCCATCAGGATATATATGTAGGAGTAATCGTTATTGGTGTGTCTATCTTCCTTTTTACCAAAACGCTTGGACTGATTGAAGAAGCTGCCAGGTACCCTCAAGGCTTATTGGTTTTATTTACGCTCTTTGGGATCTTTATTATTTTAAAAGGAATAAAGAAAACGAAATTATTAAGAGAGGGAGAAGAATTAAAATATGATGGGGATGAAGCCCCATTAAATATGAAACTACTTAAATCCCCACTTATAACACTGGCGATAGTAGTCGTTTATGTATGGCTGTTATCTTTCATCGGTTTTTTTCCTGCTACCATTCTCTTTATGGCTTCCTACCTTGGTTATATGCAAGTAAGAAGCTGGAAAGCTTATGCTTTCACTATTGTAGGTTTAAACTTATTTATTTATTTAGTTTTCGTCATGCAACTGAACGTACAACTGCCAGCTGGAATTTTCTTTGAATAGGAGGTGCTGAATTTGAACGCTGAAATTTTAGGACAAGTTGTTCAAAACCTATTATCTTTCCAAACCATACTTGCGTTGTTCCTGGGAGTTTTCGGAGGTATTATAATCGGAGCACTGCCAGGACTAAGTGCCACAATGGCTGTAGCTTTGCTGGTTCCTGTTACTTTTGGAATGGAACCAGTTGCGGGTCTAACCATGTTAACAGCTATTTATACTTCTGCATTATACGGGGGATCCATTTCTGCTATTTTGATTCACACCCCAGGTACCCCGGCTTCAGCGGCCAGTAGTCTGGATGGTTATCAAATGACCCTGAAAGGGCAGGGGGCCAAGGCGATCGGAATGGCTACTATATCTTCCATGATCGGAGGAACAGTCAGTGCATTGGCTTTATTATTCCTTGCACCTCCACTATCTAAGATATCATTAGCTTTCAGTGCGCCTGAATATTTTCTTATTGCTGTTTTTGGACTGACAATTATCGGCAGTCTTGCGGCAAAGTCCATGGTAAAGGGATTAGCGGCTGGGGTAATTGGTTTATTAATTGGTGCTATCGGTGTTGATATTTTGACTGGTTATCCAAGGTTTACCTTTGGAAGTATGTCACTAGAATCAGGCATTGCACTTGTACCAGCCATGATCGGGCTGTTCTCTTTATCCCAGGTGATGATCCAAGCGGAAAACCGGGGAAAGAAGCAGAAAAAAATTTCATCCGATGCTATGTCAGGTAAGGTTATCCCGACTAAGAAGGAATTTAAAACAGTATGGGTCTCTATTTTGCGATCTTCCGGGATAGGGACATTCGTAGGGATGCTTCCTGGAGCAGGCGGTGATATTGGGTCCTGGGTTGGATACAATGAAGCAAAGCGCTTTTCAAAAAACAAGGAAAAATTCGGAACAGGCTATATTGAAGGGGTTGCTGCACCGGAGTCTGCTAATAACGCGGTTACCGGTGGTGCGTTGATTCCTTTGTTAACTCTTGGGATACCTGGAAGTTCCACTACTGCTGTTCTTTTGGGCGGCTTGATGATCCAGGGGCTTGTTCCCGGACATGAACTATTCACCACCCATGCTAACATCACTTACTCTGTCATATTTGGTTTTATTATTGCCAGCTTATTGCTTGGTGTTATCGGGTTATTGGGCGCAAGGTTCTTTGTAAAGATATCCGGCGTATCTGAAAAGTTACTTGCCCCTATTATCATTGGCCTTTGTGTAGTGGGTTCTTATGCCATCAATAATAATATCTTTGATGTATGGGTGATGGTGGTCTTTGGTGTAATCGGATATTTTATGAGAAAAACCGGATTCCATCCGGCTCCAGTTATCCTTGGGATGATTCTAGGACCAATTGCCGAAAACGGGCTGAGACAGTCTATGTTAATGGCTAAAACGGACTTGCTAACTTATTACTTTACACGGCCTATTTCTGTGGTACTGATTGCACTTACTGTAATTTCTCTATTTTCACCACTGGTTATGAAATGGTGGGAAAAAAGGAATGCGACCAATTTGAAAGATACTCAGGAAACAAAAATCAGTTAATAAATAGGAGGAAATCATGGGGAATAAAAAAATTCTTTATTTTGATAAAACGACGGAAGAATTTAAAGCTATCTTATTAGGCCATAAACCGGCAGGATTTGATTTATATTTCTGGCATGAGATGGGTGATAACGAACGTGAAAGAATTCTTCCAGAGGTCGATTATTTATTAGTAGCTACTCACAAAACAGGAGACGAGATTTTTTCAAAAGCCACTAATGCGAAATTTCTTCAAAAGACAGGGATAGGTGTAGATCATATTGACCTTTCCTCTGCCGATACGTATGGATTCCCTGTTTCCAATACACCAGGTGCAAATGCAACAGGTGTAGCTGAACTGACAATTTTAATGATATTAGCTTTATATCGAAAATTACCATTAATGAACAGAACAACTAAATCTGGTGAATGGGAAATGTGGGAGCATCGACCAACCTCATTTGAGTTGGAAGGTAAAACGCATGGCTTAATCGGATTTGGTAACATTGGTCGTCAAACAGCGAAAAGGTCACATGCATTTGGAGCGAACATTATTTACTATGATGCATTTCAAGCAGCACCAGAACACGAGAAAGCGCTGGGTGCAAAATTTTTATCATTAGAAGAAGTGTTGATCCAATCAGATATCATCAGTCTTCATATCCCACTATTACCTGAAACGAAGGGACTTATTGGGAAACAGGAGCTGGAGCTGATGAAGCAGCATGCTATTTTAGTGAATGTTGCACGTGGAGGAATTGTACAAGAAGACGCTCTATATCAAGCACTAAAGGAAAGGAAAATTGCCGGTGCAGGTATAGATGTCTGGGAGCAAGAGCCGCCACAAGTTAATAACCCGCTGTTTAACCTTGAAAATGTCATTGCTACTCCTCACATTGGAGCAGGGACGAGAGACACTTTAAATAGGGTCTTGAAAACGGCCTTTCAAAATATTGAGCGAGTAGAGGAAGGCCAAACACCTGAATTCGTTGTTAATAATGTAAAACAGCCTAGGGAAAGCAAAGTTTCTACAGAATAGAAATATAATTGTTCAAAAGGGGAGCTTTAAATGGATTTGAATCTGAATGGAAAAGTCGCATTAGTAGTGGCGTCAAGCCAGGGATTAGGAAAAGCAATAGCTGAACAACTGGTCACTGAAGGTGCCAATGTAATGCTCACCAGCAGAAACGAAGAAAAATTGCAGACTGTTTATGAAGAGCTTAAACAATTAGGGAAAGGGAATGTTTCCTACTTTCCTGCTGATATTACAAGTGAGGAAGATATCAAAAACCTTATAGCTACAACCAGGGAAGTTTTCGGCAAAATAAATATCCTCATAAACAATGCGGGAGGACCGCCAGGGGGTACATTTGAGAAATTCAGTGATGAAGATTGGCAAAGAGCGTTTGAATTAAATCTATTAAGTTATATCCGGATCATACGGCAAGTTCTTCCTGACTTGAAAGAAGAAGGAGGCAGTATTATTAATATTGCTTCATCTTCTATCAAACAAACAATACCAGGATTAATATTATCCAATACCTTCCGTTTAGGAATCGTTGGATTAGCTAAAAGTTTGGCTGAGGAGCTGGCTCCATACAATATCCTTGTCAATACTGTTGCGCCGGGTAGAATTGCTACCGACCGGGTGGCTCACCTGGATCAGATGAAAGCTGAGAAACAAGGGGTCGCTAAGGAAGATATCGAGGAAGCTTCTAAAAAGAATATTCCTTTAGGACGTTATGGTAAGCCGGAAGAATTTGCAAAAGTCGTTACTTTCCTTGTTTCTGATGCCAGTACATATATGACGGGGAGTTCATTTGTTGTCGACGGAGGGATGGTTAAGTCGATTTAAATTCCTATAGAAAATAGTACTTGTAAAGTAGAGCCTGGAAAAAGTGTATCTCCTGCTGCTGACATTTTGGAAGTCAGGCTATCTAAAAAGATGATCTCTATATTGGAAGGGATCATCTTTTTTGTATGTATAATATTGCAGATGAAAAAGCTCTTTAGTTACTAATGCATTATTAAAGTCGCCGAAAAATGATTTGCTCCCCCCCCTTTCTTGTTATAAGTATAAGAGATTCGTTAATTTCTTTGTAAGATTTCCTAACAAGATATTAGAAAATTCTAAACTTTATCGTGTTATACTGTTACACAACTAGGGAGGGATGAAGATGGACTTGATGGATATCCAGCCGACAGTGCAGAATATAGCAGATGCGATTGCTTCCGTGCTTAAAATAGAAGTAGAAATCGCCAACCATGATTTCATTCGTGTAGCAGGAACGGGGGAGCAGGAAAGCGGTGTGCTTCAGCAGATGGAAGGGGACCTGGTCTATCAGTCTGCCGTTCGTACTGGCCGTCCTGTTATCATCGAAAATCCTGGCTTCGAGTCGGTGTGTGAACGGTGCTTATTCTATCAAAATTGTTCGGAGACTGGGGAGATCTGTTCTCCTATCACGTATAAAGGGGAACCAATTGGCGTTATAGGACTGCTTGCCTTCAATGAGGATCAGCGTCTCCGTTTATTTGACAACACGGACGATATTCTGCGTTTCCTTGAAAAGATGGCAAATCTATTAGCTAGTAAACTGCATGAACATGAGATGCTCGAGGAACTCACCAACAACTCGCTGAAAATGACGAAGATGATGAATTTGGTTGAGCAGGGAATCATCATCATGGATGAGCAGGGGAAATTAGCTGAAATGAATGTGAAGGCTAAAATGCTGCTTGGTATTAATGATGATTCAGATAAAGAAGGTGTCTGTAAACTGTTAAAAGAGATTGATTATGACACACCGGATAAACGACAGACTATCAATCTGACTATAGATGAACGGGAACAGCCGCTGTTTGTTACGTTGCAAAAACTGATCACATCACCGAAATCCACAGAATACTTATTGATTATCCAGGCTGTCGAAGAGATTCAAAATCTTGCTGATCAGGCTGCTGAAACGAAAAAGAAAGCGTTCGATCATATCATCGGGATCAGTCCTCAAATAAAGGAAGTGAAGGATTATGCTTTTAAAGCCTCGCAATCTCACTCCAGTATTTTAATCCTCGGCGAAAGCGGTACAGGGAAAGAAGAGTTTGCCAAAGCGATCCACCGGGCCAGTCCTCGTAAGGATCACCCATTCATTACTGTCAATTGTGGTGCCATTCCGGATCATTTATTGGAAAGTGAGTTATTCGGTTATGAAAAAGGGGCATTTACAGGAGCCAATCAAACGGGAAAGCCTGGTAAGTTCGAGTTGGCCAATAACGGAACAATCTTCTTAGATGAAATTGGTGAAATGCCGGCCCAGTTACAGGTGAAACTATTGCGAGTTGTGCAGCAGATGGAAGTGGAGCGGCTTGGCGGCACAAAAACGAAGCATATCGATGTCAGAGTGATTGCCGCAACCAATCGTAACTTGCAGTCGATGGTCGAAAAAGGATTATTCCGTGAGGATTTATATTTCCGTTTAAATGTGATTCCAATGATGATTCCTGCCCTTCGAAGCCGGAAGGAAGACATCCTTGCGTTGAGTGATTATTTTATTAAACAATTCAATGAAGAATTCAACGCTAATGTGCTTGGTTTTGGCAAAGAAGTGAAGGAATTGATGCTGCATCATTCCTGGAAAGGGAATGTCAGGGAGCTGAAGAACTTCATTGAGTATTTGTTCAACTTTATTCAGGATGGCTGGGTCACCTTAGAGGAAGCAAAGCCGATCATTTCACGGAAATTGGAAGTGAAACAACAGGAACAAGCTTCAGAACTCCCTTCCTTTTCACTTGAAAAAATAGAGAAAGAAACAATCGAGAAAGCTTTAATTTACGTGAAAAAGAATGATTTGCCGATGGATAAAGCTAGTGAATTGTTGAATATCGGACGAGCTACGCTATTCAGGAAAATCAAGAAGTATCAGATTGATACATCATCTCATATTGATACTCCTGCGGGATGACAGGAATAACACTGGCTCTAGTCTCATTTTGAGATTACAGTCAGTGTTATTTTTTTAGACAATGCCATTAACTTAATATTCTTAATATTGGCACGATAATTGCAAGGTATATAAGTGAAAGCAAAAAAGGAGGCTGAATCATGATCAAACAAGTAGAAACAGTAAAAGCTCCAGCTGCTGTCGGACCTTATTCGCAGGCAGTCATCTCAAATGGACAGGTATATTGTTCTGGAATGCTGCCACTTAACCCAGAGAGCGGTGAGATTTCCGGCGCTACAGTAGAAGAACAAACCAAACAAGTGATGGAGAATATAACAGCATTATTGCAAGAACTAGACCTGCGCCTTGAAGATGTCGTAAAAACGACGATCTTTCTCGATTCCATCGATACTTTCCAGCAGGTCAATCAAATATATGGCGAATATTTTTCTAACCATAAACCAGCCAGAAGCTGCGTCGAAGTGGCGGCCATTCCAAAAGGCGCTTTAGTGGAAATAGAAGTCATTGCACAAATTGACTAGGAGGTTACGACATGCAGAAGACAGAACTGAAGACCATTCAATGGACGAAAAACAATTTTTATTCCAGTGAATATAACCAGGAGGAGCTAAGCTTTTTCCAACAAAAAGAAATAGCCAAGGTTCATGCATTCCAGCAAACCCATGAAGCCTATACTGAAACGCCATTATTCCCAATGCATAATCTTGCTCAGGAATTGAATGTGTCAGCAATCAATGTGAAAGATGAGTCTTACCGCTTCGGATTAAATGCCTTTAAAGTCATGGGCGGCATTTATGCGATGGCGAAATGTCTTGCCGACAAAATTGGTGAAGATATCGAGAACCTTTCGTTCGATATTTTGAAGTCAGCAAAGGTAAAGGAGCAGCTGGGGGATCTTACATTTATATCAGCAACTGACGGAAACCATGGCCGAGGGGTAGCCTGGGCAGCGAGGGAACTCGGTTATAATTCCGTTATTTATATGCCGAAGGGCTCTTCGCAGGAACGTCTGGAAGCGATACGGAAGGAAGGTGCAACAGCTGACATTACCGAGCTCAACTATGATGACGCTGTTCGTTTCTGTGCCGACCTGGCTGAAAAGAATAACTGGATTATGGTTCAGGACACGGCCTGGGAGGGCTATGATGAAATTCCGTTATGGATCATGCAAGGGTACGCTGCGATGGCGAAAGAAATCACCGATCAGCTGGAAGGCCGTCACGAAAAACCTCCTACTCACGTTTTTCTTCAAGCAGGCGTCGGTTCATTTGCCGGGGGGATTGCTGCCTATCTGGTCGAGCACTACCGGGAGGAAGCTCCAACGATTGTAGTGGTAGAGCCACATGAGGCCGACTGTTATTATCGGTCATTTTCTTCTCCAACGGGTGAAAGAGAGCTGGTGACGGGTGATATGGATACCATCATGGCGGGTCTTGCCTGTGGAGAACCGAACACAAGAGCTTTTCGGGTGTTGAGACAATATGCGAGCGCTTCGTTTTCCTGCGCTGACCAGGTGTCCGCACTGGGGATGAGAATCTACAGCAGCCCGCTGGCAGATGACCCGCGTATTATTTCCGGTGAATCAGGAGCAGTAACACTGGGCTTGCTTCACTTTTTAAGGAAGGATCCAAACTACACTCCTATTTCTAATGAAATCAATTTGGATGAACATTCGCGCGTGTTGCTGATCAGTACAGAAGGAGATACCGATGCCAAGCATTACCGAGATGTCGTTTGGAAAGGCCATTATTCGAATCTATAACAATCAGGGGAGGAATTTTACATGTTAGCAGAGCAGCGACAAAATGACGTAATTGAACTGTGCCAGTCTTTAGTGAAAATCAAAAGTTATTCCGGAGAGGAGCATCAAGTAGCGGAAACGATTCAGATTTATGCCAAAGAAAGGGGCGTTGATGAAGTTGTTACCGATGAATATGGCAATGTCCTGCTGATTTGGAATGGCGATCGCCCGGGGCCGACGGTGTTATTCGATGGACATATCGATACAGTCCCTGTTCAGGAAGGCCAGTGGTCGGTAGGTGCATTTTCCGGAGAAGTGAAAGATGACAAGATATATGGGCGTGGTACTTCCGATATGAAGGGTGCTGTCAGTGCGATGATATCCGCCGGCTTTAATTTTGCGGAAGATACGAACCGCTCATTCCCGGGAAAAATCGTAGTCTCTTGCAGTGTTCATGAAGAGTGCTTTGAAGGAGTTGCTACCCGCATTGTCAGTGAAAAAGTGAAACCCGACTTCGTGGTTATCGGTGAAGCATCCAATTTGAATCTGAATCGCGGGCAAAGGGGACGGGCGGAAATCGTCGTGGAAACCTTCGGCAAGCCGGCGCATTCTTCCAATCCAGAAAAAGGGCTGAATGCTGTCTATCAAATGACAAAGTTAATTAACGAAATTCGAGAGCTTCCGGTCGCTAAGCATGAAGTGATGGGAGAAGGGATCTTGGAACTGACGGATATCAAGTCGTCACCTTACCCTGGGGCATCGGTTGTGCCGTCCAATTGTAAAGCTACCTTCGACCGCAGAGTGTTGGTAAATGAAACGAAAGAATCGGTGCTCGCTCCTATCGAGGACTTGATTGCGAAGCTGAAAAAGGAAGACCCGACGTTTGAAGCAAGTGTATGCTATGCCACTGGAGAAGAACGCTGCTATACCGGAGAAATCATCGGAGATGAACGGTTTTTCCCAGGCTGGTTATATGACGATCAGGAAACTTTTGTGCAAGCCTCTCGCACAGGACTGCAGTTGTTAGGGCTGGACGCTGAAATTTCTCATTATTCCTTCTGCACGAATGGTAGCCATTTTGCCGGAGAAGCAGGAATTCCTACAATCGGATTCGGTCCATCACCGGAATCGCTCGCCCATATCGATGATGAATATATCGAAATCGACCAGTTAGTAAATGCCACCGCTGGATATGCCGTGATCATGAAAGCTTTAAGTTCAGTTGAAGCCACTAAGGAGGAATCCAACTATGTATGATCTATTAATTCGTAACGGAAAAATTATCGATGGAACCGGATCACCCTGGTATTACGGAGACATAGCGATTGAAAATGGAAAAATTGCTAGAATCGGAAAGCTCGATGATGTCGAAGCAGCTGAAGTGATTGATGCCAATCATCAAATTGTCAGTCCCGGTTTTATCGATATGCATACCCATTCCGACCTTGTCATTATTGATGAAACGCTAATTGAAGCAAAAGTTAGGCAAGGGATTACCACCGATCTGTTAGGGCAGGATGGAATTGCAGCGGCACCGCTTCCGGCAAATTATGTGTCACCCTGGAGAAAGAACCTGGCTGGCTTGGATGGCACACCGCCAATCGAGTGGGACTGGGACACTGTCGAACAATATCTGGATAAAATCGAACGAAACGAACCGAGTTATAATCTGGCAACCCTTGCTCCTCACGGCAATATCCGTATGGAAGTGATGGGACTTGATAATCGCCCTGCCACGGCTGATGAAATCAAGCAGATGCAGGAGGTGCTACGCCGATCTTTGGATGAAGGTGCAGTCGGATTATCGACAGGTTTGATTTACCCACCTTGCTGCTTTGCGGAAATGGAAGAGCTTGAAGCGTTGTGCCAGGTGATTGCTGAATACGGGGTCCCGCTTGTCATCCATCAGCGCAGCGAAGGCGATGAAATTCTGGAATCGATGCAGGAACTGATTGACATGATGAAACGCTGCGGTGCCCATCTCCACTTTTCCCATTTGAAAAATTGTGGCAAAGACAACTGGCATAAGACGCCTGAAGTTTTAGCGAAAATCGATCAAGCCCGCGCGGATGGGCTGGAAGTTACCTTTGATCAGTATCCATATACCGCTGGAAGCACGATGCTGAGTGCGATTTTGCCACCATGGGCACATGACGGTGGAACAGAAGCGATGCTGGAAAAGTTAGAAACGCCTGAGCTTCGACAGCGCATTGTCAAAGAAATGGCCAGCGCTTTGAAAGGCTGGGACAGCATGTCTAAGTGGGCAGGCTGGGATGGGATCGTCATTACCTCCGTTGATTCACCGGAGAATAATTCGTTTGTCGGGAAGACGATTGAGCAGATCGGGGCGATGAAGGGGCGTCAGGATTATGCGGAACTCGCTTTGGATTTGATTTTAGAAGAGAAAAATGCCGTTGGGATGATTGATTTTGTCATGGATGAGGAGTCAGTTAAGAAGATCTTGGCCCATCCGGCAGGGACGATTGGAAGTGATGGACTGCTCGGCGGGGAACCACATCCACGTGCTTACGGGTCTTTCCCACGGATTTTAGGAAAGTATGTCAGAGAGGAAAAAGTATTGCCGTTAGAAGATATGATCCGTCGGATGACTTCACAGCCGGCAAGAATTATCGGCCTGCAGGACAGGGGAATTATCAGGGAAGGATTGGCGGCAGACATTGTCATATTTAATCCAGATAAAGTAATTGATCAGGCTACCTATGAAAATCCTCGCCAATTCAATAAAGGCATCCAGACGGTTATCGTTAATGGTCAGGTTGTGATTCACGGAGAAGAAGCTTTCCGCAAACCTGCTGGGGAAGTGTTCCGTCGTTCTTATGCCACAGCACCTTTGAATGTCAGTTCGTAAGCCAATAAAGAAAAACTTTTGAGGAGGAACTAACATGGGAGTAAATTTAACGGTAATCGGCATTGTTGTCATTTATTTAGCTATTATGGTGTTGATCGGATTTATAGCTTCTAAGAAAATCAAGAATAATGAAGACTTCCTCGTTGCCGGACGAAAAATGGGACCGTGGCTGCTGGCTGGAAGTTTAGCGGCCACCGAGGTCGGTGGAGGTTCATCGCTTGGTGTTGTGGAAATGGCCTATGGGGATTGGGGCTTCTCAGCATTCTGGTACGTAACCGCAATGGCGGTAGCCTTCATCATTTTATCCTTTATCGCTCCACATTTGCGTAAGGCTCTTGTCAAAACCGTGCCTGAATATTTTTCCAAACGCTATGGCAAGAAAAACGGGTTTGTCACGGCGATCATCATGCTGCTGCCGATGGTCGGTTTGACTGCGGTTCAGCTAATCGCATCGGCAACCATTCTTTCTGTTATGACCGGTTGGAGCTACGCGCTATCTGTAGCGGTAGTTACCGTTGTAGTAGCTGCTTACAGTGTCATGGGCGGGATGTTCAGTGTCGTTTATACCGATGTGGTTCAATGGTTTTTCATCCTTGCCGGGATGGCATTAATCATTCCGTTTGCGCTAGATTATGGCGGCGGGTTTGCCGAACTTACGGCAAATGTACCAGATGAAAAATGGAGCATGGTCGATGGGGCCGGTTTTGGAACGATACTTGCCTTGATTGTCATGTATGTCGCATCTTTTACCGTCGGGCAGGAGGCTGTACAAAGGTATTACTCCGCTAAGGATGGAAAGGCAGCTAAGCACGCTTCTTATATCACTTCAGCCGTGTATGTCATTTTTGCCTTTATTCCGGCATTTATTGGGATTCTAATGTATGGCATGGTACAAAATGGTCTCATCGATGGCAGCATTATTGCTGAACAAGGCGCAAGATATGCATTGCCTGTTATGGCAGTGGAAGTATTGCCATCCGTAGTGGTTGGTATCCTATTTGCCGCATTGATTTCCGCCACCATGTCCAGTGCTTCCAGTAACCTGTTGGCAGCAGGGTCAATCTTCACCAATGATATCTACCATCCCTACATCAAGAAAAATGCCACAGACAAAGAACTCCTAAAAATGGTACGCTGGACGATGCTGCTTGTCAGTGGTTTGAGCTACGCCATTGCCGTGTTTGATTTCGCTAACCTGATTGCACTTCTCATGTTTTCCTTCACGTTACGAGCTGGCGGTGCCTTCCTGCCTTATGTAGTCGGCCACTTCTGGGAGCGGGCAACCGCAGCGGGAAGTATGACCTCCTTGATTTTAGGAAGTCTGACCGTTGTACTGGCCGAACGTGGCATACTACCATTCTTCGGTCTCGATCCAATTTATCCAGCATTAATTGTCAGTGCGATTTCCTTCTATGTCGTTTCTCATCTTACCAGCCGCCCGGCTGAGATAGATGTTATGGAAGACTTGGATCCTAAAGCAAAAGTAGAATAATAGAAACAGTGAGCCTCTGGTTTTCAGAGGCTCATTTTTTTGAGAGTCGTAAATGTGCGAGTTCGTGCGTATACGTGCAACTTAGCTTAATAAACGTGTGAGTTTCCTCATAAAGGTGCGCCTGCGAATATTCGATATGGAAATTATTATAAACAGAAAAATCTTTATTTTCAGAAATACATTTGATATACTAGGAAAAAGTGAATTTACGTAGGTAAAGGTGCCTAACTCATTAGAGGATTTCTAATGGTTGGGCACCTTTTTGTTTTTCACGACACTTATAAATGACCAAAACAAAGAGGGTGAGTGGAATGAAGTTAACGTGTCGGCTTAGGAACGAAACGTATCAATTTAGTTCGATCGCCGATGTTCTCGCAAAAGCAAGCGAGGAGAAGTCAGGGGATGTGATGGCCGGGATCGGGGCTGCTTCCTCACTGGAGCGTATGGCTGCTAAGTATGTTTTAAGCGAGCTGCAGCTGAAGGATATTTATGGAAATCCGGTCATCCCCTATGAAAATGATGAAGTGAGCCGAATCATTTATGAGGATGTCAGCGACTTTATTTACAAGGAAATAGCTGACTGGACAGTAGGAGAGCTTCGGGAATATATCCTGGCTCATTCAACAAACGGAAATGATCTCAAGCGGTTGAGCAGAGGGCTGACAAGCGAAATGATTTCTGCAGTCGCGAAGCTGATGTCATCGATTGATCTGGTGCTCGCATCGCAGAAAATGAAGCACCAGGCCCACTGTAATACGACAATTGGTGAACCGGGAAGGCTTGCCTTCCGTTGTCAGCCGAATCATCCGGTGGATAACCCGGACGGGATTCTTGCCTCGATCAAAGAGGGATTGTCCTATGGGTCAGGCGATGCAGTCATCGGTATCAATCCAAATAACGAGTCAGTGGCTTCGGTCGCCAAGATATTGACCATGAGTCATGAATTGATTGAAAAATGGAAGATACCGACGCAGAATTGTGTGCTTGCTCACATCACGACACAAATGAAAGCGCTTCAAGAAGGGGCACCGGTTGCTTTGATGTTCCAAAGCCTGGCAGGGACGCAGACAGCTAATGAAGACTTTGGGGTTTCGCAGAAAATTTTAGACGAGGGCTACGAGCTGATGCGCCATAAAGGAACATCGGCAGGACCGAACTTCTTTTATTTTGAAACTGGCCAAGGGTCAGAAGTGTCGCTCGATGCCCATTCTGGTGTAGATATGCAGACACTTGAGGCAAGGACTTATGGATATGCGAAACATTGGAAGCCGTTCATGGTCAATAATGTGTCCGGTTTTATCGGTCCTGAAACGCTGTTTGACGGGAAGCAGATGATCCGCTGTGACCTGGAAGATTTGTTCATGGGTAAACTCCATAACCTGCCGATGGGAATCGCACCAACTTATACGAACCACATGCAGTGTGATCAGAATGACCAGGAAATTGCCGGGATGTTGACCACTGTTGCCGGTGCCAATTTTTACATGGGAGTGCCTGGCGGTGATGATGTCATGTTGAGCTACCAGGATACCAGTTATCACGATGATGCCAGTTTGCGGGAAATGCTTGGTCTCAGACCTCTGGCAGAGTTCGAAAAGTGGCTGGAGAAAATGGGAATCATGGAAGACGGCCGGCTTACGGAAAATGCTGGTGACTTGTCCATTTTTGATTAAATAAATTTTACGGGAAAGGAGAGTGATCTGATGGATATTGAAAGTATTGTAAAAGAAGTCATGAAAGAGATGGAAGGGAACACTGAGGAAAAAACTGCTGATCAAACAGCCGAAAAAGAATTTGTTTATCATTTTGAAAAAAAAGTCACCGTAGACGAGCCGAAAAACAAAGATTCTATCGCACATGCTCAGCAAGGTACGCCCGCTCGAATAGGAATCGGCCGATCCGGCACGAGGATGAAGACGAAGAACTATCTTGATTTCAGGGTGGACCATGCGGCAGCACAGGATGCCGTATTCAAAGACGTCGCGGACTCTGTCCTCGAAGCTATGAACCTGCCAATTCTTCGTTCCAAAGCACAATCGATGCAGGAATATCTGATGAACTTAGATGTCGGACGCAAACTTGATGATGCTTCTGCCAAGTGGCTGAAGGAAAATGCGCCAAAGGGTAAACAGGTGCAGATCATTGTATCTGACGGACTAAGCTCAACTGGGGTCGAAGATACGATTCCTGATTTGCTGCCAGCGCTTGTCCAGGGGCTGGAAGGCAAAGGAATATCCATGGGAAAACCTGTATTCATCCGAAAAAGCCGGGTATGGATTCAGGATGAAGTCGCCTCGTTGGTTGATTGCGATATCGTCGTATCGTTGATTGGTGAACGGCCAGGGCTTGCTACCTCAAAAAGTATTAGTGCTTATTTGATTTATCGTCCAAACGAAAATAGTGTCGAAGCGGATCGAACTGTCTTCTCCAATATTCATGAAGGGGGTGTTCCTCCGATTGAAGCAGGTGCTTATCTATCTGAGGTGATTGAAGGGATGCTTCATCATCAAGCAAGCGGGGTCAAGTATTCTCAATTAAAGAATAATTGATAAATTGACAAAATTTGCTGAATATTGACAAAACTATCACCCCCGATTATAATGACTAGTAGTTTCGTAACATGACTATAGGAAAAAAGATAGGCGGGGTGATAAGGTCTGATGTTAGCAACTACATCTATCGAGTCTATTTGTCAACAGCATACGAATTTATCCAATGATGATATAGAAAAGATCGTAGAAGTCAGTCAAACGATTCAGCTGACCGCAGACTTGTCTAAAGCCAACATTTTCATCGATTGTCTTATGGCAGATGGAAAACAGGCAATCGTAGTTGCGGAGGCTGCACCGACTACTGCTAAACCGATATATGAGAACCAGGTAGCGGGCATGAAAGCATATGAAGCATTTGAACCTGCTGTCCTTTATTGCCTTCGCACAGGTAACCCGATGACATCGAATCGGGCGATTACACAGGAAAGAAAGAAAGTCGAGCAAAGTGTCGTTCCGATCCACGGTTCGGAAGGAGATATCATTGCTGCGTTGATCATGGAGAAAGATATCAGTGATCAACTGAAAAAACAGGAAGAATTGAAAGCGCTGTCAAAAACTGCCGAATCTTTAAGCGGCGTGCTGGTGGGTGTATCTGATAATCAGCCTATCATTCCGGAGCTGATTGAGGAAGCATTATTTTTCGTCGAACCGGATGGTAATCTGCTTTATACCAACCCGGCGGCGATCAATTTGATTCATGGGCTGACCGGGGAAGAATGCAGATGTGGAGAAAACATCATTCACTATCTGCCATTTTTAGAGGATGTCATTACAGAATCCGATGAACTGCTGGTAAGAGAGATGGCGATCTCCGATAAGATCTTTAAGGTCAAAAAAATTCATTTACCGCAAAACGAAAAGTATAACGGCATGTTCGTCATTTTAAGGGATCTGACCGAACTGCGAGAAAAGGAAAAGGAGCTGGTCATGAAGTCAGTTGCAATCCAGGAAATCCATCATCGCGTCAAAAATAACCTTCAAACGGTGGCAAGCTTGCTTCGTCTTCAGATGCGAAGAGGGATTCCAGAAGAAAGCAAGGTTTATTTCCTGGAAAGTTTGAACCGCATCTTAAGCATTGCTTCTGTCTATGAAGTCATTTTATCGAACAGCAGCATCGATGAAGTCGATATCTATGAGCTTATCGAAAAAATCGGCAACATGCTGGTGTATACCGAAGGACAGGCTGGTGCCAACATTCAAATCCATTTTGACGGAGAGCCATTGACCATCGAGTCGAAACGGGCCGTATCGATTGCATTGATTATTAATGAACTGATTCAAAATTGCATTAATCATGCATTCAAAGGAAGAGATACCGGCAAGGTGCAGGTCACTTTCAAGCAGGAAGAAGCGTTCATTCATATTAAGGTGATAGATGATGGCGTCGGCTATGTACCACATAGTAAGTCATCGTTAGGTCTGGATATTGTCAATATGATGGTCGAGCACGATCTGGCAGGCACATTTAAGATTCGAAAAGTCGATCAAGGATCAGAGGCTGCTATAACATTTCCTTTAAAAGGAAGAGGGTAATCTATGAATAAAAGAATTGTTCTAGTAGAAGATGAGTCTATTGTTCGTATGGATATCTCTATGATTCTGGAAGATGCCGGCTATGAGGTAGTCGGGGAAGCAGGTGATGGGGAAAGGGCGATTGAAGTTGTTCACGAAAAACAGCCGGACCTCATCATCATGGACATCAAAATGCCGAAGCTTAACGGTTTGAAAGCTAGTAAAATCATTTCGCAAAAATTCAATATCCCGATTCTTTTGCTGACTGCATATAGTCAACAGGATTTTATCGATAAAGCAAAAGAAGCCAACATTGTCGGTTATATCGTAAAACCGGTATCCGATGACAGGCTGATCCCGGCAGTGGAAATCGCTTTACACCAGGGCGATGTATCCGAGCAATACCGGGAGAAAGTAAAGGAAGCGAATCATCGGCTGGAAGAGCGGAAAGTCGTTGAAAAGGCTAAAGGAATTTTAATGGATCGTTTCGGATACAGCGAAGAAGTTTCTTATAAAAAGATGAGAAAGACCAGCATGAACAAACAGGTTCCCCTTGAAAGGGTTGCTAAGCATATTGTGAAGAAGTATTCGACGAAACAACTGCAAGCTACAAGTGAATAATTCTGGCGAAGGTGCTGGCTGATTGGAGAATTTTTTGCAATTCCCCATTCTCTGGCACCTTTTTGTCTTTTTAGGTTGTTGTTTTAAGAGTTTAGGTTTCCATTCCCCATTAGGGAGATTTTGCGGGGCAGGGAAACAGCAAAATCCAAAAAATGAAAGTGAGGAACTTATATGGTCTTGGTTGGAAATATTGTAATTTATATCATCATGGCCTGTGCGGTTGCCGGTGCGATTGCATCTATTAAAAATAGTGAAGAAGGACTCGGCGGCCAATTCATGGAAGGGATCCATACTGTCGGTCACATTTTCGTTCCTGCTGCGGGTGTCATGGCGTCTATTCCGTACTTATCCGCGTTCATTGATAAGGTATTCGGGCCGTTATTTGAGAAGATCGGTGCCGACCCGGCAATCGCTGCAACGACGATACTGGCCTCTGATATGGGAGGTTACCAGTTAGCGGAAGCCCTACAGGAATCCTATGAAGGCTGGATCATGGCGTTAATTGTCGGGTTCATGGCAGGTGCGACCATTGTTTTCTCGATTCCGATGGGACTCGCGATGCTGGATAAGCGGGATCATAAGTATATGGCGCTTGGCGTCATGTCGGGGATCTTAACGATTCCGATTGGGGTCTTTATCGCCAGTGTCCTGATAACGCTCACCAATACGAAAGTAAGGGACATTATTTCTACGAATACAGAATCTACGTATGAATTTGCGATCAGTTACTTGAAGATTTTTTCTAACTTGACGCCTTTGATTGTGTTTGTTGTGTTGCTGGCCTTAGGCTTATACTTCCTCCCAGACATGATGATTAAAGGATTCATGTGGTTTGGAAGAATGATGGACGCCGGCATCAAGCTGGTACTGGTATTTTCCATCGTCGAAATTTTCACCGGACTTTTCACCAATGTGTTCGGCGGGTGGGGATTCGACCCGATCATGGCCGATGGTGAAGACCAGTTCCGGGCACTTGAAACCGCGGGTTACATTGGTATCATGCTCGCAGGTGCTTTCCCGATGGTCTATTTACTGCAAAAATATTTCTCCCGTCCACTGGAAGCAATGGGTCGGAAACTTGGCCTTAGTGCGGTCGGCAGTGCCGGGCTGGTTGCAACAATCGCCAATATTCTTGCGATGTTCAAGCTGGTTCGTTCGATGCCGCCGAAAGACAAAGTCATCAATATCGCTTTCGGTGTCTGTGCCGCATTCTTATTGGGCGATCACTTATCCTTTACGGCGAACTTTCAGCCGACATTGATACTTCCAATTATCGTCGGAAAATTCACTGCCGGTTTGACTGCCATCGGTTTCGCTTATTGGCTTTCTGTTCCGAAAGCGCGTGAATTGGAACGAATCGATCGTGAGTCTGGAGTCATTGAAAAAGATGAATATAAAGAAGAGGAAAAATTCGAGGACGACGTTGTGGCAGCATCGGAGGCTAAATAATGAGTGAAGAAAAGAAACGGTTCATCCAGGAGTTTGTGCCAGGTAAGCAGATTACGTTAAGCCACCTTATTGCCAACCCTGATGTGGATATGTTCGAGAAGTTAGGTATCGAAGAAACAGGTGCACTTGGCATTCTCACTTGTACTCCAAGTGAAACGGTCATCATCGCAGGCGATTATGCAACGAAAGCTGCCCATGTCAGCATCGGTTTCCTGGATCGATTCACCGGGAGCCTTGTACTGATGGGGAGTGTAGCAGAAGTGGATATGGCGATGCGTGAAGTCAACCGGTTTTTAGCAGAAATGCTCGGATACACCCCTTCTGAAATCACGAAATCTTAACAGGAAGGGAGGATCAGGTTATGGCAAAGAAAAACCGGGCGATGATGGTAGGCTCCATTGGTGCCGGAAAATCGACGCTTACGAAAGCATTGCTCGGCCGTACGAACAATGCAGTAAAGACTCAGTCGCTGATTTATGACGACTGGATTGTCGATACCCCCGGTGAATATACCGAAAATCCTATGTATTATAAAAACATCATGGCAACGTCGCTTGAAGTAACTCATGTGCTATTTATTCAGGATGCGACGAAGAAAAAGACCATTTTTCCACCGGGATTCAGTACTGGAATCAATAAATTGCCGATCGGGGTTGTGACGAAGGCAGATGTGGAATCAGCCGACATCCCAAAAGCGGTCGACAAACTGAAACGGGTAATACCAAAGGGGCCGATTGTGATTACGTCTGCAGAAGAAGGAAGGGGCCTGGAGATCGTAAGGCAACTCGTCCAATATAACAGCTTGAAAGAGATGCGGGAGTATGTCGACAAACAACTGGATGATCATGTCATTTTTAATGAAAGCCTTTACAAATAATCATTTATCCGCTACCATTTTGAATAGATAGAATTTTTAAAAAAGAATAGAAGTAGGCAAAGGCGCCTTATACAGCTATCCAGCCGGATAGTTCGTATGAGGTGCCTTTTTATTTTTGAAAGGAGGCGGGTGCATATGGATCACAACAAAAAAGAAGATATATTGAGTGCCGGCATCGATATCGGCACAAGCACCACAAAACTAGTGATCAGCAGATTTTCACTAATGAATACTGCTGGCGGCACCCATATGCCTCGCATCGAAATCATTGATAAAGAAGTCATTCATAAAAGCCCGATATTCCGTACACCGCTCGCATCGGGCAATGAAATCGATATGCCGGAAGTAGAAAAGCTAGTGCTTTCTCAATATGAGGAAGCAGGCGTGCAATCATCCGATATCAAAACGGGGGCTGTCATTATTACCGGAGAAACGGCTACAAAATCAAACGCGGAAGAAATGATCAACCATTTATCCGCCCATGCCGGTGACTTTCTCGTTGCAACGGCCGGGCCAGATTTAGAAAGCATCATTGCTGCCCGCGGATCAGGCGCTTATGAATATTCCAAAAAGACGAACAAAACGATTGCCAATATAGACATTGGAGGCGGGACGGCGAACATCGCAGTTTACCGTTACGGAGAGCTGCTTGGAACCTGCACCCTTCACGTCGGCGGCAAACTGGTTGAAATGAAGGCAGGGATGATCGATTATATTGCTCCTTCCATTAAAAAGGTGGCGAAACAGCTGGGTGTATCTGTTCAGGAAGGTGACCGTTTTGAAGAAGCGTCTGTTAAACCACTGACGGATTATATGGCAGAGACGATTGCCGCCATGTTGAAAAATCAGCTGGATGAGTCGGAGCCTTTATTGTTAGGACACGAACCGAGCTGGGAGCACCCGATCGATGTTGTGATGTTCTCCGGCGGCGTTTCAGAATGTATCTATCATGAAGCCAACTGCGCAGCGACAGATATGTATGACGATATCGGAGTTTTGTTAGCGAAATCCCTGACCGAAAATCCTGACTTAGCCATCTGGGAATGGATCGAACCCACGGAAACCGTCCGGGCTACGGTGTTAGGGGCAGGGACGCAAACAACAGAAATCAGCGGAGCTACGATTCAGGTAGATGAGGATACCCTTCCGCTCCGGAATCTCCCAGTCTACCGGATTCCTTTTGGCGGGGGATTCGATGAACAGCTGGCACGGCTGCCGCAGCTGATAGAAGAAGCGGTTGAAATCTATGATCCTGCGAAAGAGGGGCAGAACTTTGCGCTCTATTTAGCAGATCTTCCCCTGCTGGGATTCAAGCAAATGCAAAGCCTGGCAGATGCTCTAGTCACAGCGGTACAGAAGAAAACGAAACAGCAGCCGGCCGTTATCGTATTGGAACGGGACCTGGCCAAGTCGCTCGGACAGGCCATCCGGATCCAATATCCTGACCAGCAGGCGGTCTGTATCGACCAAATCTATGTTGAGCATGGCGACTATCTCGATATCGGAAAGGTACTGCAATCAGGCGTTGTACCGGTTGTCATTAAAACGTTGACGTTTCATTAACAGAAAGGAGGCAGTCTGGTGAAACTATCCACTACCCATTTAGGACATACTTATCAATTCCAATCCCTTAAAAGTCTCCTGGCAAAAGCGAATGAAGAAAAGTCAGGGGACAGGCTGGCAGGAATTGCAGCCGAAAGTGTCCAGGAGCGGATCGCCGCTAAGGAGATCCTTTCTGATTTGACGCTTAAAGATATCCGTGACCATCCGCTCCTCCCGCCGGAAGAGGATGAAGTATCCCGGATCATCGAATCACAAGTAAATGAAAAAATCTATGATGCTATCAAACACTGGTCGGTGGCCGAATTACGAGAATATATCCTTGCTAACGAAACGACTGGGGAGGATCTGAAGCGGATCAGCCGGGGACTGAACAGTGAAATGATAGCTGCTGTCGCAAAAATCATGTCCAATCTGGATTTGATTTTTGCAGCAAATAAGCTGGAAGTTTTAACGAAATGCAACATCACCATCGGCCAAAAAGGCACGTTGTCATCAAGGCTACAGCCTAACCATCCCACTGATAGCGTAGAAGGGATGATCGCTTCCCTGAAAGAAGGCCTCTCCTATGGCATCGGCGATGCGGTCATCGGCATCAACCCGGTCGAGGAGTCGGTAGAAAGTGTGAAGCGGATGCTCCACGCCACCCACGATTTTATTGAGGAATGGAAGGTACCGACCCAAAACTGCGTACTGGCACACGTGACCGCCCAGATGAAGGCGATCGAACAGGGAGCTCCTGCCGATATGATTTTCCAGAGTATCGCCGGGACAGAAACAGCCAACCGCTCCTTTGGGATCGATGCCAAAATTCTGGAAGAAGCGAATGAACTGGCAAAAACACAGGGGACCGGAACAGGCCCGCAGCGGCTGTATTTTGAAACCGGGCAAGGTTCGGAGTTATCAGCGGAAGCTCACCACGACATCGACCAGATGACACTGGAATCAAGGAACTATGGATTTGCCCGCTACTACGATCCGTTCATCGTCAACACGGTCGTAGGCTTCATCGGACCTGAATATTTGTATAACAACAAACAAGTCCTTCGTGCCGGTCTTGAAGATCATTTTATGGGAAAGATGCACCTGATTCCGATGGGCGTCGACATCTGCTATACCAACCATACGAAAGCGGACCAGAATGATATGGAAGACCTGGGCGTGCTGCTCACGACAGCTGGTGTCAACTTTATCATCGCAACCCCGATGGGGGATGACTGTATGCTGAATTACCAGTCGATGAGTTACCACGATGTCGCAACCTTACGCCAAACATTCAATAAACGGCCTTCCCCGCAATTTGAAAAGTGGCTGGAGGAGATGGGGATTTTAGAAAACGGCATGCTTACCAGCCGGGCAGGCGATCCAACACTTTTTACCCGATAGGAGGTGGGAACGATGGACCAAGCGATGATTGAAAAAATCACTGAAATCGTCGTATCGAAATTGAACGATCAACCAGCAGAAGAAGCATCTTCACAGGAAGGAGTGAAGGTCTGGGATTATACCTCGGAAAAACCGAATGTGACCCAGGTTTCTAATGGTTCTCGCCAAGCAGAAGAGGCAGAAGGAAAGGCGAAAATCTCCTCCTTCCATACTCTGGAAAATCAGACAAAGAATAAGGGGACAAAGGTGCCAAAGCAGCAACCCGATAAGGAAGTTTGGGATGATTTAAAGCAGCTGACCAATAAGACACCGGCAAGAATCGGAGTCGGGAGGGCAGGGCCCCGTCCGAAAACGAATACATGGCTGCAATTCCGTTACGATCATGCGGCAGCAGTGGATGCAGTATTCGGAAAAGTTGATGAGAGCCTGCTGAAGGACCTTGATTTGTTCACCGTCAAAACGAAAGTTACCGATAAAGAGTCCTACATCAGGAGGCCTGACTATGGGCGAAGACTATCGGATGAAGCGAAGAAGGAAATCGAAGGACGATGCCGGCACGCCCCGCAGGTACAGATCATCGTTTCCGATGGATTAAGCTCGAAAGCGATCGATGAAAATCTGGAAGATGTCTACCTATCTTTGCAGCAATCGTTGAAGAGCCTCGGACTTGATGTTGGTACCCCGTTTTTCATTGAAAAGGGGAGAGTGGCGATCATGGATGACGTCGGCGAAATGTTGAAACCGGAAGTGATCGTGCTGCTGGTAGGAGAACGGCCGGGACTGGTCAGTGCTGAATCGATGAGTGCCTACCTTTGCTATAAACCAAGGATCGACACGATCGAATCGGACCGGATGGTCGTCTCCAATATCCATCGTGGCGGTATCCCGCCAGTAGAAGCAGGAGCTTACCTCGGAAGTGTGATTGAGAAAATTTTAGACTATGAAGCCAGTGGCGTAGAACTTGTCAAAAAGGAAGGATAGGAGGGAAGACATTGAGATTGGATCCGATTTATGCAGACATCCTTGCCATCCGCATCATCCCGAATGTTGATCCTATGCTTGCCAGACAGTTGAATCTTAACGAAAATCACCGGAGCCTTGCGATGTTCACGATAACCATGGATGACGTAGGAGTCACGGCTCTCGATGAAGCTACCAAGCGGGCAGACGTCGAAGTCGTTTACGCCCAGTCCTTTTATGCAGGAGCTGACCACGCTTCAGGACCGTTATCGGGAGAGTTTATCGGAATTCTGGCCGGGCCGAATCCGGAAGAGGTGAAAAGCGGCATCGAGGCTGTCGAGCAGGTGGCCGAAAGTGAAGCTTATTTCGAAGCAATCGATGAAGCGAAAACCCATGCTTTATATGCCCATGTGATATCCAGGACTGGAACCTTTTTATCAAAGGAAGCAGGAATTGAACCTGGCGAAGCACTTGCTTATCTGATTGCTCCGCCCTTAGAAGCTTCCTACGGGATTGATGCTGCTATGAAGGCGGCCGATGTGACACTGGCGGCCTTTTATGGGCCGCCGACGGAAACGAACTTTGGCGGCGGATTATTGACAGGAAGCCAGTCTTCCTGCCAGGCGGCAGCCGATGCGTTCCGGGATGCCGTGCTGGGAGTGGCAGCCAATCCAAAGGGATATTAATCAATTGATGGGGAAGGAATTTACTCCTTTTCCTCAGGGAAGACCGAATGAAAGTCGTTTCCCTGACCCCGTTGCTCACAGTATGGTAATAGAACTGTCACAGATCTTAAAAGAAAGGAGTTGAGTGTGATGGAGTTTGATCAGGATTTACAATCGATTCAGGAGATGCGCGAAGCTGTCCGGCGGGCAGATGAAGCGCAGAAAAAATATGAATCGTTTACCCAGGAACAGGTCGACCGCATCGTAAAAAGTGTCGCTGATGCTGCCTACCGTGAGTCCCAGCGGCTGGCGGAAATGGCAGTAGAAGAGACCGGGATGGGCGTAGTCGAACACAAACTCATCAAGAATCAGGTCGGTTCCCGGGATGTTTATGAATCGATCAAAGATGAAAAAACGGTCGGAGTCATTCATGAAGATAGACAGAATCAGCTTACAGAATTCGCCTATCCTTATGGCGTGGTAGCTGCCATTATTCCTACCACCAACCCGACGTCAACCGCATTTTTCAAGACATTAATTGCATTAAAGACACGCAATGCCATCGTCGTCAGCCCCCATCCATCAGCAAAAAAGTGTACCGTGGAGGCTTTGAAAGTTTGTAAGGAGGCGGCAATCGCTGCAGGTGCTCCAGAAGGGATTATCGGCTGGATTTCACAACCGTCGATGCCTGCGACGACAGAGCTGATGCATCATCGGGACGTCGATTTGATTTTAGCGACAGGAGGCGGAGGGCTGGTAAGAGCAGCCTATAGTTCCGGTAAACCGGCTTATGGAGTCGGACCTGGAAACGTACCTGTTTATATGGAGAAATCCTGCAACGTCAAAGAGGCAGCCAGGATGATTGTCGATAGTAAAACCTTTGATAATGGCACGATCTGTGCTACCGAGCAGGCGATCGTGGTTGATCAGAATATCAAGGAAATGACGATTCGGGAGTTAAAAAACAACGGCGCTTATTTTCTCAATGCAGAAGAAAAGAAGAAAATGGAGGATGTCATTTCTCCGATCCGGGGGAAACTGAATCCGAAAATCGTCGGCCGTCCTGCTGTCAAAATTGCAGAGATGGCTGGAATAGAGGTTCCGGGCGATACGAGATTGTTGATTGCAGAAGAAGATCAAATCGGAAAAAAGGTTCCTTTTTCCATCGAAAAGTTATCTGCGATCTTCGCCTTATATACTTCCAAAGACATCAGTGAAGCGAAAGAAATCTGCCGCGACCTGCTGGATTTGGGAGGAAGAGGGCACACCTTATCGCTTCATACGAATGATGATCAGGTCGCCCGGATGTTCGGCCAGGAAATGCCGGTTTCCCGGCTCGTGGTCAACACGATGTCGAGTATCGGTGCTGTTGGAGCAACAACCGGTCTGAAAGCATCGATGACCTTAGGATGCGGATCTTATGGCGGAAACATCACTTCTGATAATATTACCGCCAAACATCTGCTGAACATCAAGCGTCTGGCTTACGGCATCAAGGATGTGGAGATTCCGAAGCCTTCTAAGACTTATGAACGACCTGAGAAAAGCTCAGAGGAAAAGCCGGATATCGAAATGATTGTCTCCAAGGTTATGAAAAAAGTAGATAGCAAGCAGGTCGATACGAAAACCGTATCTGCCATTGTTGATAGAGTCATCAAACAATACCAATAAAAATTAGGAGGAATTTAAAATGGCACTTAATGGCGCATTAGGAATGATCGAGACAAAAGGTTTAGTAGCATCGGTGGAAGCAGCAGACGCAATGGTAAAGGCAGCGAATGTCAACCTGGTAGGGAAAGTCCATGTTGGAGGAGGAATCGTAACGATTCTTGTCAGCGGTGATGTCGGGGCAGTAAAAGCAGCGACCGAATCCGGAAGTGCAGCTGCTCAGCGTGTTGGCGAATTGATGTCCGTCCATGTCATCCCTCGCCCTCATAATGAATTGGACAGCATTCTTCCAAAAGTCGAACTAGATAAATAAGTCTTTATCACCAGGTTCGAAGGGAAAGGAAGGTCTGAGGAATGGAGCGACATGATGTAGAACGAATCGTTGATGAGGTGATGACACAGCTTCAAGGAAACAACAAAAAGAAGGCGGAGATTCCAATTGGGGTTTCCGCCAGACATTGTCATTTAAAACAGGAAGACCTGGAGCAGCTGTTCGGTTCCGGATATGACCTGACGAAAAAAGCAGATCTATCCCAGCCGGGCCAGTTTGCGGCCAATGAAACGGTCACGATTGTCGGGCCGAAAGGAAGCATTGAAAAGGTGAGGATCCTTGGACCGGCACGTAAATTGACACAAGTCGAGGTGAGCCAGACGGACGCTTTCAAACTTGGATTGAAACCACCAATCCGGGAATCTGGCAATATTCAAGGCTCCTCCCCTGTAACACTCGTCGGGCCAAAAGGAAGCATCTATATTAATGAGGGATTAATCATCGCCGAGGCTCATATCCACATGGCTCCTGATGATGCGGAGAGATATGGAGTAGATAACGGTGACTATGTAAAAATGCGAATGGATAGCGAAAAAAGACCGCTCACGTTCGAAAATATTCTGATCCGTGTCTCGCCGAGATATAAACTCGAAATGCATATCGATACCGACGAAGCCAACGCTGCTTCGGTAAGAACAGGGGATACAGCTACAATGATAAAAGCTGGTCATGCCTATGATTGACAGACAAATGGTTGAAGAAATCGTCGCCGAGGTACTGAAGCGGCATATGGGTGAAGTGGAAGGCGGCAAGCCGAAGCTTTCAGTGATATCTGACGGAGCGGTAGATGAACAGACAATCAATCTTTTAGAGCGTCATTGGAAGCCGGTTGTCATGGATCCATCAGACAGTGATGTTCAGGTGAACACAGATCAGGCAGTTTTTTTACAGGTTGATCAGGACTTGCTGGTTAAAAGTGCCACAGGTATAACGGATACAGCTGAAAGCCGCCTGTTTGCTGAATTGATGCTGCAAGGATCCGATATCCATTTTGTTTTACACGATAAGTTGAGGTGGATAGCCAGTAATAGCGAGAAATCTCCGAACATCAACTCCCGTTATAAAGAAATGCTTATAGGCAATTATGAAAAATTACTGGATTATGGGGTTTCTTTTACAGAAATGGAACAACTGGGGCAAGGTGAAATTGAGAATAGAGACGACTGGATTTTTAAAGAAAAACTGCTAACCCAGACGATTTTGGAAAAATGGCAAGATAGAGAGATACATGTGTCAGTACAAACGATCGTTACCCCATTAGCAAGGGACACGGCAAGAGAACGTAACATCAAAATTATTGAATATGAGGCAGAGGAGGTCGGCAAATGATTGTAGGAGAAGTGGTCGGTAACATTTGGGCAACACGGAAAGAAGATGGTCTCACCGGCTTGAAGTTCCTGGTTGTCCAGCCTGAGGCATCCCTGTCGGCTTCCCAGCCAGCCAATTTTATCGCCGTCGATCGGATTGGAGCAGGTGTCGGTGACAAAGTCATGGTAACCAGAGGCAGTGCCGCTTCCTATATGGATGAAAATAAAACATTGCCAATTGATGCGTTGATTATAGGCATCATTGATGCTGTCGAGGTAGAAAGAGGTGAAGGAAATGGCTAAAGCTTTAGGAATGGTTGAAACAAGAGGGCTGATTGGTTCCATTGAAGCTGCAGATGTGATGGTGAAGTCAGCGAATGTATCATTAGTTAACCAGGAAAAAATCGATGCTGCATTAGTGACGGTATTTGTAGAAGGCGATGTGGGAGCTGTACAGGCTGCCGTTGATGCGGGAAAAGACGCAGCCCAGCGTGTCGGTGAACTTGTTTCTTACTATGTCATCCCACATCCTGATGATGCAACCAGGGAAGTTTTAAAGAAAAAGGAAGCTCAAAAAGAAGCAAAGACGCCTGTAGTACCGCCTCAAGCGGCAAAGAAACCGGCAGGGCGCAGGAAAACCACCAAGAAAAACAATGCTGAAGAAACTCTGGAATCTGATACAGATAAGGAAGCCTGAGTGTATAAAACACCTATGATGGAGGTTGGATCATGGCGTTTAAACGAAGGAAATTCGCAGTCATCGGCGCGGGTTTTACCGGTACGACAGCCGCTCTAATGATTGCTCAAAAAGAACTAGGGGATGTTGTGTTAGTCGACATTCCCTCAATGAAAAACCCGACAAAAGGAAAAGCACTGGATATGGTTGAGGCAAGTCCTGTACAGAAATTCGATTCCACTATTACGGGAACGGCTGATTATAAAGATATCCAGGACGCCGACATGGTTATCATCACTGCCGGAATACCAAGGAAGCCGGGGATGAGCAGGGACGACCTTGTCGCGACCAATGCGAAAATCATGAAAGAGGTCTCTGAAAACATCGTCCGTTACGCCCCGGACAGTTATATTCTGGTGTTGAGTAACCCGGTTGATGCAATGACATATGTCTGTTATAAGACGACAGGGTTTCCAAAGAACCGGGTCATCGGACAGTCAGGCGTCCTTGATACAGCTCGTTTCAATACCTTTGTAGCCCAAGAGCTAGGCGTTTCCGTCGAAGATGTATCCGGTTTTGTCTTAGGCGGCCACGGAGACAGCATGGTTCCGCTAGTCCGCTACTCTTACGCTGGCGGTATCCCGCTGGAAAAACTCATACCTGAAGACAGGCTGGAAGCCATCGTCGAGCGGACCCGGAAAGGCGGCGGTGAAATCGTCAACCTGCTCGGCCAGGGCAGTGCCTACTATGCCCCCGCGGCCTCGCTTGTCCAAATGGCTGAAGCGATCGTCAAGGATAAGAAGCGGATTCTTCCTTCCATCGCTTACCTTGAAGGCGAATATGGCTATGAAAATATTTATCTTGGTGTTCCTACTATTTTGGGAGGCCATGGCATCGAAAGCGTCATCGAGCTGCCATTGACGACGAAGGAAAAAGAGGCGCTCAATCGTTCAGCAGGAGCAGTGAAGGAAGTTTTAGCTCTCGTATAAAGAAACGCACCTATGGGACTGTCCTGGGTGCGTTTTTTGATGGTGGAGTGAAATGGTGCGAACTCTATTAACAGAAGATCACCGAATGGATTACAGAGCTTTCTGCATTAATGCGCTCTCATAACTTTGGATTGCTCTTTCGAACGAATGAAATGCGCTCTCTTAAAAATATATGCGTCTTTAAACGGTCTCACTAGGATAAGGGTCGATATTGTAATAATACTACATAAATTATATTGATTAATGTAACTTTATTTTGTATAATCAACCTAAGTAAAATTCTGAAAAATTCGATATTTAGTGGGGGAGGTGTAAGTAGATCAAACAGGTAATTGAAATACTGAATAAATCGTCAAAATTAGCTGTAGGCCTGATGTCAGGGACATCACTGGACGGGATTGATGCTGCATTAGTCGAGATACATAACCATGGAAAAAAGACTTCCGTTTATTTGCGGGCCTTTGAAAGTATCGCTTTTTCTGTAAAAGAAACAGAAGAAATTCTGGCTCTGTGTCACCCCTCCACATCGACCGTGGACAAAATCTGTAAGGCCAATGTAACGCTTGGTGAAAAATTTGCAGAGGCAGCAAAAGTGGTGACGAAAAACGCAGGCCTTACCATGCAAGAGGTTGATTTTGTAAGCTCACACGGACAAACCATCTTTCATATGCCAGAACAATCTGCGACGTTGCAAATTGGAGAGCTGGCTGTGATTGCAGAGAAGACCGGCTGTATTACCATCGGTGATTATCGTCCTTCTGATATGGCAGCTGGCGGCCAGGGGGCCCCGCTGGTTCCATTTGTGGATGACCTTTTATTCCGGGATGAACAAACAGGCAGAATTCTCGTGAACATCGGGGGTATCAGCAACTTGACCGTGCTGGCTGCAGGTGATGGCACGCAGAAAGTCATCGCGATGGATACTGGTCCGGGAAATGTATTGATTGACGCTTTTGTCCGGATTGGTACAAATGGCGAACAGAAATATGATGATGCCGGGAAATTGGCTCAAGCTGGCAAGGTCGATGAAGATTGGCTGGAAGAGATTTTTAAAGCAGACAGTTATATGAAGCAGGGACTCCCGAAAACAACTGGACGAGAGCTGTATACCTGGGAATTAGCGAAACGATTATGGGAAGCGGGCAGTGAGCGGAAGTTATCCTTTGAGGATAAGGTTGCCACGATTACGGCTTTTACTGTCAAAGCCATCGCTTACCATATTCAAACGTTTGTCGATACTGCTTACACAACCGGGGAAGTGATTGTAGCTGGGGGAGGTGTCCATAACCCCGTACTTCTGGAAGGGTTGGAGGTGGTTTTACAACAGAAGGTGATTCGCATGGAAGACGTGGGTTTCTCAAGTGATGCGAAGGAAGCCATCACGTTTGCCATACTTGGGAATGAGTTCCTTCACGGTTCAGCGAATAATCTTCCGAGTGCTACCGGGGCTGAAAAGCCAGTTGTGATGGGAAAACTGGTGCTGCCATGAAGCTGAAGGGGGTGCGTAAATGAATGAAGGTCTAGCAAGAAAGCTGCTCCAGGCTGAAGTTCCAGGATCGGTTTGCCTGGTCATCAAGCAGGGTGAGGTTGTTTTCCATGAAGCTTTTGGTTCGGCAGTACGTGAACCATTACCAGTTGCGATGGAGAAGGATACTGTTTTTGATATTGCTTCACTGACGAAAATCGTCACGAGCACGCTTATCCTGAAATTGGTGAGTGAACAAACATTTGCGCTATCTTCCAATGTAGATGAGCTGCTGCCGGAAGTGGCTGGCTCAAAAACATTAAGAGAACGACTGTCTGGTGTGTCTGTCCAGAACTTGTTGAGCCACAGCTCTGGACTGCCGGCCTGGTACCCATTTTATACGCGTAAGGAAGAAGATTTTTTTACGATTCTAGCTGATATCCTGACCGAGTACCCAAAGGAAAATTGCTCGGTCTACAGTGATTTGAATTTCATGCTGCTTGGGAAAATCATAGAAACGGAAACCTCTCTTTCCTTGAAGGATGCTGTCGAGCATTACATCTCCAAACCGTTAGGATTACCTACCCTTTTTTATAACCCTTTACATACACCGAAGGATAGAATAGCAGCGACAGAGTACGGCAATCAAATCGAGCAGGGGATGTGCCGGGAACGAGGACTGACTTTTGATGAATGGCGGCCTGTCGACCAGCCCATTCACGGCCAGGTCAATGATGGGAATGGTTTTTACTATTTCAATGGTGTGGCAAGTCATGCTGGATTGTTTGCAAATGCAGAAGATGTCGCTAAACTGGGACAGCTTTATTTGAATGAAGGAGTGTGGCATGGCGAGCAGTGGATAGATAAAAGTGTCATACAGGCTGCCAAACAGGATTACGGAGGCGCTAGAGGGTTAGGATGGCAGTTTGCACCGATGTTTCCTGAAGGCTATGGACACACAGGTTTTACCGGGACATCCTTATGGATTTCCGATAGCCATCAGTTGATTACAGTGCTGCTGACGAACCGTTTACACACGGAAAAGCCCAAAGCGTTGAATGAGTTACGACAGGATGTGCATCAGGAAATTTTGAAAGCGTTTTATAAAAAGGAGGTAAATAAATGAAGAAAAATTGGATGGCTTTATTGATGGGGATTGTCATGGCGACACTTTTATTAAGTGCCTGTTCTAATGAAGGTTCGAGCAATGAAGCGGGTGCAGATGGTGGAAGTGGCGAGGCTGCCGCTGAACAGGTTTTGAAAATAGGGAATGACCAGGAGCCTGCTGGGCTTGATCCGCATAAAGTCCCTGCGCATTCCTCGATTCGTATTTATGAAAAAATTTATGACAGCCTATTAACGTTTGATGAAGACATGAAAGTACAGCCGGAACTGGCAGAGAAGTGGGAACAGCCGGATGAAACTACCTACGTGTTCACACTGCGGGAAGGCGTCAAGTTTCATAATGGCCGGGAAATGACAGCAGACGATGTTAAATATAGCTTTGAGCGGATCATGGATGAAGAGACAGCTTCTATCGCTAAATCCTATTTTGACAAAGTCGAATCCATTGAAGTGATCAGTCCTACTGAAATCAAATTCACTCTTTCTGAGCCATACGCTCCTTTCCTTTCTTATGTTGCAAGTACGAATGCAGCGATTGTGGCAAAAGAAGTGGTAGAAGAAAATGGTGACTTGAATCAGGCAGCCGTCGGAACAGGTCCATTTAAATTAGATGAATGGCTACCTGACAACCATGTCAAACTATCGAAAAACGAAGATTACTATAAAGATGGACAGCCGAAATTGGATGGTGTCACTTATTTGACGATGAAAGATGAATCTGCACGTCTTGCTGCTATCCGTACGGGAGAGGTACATGTAACTACGTTATCTTCCCAGTCGATTCCGCTTGCTGAAAAAAGCGACGGAGTAGAAATCAAAAGCTATCAATCTACGGAATATAGCTATGTCGGATTCAATGTGAATAAAGAACCGTTCAATGATGTAAAAGTACGACAGGCAATCAGCCTGGCCGTCGATCGTAAGGAAGTTGCTGATGTCGTCTGGAAGGGAGATGCCGTTTTATCAGGACCTATTCCGGAATCTATGGGTCAATGGGCTATCGACGTCACTCAGGAAGAACTTTACCAGCAGAACATCGAAAAAGCGAAGGAATTGTTAGCAGAGGCAGGCTATGAAGATGGTTTTGAAACGGTGATTTCTACAGCATCTACTTACCCGGATATGGTTGACACCGCTCAGCTTTTACAACAGCAATTAGAAGCAATCGGCATCAAGGCAGAAATCAAGCAGCTGGAATGGGGTCAATACATTGATACCTGGACGAACGGAGATCACGAAATGCTGGTCGGGCGTAACAGTTCAGGATCGGACCCGGATCGGTCAATCGGCTTTTTCTTCTCCACCGATGGATCAGCCAACGTCTGGGGATTTTCGGATGAAAAAATTGATCAGCTAGCCGAAGAAGGGCGTACAACGATCGATCCAGAGAAACGCGTAGAGATTTATAATGAAGCGCAAAAACGTGTCATTGAGCAGACGCCAAACTTGTTCTTAGTCTCTCCGGAAAAGTTTTTCATTGTACGTGATAATGTAGATAATTATTCACCAACGGCTAATGAGCCTGAGAATTTCAACGATGTCGTCATCATGGAATAAAAATCACAGGGCAGAGAGCGATTTCTGCCCTTTTTTCATCACTTTGATAAAGGTGTGAAGTCCTCATGTTAGCATATATCTTACGACGATTACTTATGTTGATACCGGTGTTATTCGGTATCTCTGTATTCATCTTTTTGATTATGAAAATGATTCCCGGTGACGTAGTCAGTACGATACTTGGAACGGAAGCAACGGATGAAGCCAGGAGACAATTAGAAAAACAATTCGGGCTTAATCTTCCAATCTATCAGCAGTACCTGCAGTGGATGGGCGGTGTGCTTACAGGTGATTTTGGAGTGTCATTACGTACAGGGAAACCGATTTTGGGTGATATCCTCAGCCGCTTCGGATTGACTTTAGAGTTGACAATGTTATCTGCGTTCATCTCCTGGATTATCGCTATTCCACTCGGAATTGTAGCCGCCTTGAAAAGGAATACCAGTACAGACTTCGGGGTCCGGATCATTTCCCTGCTTGGCGTTTCGGTACCAAACTTTGCTTTGGCTACGTTGCTATTACTGGTATTATCGCTGGCGTTTTCCTATTATCCACCAGCTGGTTATGTCTCGTTATTCGAAGACCCTATGAAGAACCTGCAGATGATGATGTTGCCGGCGTTTGTGTTAGGGACTGCGATGGCTGGAGCGGTCATGCGGATGACCCGGTCGTCGATTTTAGAAGTGCTGCGCCAGGATTTTATCCGGACAATACGTGCCAAAGGTGCCAGTGAGCGGATTGTCATTTTTAATCATGCATTGAAAAACGCGATGATTCCTATTTTGACGATTATCGGTATGCAAATCGGTACGTTGCTTGGTGGTACGGTCATCATTGAACAAATATTTTCATTGCCAGGATTAGGTCAGATGGTTTTGACAGCGATCAACCAGCGTGACTATCCAGTTGTTCAGGGAGCTGTCCTGTTCATAGCGACCGTTTTTGTGCTTATCAATCTATTCGTTGATATTCTTTATTCGTATTTGGACCCGAGGATTACATATAAATAATTGATTTCGGAGTGGTAACTATGAAAGAAATCATGGCTAGATTAAAGAAAGATAAGGTTGGAATTGTTGGTGTCATCGGGGTAGGCCTTGTGCTATTGCTTGGTCTTTTCGGTCCGTGGCTTTCCCCGCATGATTCGACGGAGATGTATAAAGAGCATATGTTGGAAGGACCGAGCGCAACTTATTGGTTCGGTACGGATGAATTCGGCAGAGATATTTTCAGCCGGGTTGTAGAAGGGGCGAGGGTTTCGTTGTATGTAGGGCTGATTTCTGTTGGAATCGGTGCTTCGTTAGGCTTTGTGTTCGGATTGATCGCGGGCTTCTTTCAGAACTGGATAGATAATGTGATTATGCGAATCATGGATATATTGTTCGCTTTCCCGGATATTCTACTTGCACTGACCATTGTGGCAGTACTGGGACCTAATTTAGAAAATACCATGATTGCCATCGGGATTGTTTTTACGCCTGTATTTACGCGTACGGTGCGTGCCGCTGTCATTGCGGTCAAGGAAATGGAGTTCATTACCAGCGCAAAAGCAATCGGGGTCAAAACGCACAAAGTCATATTCCGGCACGTGTCACCGAATGTGCTGGCCCCATTTATCGTTCAAAGTACATTAGCACTGTCTGGAGCGATTTTGACAGAAGCCGCCTTAAGTTTCCTGGGTCTTGGCATCCAGCCTCCAAATCCTTCGTGGGGTGCGATGTTGAATGAGAGCCGCCAGTATATGGAGATTGCTCCGTGGATCGCGATATTTCCTGCTTTGTTCATCATTATCACGATTTTCTGTTTCAATCTGCTTGGGGATAGTTTACGAGACTTATTGGATCCAAAATTGAAATAGAGAGGGGGCAGTCAGGATGGAACCTATTTTACAAATCAAGGACTTGCAAATCGATGTGAAAATGGATGAAGAGGTATTGAATGTCGTTAAAAATATCAACTTAGAAATAGGAAAAAGGGAGATTTATGGCATTGTCGGTGAATCCGGCAGTGGAAAAAGTTTAACTTCGTTAGCTATTATGGGGTTGCTCGCAAGTCCCCCCTTACAAGTTTCCAAAGGGGAGATTGTATTTGAAGAGGAAAAGGACTTATTGAAATTATCTTCGAAGCAGCTACGCAAAATTCGTGGCAATCAAATTTCGATGATCTTCCAGGAACCGATGTCCGCGCTTGATCCCCTTTTTACTATCGAAGACCAATTGATGGAATCACTGAAGTTCCATACGAAGCTATCTAAAAAAGAAATGAAACGAGCGTGCGTGCAAATCATAGAGAGGGTAGGTATCCCACGCCCTGAGCAAATTATGAAAGAGTATCCACATCAGTTGTCCGGAGGAATGCGGCAGCGCATCATGATCGCCATTGCCATGTTATGCAACCCAAAACTATTGATTGCTGATGAGCCGACAACGGCGCTCGATGTAACCATTCAAGCACAAATTTTGGACTTGATGAAAGAGCTCCGGGATGATTTCGAAACGTCCATCCTCATGATTACACATGACTTAGGAGTGATAGCGGAGACCTGCCAGCGGGTGGCCGTCATGTATGCCGGTGAAATCGTAGAGGAGACCGATGTCGTCAGCCTGTTTCATCGACCGAAGCACCCTTATACAAAAGGTTTGTTGAAATCTATGGTAGGGGATCGTTCGGATGCATTGTATTCTATTCCTGGAAAAGTTCCGTCTGTGGAGCAGATGCCGAAAGGATGCAGGTTTGTGACACGTTGTCCCGAAGCGATGGATATATGTGAAAATGTGTCACCTGATGATCGGGAAGTTGCGGAAAACCATCGCTGCAAATGCTGGCTTTATCAGGAGGAGATGGCAAACCATGTCTGAGACATTACTCAAAGTAGAATCCTTAGAAAAATTTTTCCCAGTCAAAGCTGGCGTTTTCAAGCGAACGAAAGGGTATGTAAAAGCTGTCAACGATGTAAGTTTTGAAGTGAAGGCTAAAGAAACCCTGTCATTAGTCGGCGAAAGTGGCTGTGGGAAGTCCACATTAGGCAGAAGTATTTTGCGTATTTTGGAACCGACAGGTGGGAAAGTGTTATTCAACGAGAAAAACATCCTTGATTATTCCAAACAGGATTTAAGAAAAATGCGGCGGGATATGCAACTGGTTTTCCAGGACCCATATAGTTCTTTAAATCCCCGCATGACAGTAAGAGAGTTAGTGTCCGAGCCTTTATACACCCACTTTTCCATCAGTAAGGTGGAGGCTGATCAGCGGGTGGATGAGATTTTGGAGAAAGTAGGACTGCCTTTAGAGCATTCAAAACGCTACCCCCACCAATTCAGTGGTGGACAACGGCAGCGGATCAGTATTGCCAGGGCTCTGGTATTGAAGCCGAAACTCGTTGTCGCGGATGAACCTGTTTCAGCTTTGGATGTGTCCATCCAGGCTCAGATTTTGAAGCTGCTAGTCGACCTGCAGGAGGAGTTTGACTTGACTTATCTGTTCATCTCCCATGATTTGAACGTCGTCAAACATATCAGCGACCGCGTCGGCGTCATGTATCTTGGGAAATTAATGGAACTTGCCGATACCGAGGCTTTGTATCAGGAACCGCTCCACCCCTACACTAAAGCCTTATTGTCAGCCGTGCCAACATCCGATCCCCTGGTAAAAAAAGAACGAATCATTCTGAAGGGGGATGTTCCGAGTCCAACTGATCCGCCAAGCGGATGTCCATTCCATCAACGGTGCCCGATAGCCGAGGAGCAATGCCGGAATGTGCTGCCTGAATTTGTTGAAGTGAGACCGGAACACTGGGTGGCATGTCATTTAGTAGAATAATAAAATAACAAAGAAGCCCGTCCTTAGTGACGGACTTTTTTAATGGGAAGATGAGTGATGCTGGAGCAAAATCCCAGGTATTTCAGGTGAAAACTCCTATTTGAAGTTATGTCTTAAGTCATGGGGAAATGTAATCGTTTTCAATAAAAATTGTCACAATTATACTCTTATTGTCAGAATTTCTTTATAATGGTAGTGCTAGATGTATGACTACTAATCTAAATGGAGGGTACGTAGATGAAAAAAGTCTTGCGTAATCGGATTCAAGCTTTGAGTTTGATTGCTGTGTTGCTGCTCGGAACGTTTGTGGCTCCGGTTCAGCCGGTCCAAGCGGATGAGCACATGAATGATTTGATAATATCTGAATACGTAGAGGGAAGCAGCTACAATAAGGCAGTCGAACTCTACAATGGTACAAGCAGTGAAATAGATTTATCGGAGTATACATTGGAGCTGTATTCAAATGGGGATACGGATTCGAATAATACGTATGAGCTATCCGGCACCTTGAAGGCTGGAGATGTATATGTAGTTTCCCACAGTCAAGCAGGGGAACAAGCTCAAGCTGTAACAGATGTGAATAGTGGAGTCGTGAATTTCAATGGGGACGATGTAGTCCTATTGAAAAAACAGGGTAATGTAGTAGATTCCATCGGCCAGCTTGGAAGCACGGACGATTTCGGAAAAGATGTGACGTTGGTGCGTAGTGCTGAGGTAACTACTGGCGACACAGATGCTAGTGATGCATTTGTCGTAAATGACGAGTGGGATAGCTATCCGAAAGACACGTTTGAATACCTTGGTTCTTATGAAATGCCAGAGGTTGAACCGGTTGAACTGCTGACGATCGAAGAGGCTCGTCAGGCTGAAGAAGGAACAGAAGTAAAAGTGAAAGGTATTGCCACGGCATCATTCTACGCTGGCGGACAGACGAACCTTTACATACAAGACGATACAGCTGGAGTGATCGTCCGCGCACCAGGTTTGGATATCGAGCCTGGAGATGAAGTGGAAGCACAAGGTGAACTTTCTGATTATCATGGAATGGCTCAAATTGTTGCTTCTTCAGCTACTGTGGATGTTGTTACTGAAGGCGCAGGTATCCCAGAGGCGCAAGCTGTTACTTCTACTGATTTTTCCACAGAAAATGGAGAAGCAATTGAAGGCGAATTTGTTTCTACTGAGAATGTTGAAATTGTAGAAAAAAATAATTTTGGCGAATATACAGCAACAGATGAAAATGGAACTTTCTTGATTCAGCCGCAAGAAGAAGATCATTTAAAAATCGGAGAATCTTATGAAGTTGTTCAAGGTGTCGTTGATTACAGCTATGGAAACTATAAACTTCTTCCTCGTTCTGGGGACGACGTTATTGATGTTGTTTTCTCTGTAAAAGCAAACCCTGCTTCCGGCTCCGTTTTTGAAGGTACAGAAGTAGAATTGAAGACTTACGAAGAAGGCGCGGAAATCTATTATACTATCGACGGGTCTGAGCCTACTACTGATAGCATTCCTTATGAGGGAGCAATCGAGATTACAGAAGACACTACAATTAAAGCGGTTGCTGCCCGTGATAACGGTGAAACTAGTGAAGTTGCTACATTTGACTACACAGTTTTAAAGCCTGCGGATGAAGTAGAAATCCATGACATCCAGGGTGCCGGCCACACTTCCCCTTATGAAGGCAGTGCTGTAGCAGGTGTCGAAGGCGTAGTGACAAAGCTTGATGGAAACAATGGTTTTTACATGCAAAGCCTGAACCCTGATGAGGATATTGCAACCTCTGAAGGTATTTATGTATATAAGAGCAGCCATGGCGTAGAAGTCGGAGACGTCGTTGAAGTTAATGGTCAGGTAAAAGAGTGGCGTGAAGATGGTTATTCCGATGCGAATGATTTACTAACGACTCAAATCACAGGCTCCGGGGTGAAAGTAGTAGAATCTGGTGTGGAACTTCCTGATCCGGTAGTAATCGGTGAAGATCGTATCCAGCCAACGGAAGTAATCGAAGATGATGAAATGACATCCTTCGACCCGGCAGCAGATGGCCTTGATTTTTACGAAAGCCTGGAAGCTATGCAAATCCAGTTAAACGATGCGTCTGTAACTGGTCCGATTAAGTATGATGAACTTCCAGTGGTAGTTGAAACAAGTGAAGATCAACTTCGCACTGATGCTGGCGGGTTGTTGATTTCTCTAGATGACTATAATCCAGAGCGTATGCTGATTGATGTCGATGGAATTGATTTGACAGCTAAAACTGGCGACTATTTTGTTGAACCAATCACAGGTGTTGTAAGTTACGACTACAGTAACTTCAAAATTCGTCCGACAGGTGATTTCCCAGAAATCCAGGACGGCGGTACAGAGCCTGATAGCACTGAGCTCAAAGGCTTGAAACCAAAGTTGACTGTAGCAAGCTATAACGTTGAAAATTTCCACGCAGGTACAGATCCGGAAAAAGTGGAACGTATTGCTGAAACAATGGTAGAAAACTTGAATGCCCCAGACATTATCGGACTAGTCGAAGTACAGGACAACAATGGCCCGACTGATGACGGTACCGTAGATGCTTCTGAAAGCTATCAGACGTTGATTGAAGCAATCGAAGCAGCTGGCGGTCCAAGCTACGAGTTTTCTGATATTGCTCCAGAAGACAAAGAAGATGGCGGTCAGCCAGGCGGAAATATCCGTGTAGGTTTCCTTTATAACCCTGACCGTGTATCGATGACAGACAAGCCAGCTGGCGATGCAACATCTGCAGTTGATGTAGATGACAGCGGTTTGACTTTGAACCCGGGTCGCATCGATCCGACAAACGATGCATTCTATGATTCTCGTAAAGTTCTTGCCGGAGAATTCATGTTCAATGGCGAAAAAGTGACGGTTATCGCAAATCACTTTAATTCCAAAGGAGGCGACGGAGCATTATTCGGCTCTGAGCATCCAGTTGTACTTGGAAGTGAAGAGCAGCGTCTGCAGCAGGCAGAGGTTGTTAACGGATTTGTGCAAGACATTAAGGCAGAAGATGCTGATGCTAACGTGGTGGTTCTAGGTGATTTGAATGACTTTGAATTCTCAGCACCAGTTCAAACGTTGAAAGGTGACGTCCTGACCAACATGATTGAAGAACTTCCACGAGAAGAACGTTACACGTATATCTACCAAGGAAACTCTCAGGTGCTTGATCACATTCTGGTCAGCAACAACCTGGCACATCGTACTAAAGTGGATATTGTTAATATCAACTCTGACTTTTCGGTTGAAGATGGACGCGCAAGTGACCACGACCCAGTAGTGGTGCAGATCCATCCAAAGAAAACAGTAGAAAAAGGTGAGAAGACAGGCAAAGGCAACAATGACCATCCTGGAAAAGGGAAAGGTAAAAAGCCTGGGAAAGACAAAGAGTATGAATTAAACTTGATGCACACGAATGATACACACGGAAACCTGGATGAAATCGCAAAAACGGCAACAGCTATCGAGAACTATCGTAGCGAGAATCCAGCATCCCTATTGTTGAGTGCAGGAGATGTATTCTCCGGTACCCTATACTTTAATGAATTCCTTGGACAAGCAGACCTGGAATTCATGAACTACTTCGAATATGATGCCATGACATTCGGTAACCATGAATTCGATCTCGGTTCTAACGAAGAAGGTCACCAGGCGTTAGCTGACTTTGTGGAAAATGCTGAATTTCCATTCGTTGCTGCTAATACAGATTTTTCGAACGATGCTTTGTTCGATGGTATGTTTTATGACAAAGTAACACATAAAGCAGAAGACGGAAATATTTACGGCGGCATTATCAAATGGGTGGAAGGAGAAAAAGTGGGAATCTTCGGTTTGACGACGGAAGAAACTACCGACATTTCCAGCCCGGAAGACATCACATTTGAAGACTACATCGAAGAAGCAGAAAAAATGGTAGATGCTTTTGAAGACAAAGGCGTCAACAAAATTGTTGCATTAACACACCTGGGTTTGGATGACAATGCGGATTATGACAACGATCTTACCTTAGCTGAAACAGTGGACGGCATTGATGTCATTGTCGGCGGCCATACACATAGCGAGCTGCTCGAACCCCGCTTTGTTGATGCCGGAGAAGAGCCGACGGTTATTGTTCAGACTGGTGAATACAATGATAACCTTGGTACACTCGACGTAACTTTTGATAAAAAAGGTAAACTCCTAAGCTACGAAGGTGAATTGGTGGCTATCGGTGATTTGGAAGAAGATCCAGAAGTAAAAGAAATGCTTGCTCCATATGCAGAGCAGGTGGAAGCGGTAAAGAATGAATCCATCGGTGCTACAGCTGAGGTTTACTTAAATGGGGAACGTGAATTTGTCCGTACACAAGAAACAAACCTTGGCAACTTGATTGCGGACGGCATGCTTGCTAAAGCTAAATCTGTTAATCCGGAAACAGCAATCGCTGTAACTAACGGTGGCGGTATCCGTACTTCCATCGATACAGGTGACATCACTGTAGGTGAAGTGTTGACCGTTATGCCGTTTGGTAACTCACTAGCGATTATGAACCTGACAGGTGCTGAAATTCTTGAAGCACTGGAGCACAGTGTCAGCCAGGCGCCAAGCACAAGCGGAGGGTTCCTGCAGGTTGCCGGTATGCAGTTTGAATACGATAGCAGCCAGCCGGCAGGCGAGCGAGTCGTAAATGTAGAAATCGAACAGGAAGACGGTTCGTATGTACCGTTGAACGAAGAAGAATACTACTACGTTGCTACTAACGCTTTTACTGCTAAAGGTGGCGATGGGTATGATGTTTTTGCCCAGGCTTTTGAAGAAAACCGTGTCAGTGAACCTGGTTTTATCGACTATGAAATGTTCATTGATCATGTTACTTCATTAGAAACAGTTGCTCCTGAAATAGAAGGACGCATCGTAGACGTAAATTAGGTTACTGGAAAAAGCTGAACATCCCCAACGGGATCGTTCAGCTTTTTTGTTGTAAATATAGTGTGCAACTTTGTACCTTAACATAACGTGATTTGTCGTTAGGTGCCTGACTCGAAAAGAGAAGGTTGTGAAACACAGCGTTAGACTATATTCCACCGTGTAGCCATTTGCTGTATGGATGCTTTTTAGTGGTGGGAAGTAAATATAAAACAAATACTCCGATGGAAACCGGAGTATATGAATATAATGCAACTATTTATTCTTTTTCTGTCAATTGAAAACCGATGTAAGATAAGCAGATTCCAGATTGGTTACTGTCTTAGATTTTTTCCTTAACTCCTGGATGTCACATAATTCATGCCTGGCAATTTCCGGAGAAATCCCGGTGATAATCGTTTTTATGCCCATCACTTCAAGGGCGGTGACAATCTCAAGCAGGACAGGTGGAAAAGTCCCATCTAATATGACCAGGCCGGATAAATCTACTATAAAATACTCGATATCGTTTTTTGCGCCATAATCCAGTACAACATTTATGATTTTTTCCGCCCGGACTTCATCGATTATCCCTTGTATCGTGAGGATGGAGATGCCATGTGTAATCGGGATGATAGGAACATTAAGAAATGCCATGTTATACTTCGTCTGGTCCAACTCAATAATATGAGACAAAATGGCAGCCATCGATTTCAGATACTCGATATCTTCCTCGCTGAAATCTTTCTCTTCTTTATCCATCACACATAACGTACCAAACACTTCACCGTCCAGATATTTCAAGGTTACGCCTAAGAAACCTTTGACTTTTAATTGAGAGGTAACTTCCAACTCTTTCGTCAAAGCGTCTTTCGTCAAATTGACCGTGTTCATGGTATCCTCTTCATTACCTATGATCAATCGGCAATAGGTCCCGCTATATTCTACCGCATAACCCTCAGGAATGATCTCTTCCTTTTCATTAAAGGAACTGAGTACCGTCATTGCTGTGGGACCTCTTTTTGTTACATATGCTGTATTTACATTCAACTGCTTACTGATTGCTTCAAACATTTTTCTAGAGGCTGTAACCAATGAATGAAAATCAGAACTAGATAAGTTATATTCACTCGGCATTCGCGTTTTCCTCCTACTAATCGAAAAAACGATCCAATACTTTATCCAACAATAACATAGGTGATGTTAGTAGGACGAGAAATAAGGTTACAGAGTTGCTGGCCAGTCTTTGTATGCCAGCATAAAAGCAGACAGAATAATATACCGCAGAAGCATCACAGCTACTCCGGCAAAATTTATTTAGAATAGGAAGCAAGGCTTTCTTTCAACAGGTTCCAAAACTTTTCCTGATCAATTTCATATGCGAAATGAACATTCGGCTCTTTGCCTGTTACCCTTAACAAATCCACGCACGTCATGCCGTAGGAGAATTCCCCTTTTGTTTCGATATCGACATGGACATGTTTGAAAGTAAAAATCGAAGGATCGATCAGGTAAGCGACCGTACAGGCATCATGGATCGGAGCCCCGTCAAAGCCGAAGTATTCTTGATATGTATGTTTAAAAAAATCAAGCAGCTCAACCACGGTATCGGCGACTGGATTTTTTATTGTAGCCAAATCATCAATAATATTGGTAGTTGCCTGCGCCTGGTGGGTGATGTCCAGTCCGAACATGGTTATCGGTATGCCACTTTCAAAAACCACTTTTGCTGCTTCTGCGTCAACATAGATATTGAACTCAGCTGCAGGTGTCCAGTTACCGAATGTGCCGCCGCCCATCAACACGATTTCCTTGATATTAGGAAGGATAGCAGGTTCTTTTATCATCGCTAACGCAATATTGGTAAGTGGTCCGGTTGGGACAAGTGTAATTGGGTTTTCTGATGTAAGGACTTTATCAATAATCAAGTCGACTGCGTGTATTTCTTCTACTCCTTTAGTCGGGTGGTCTGGAAACTGAGGGCCATCAAGGCCGCTATCTCCATGTATCTCTTCCGCAATTTCACTCCCTTTAACTAATGGCCGGTTCGCTCCTTTGGCAAGCGGTACATCATTTAAATCTATCAAATCACAAATACGCTGTGCATTGAGGGTAGTTTTATCTACGGATACATTTCCCGCTACGGTCGTGATTGCTTCAATGTTTAGATTAGTATTTGAAGCGGCCATGATAATGGCGATCGCATCATCATGCCCAGGGTCGCAATCTAAAATTACATTTGTTTGTGTAGTCATGATACTGCCTCCTTTTCTATCAATTATAAAGAAAATTGTCGAAGATTGATATTTTCCTACAGAAATGAATAGCTATTATCGTTTTTATATAGGTGAAAAATCTATTTTACAAGCTTAAATGTTTGAGATTTTACTTTTTTCCCGCTTCGCCAAACTGCTGGAGTAAGGAATAAGATATAGCTATATTCCATAAAGGGGGTACATGCTATGTATGAAGATTTGAAGGAAGAAATCCGCCAGGAGGAACTGCGTGAAATAATGGATGAGTATACAACGACTTGCTGGAGGTGCGAGGAAACAGTAGATCAATCAGAAATTGTGACTGTAACCGACGGCAGAACTTACTGGAAAGAATTATGCCCGGACTGTTTCGAATTCCACCAGACAAAAAGGTGACAGCTGAGATAACCAGTAACTGGGTGACGGATTGTAAATAAACACAAAAGTTTACAAAAAACTACAGCCATTCCTCTTAATTTATGGTATTATTCTAGTTATCGACAAACGGGAATCGATAGATTAGGAGGGATAACAGTTGGAAGAACAGCGGAAACTGACGGAAATGCTGCAGAATTTGATTAAGAAAACGGAAGCGAAAGAAATCGAGTCTTCTGAAGAAATGATCAAACAAATTGTCGCTAATCTTGAAGGTTATCAATATCAAAATTAAACTATTCATGGCATTCATACAATAGATATTCAAAAGTCCGCCGCTCGGGAAGTTGCTCCCAAGTGACGGACTTTTTTGGTTTAGTACCCTGCATTTTATTAAAAGATAAGAGTTTGAACATTTCTGCGAAGTATGGGGCTAGCTTCAACGCCCAGACACTCGCGTCATAAGCAACCCGTCTTGTGGAAGGAAAGGACGCCTTCCTCCAGCCGTTTTGCTTATGCGTGTCGTGTCTTTCAGGGCGTTTGCGCTTTTCTTATAAAAACAATAATGCCAGTGAAATCGGTACTGCGCTCCAGAACAGGATAATGACGCAGAATCCCATAATATCTTTTACTTTCAACCCTGCTATTGCAAGCAGTGGTAATGCCCAAAATGGCTGGATCATGTTGGTCCAGGCGTCTCCCCAGGCAACTGCCATCGCAGTCTTAGCTGTCCCTACCCCAAGTTCCATGGCTGCAGGAACCATAATTGGTGCCTGTACGGCCCACTGACCGCCTCCTGATGGTACGAAGAAGTTGACAATCCCGGCACTTAGGAACGTGAATAATGGAAAGGTGAATTCAGTGGAAATGCTAACAAACCACCTTGACATCTCTTCAGATAGCCCGGAAGCTACCATCATTCCCATGATACCAGCGTAGAAAGGGAACTGGATGATGATACCCCCTGCATTTTTTACGCCATCTGTCACCGTATTTAAAAAACGTCTTGGGGTTTTGTGAAAAATGATACCTAAAAATAAGAAAATAAAGTTGACGATATTGATATTCAAGTCAAGACCATTTTGTACAAAATGATAAATGATGAAAACTAAACCTAGTATTCCGATCAACATGGAAAGTATCATACTGTTTTCCAAACGCTCTGCCGGTGTCATGTCAGCTGCAGCAGTTGCGGCAAGTTCCTCTTCCGCTGATTCGTTTTCCAAAAAGTCCAGGTTGTTTTTACTTAAATCCCCGCTTGTTTTCAACATCCATAAATTCAGTAAAGGCAAAGAAACCAGCAACGCTAGTACAATGGCTATGTTCAAACCGCTAAACAGCGTTTCTGTAACAGGGATACTTCCGATACTATCGACTAAAAAATGATCTTCTGTTGCAATGGTTAATGGGATGGATCCGGACAAGCCGCCGTGCCAGACAATAAATCCTCCATAGGCACTGGCCATCAATAACCGGTAATCGACATTTGGCACCCTTTTCGCGACATGGACGGCAAGCAAGGCCCCGACTACCAGCCCGAAACCGTAATTGATCAAACAAGCGACAGCGGTCACGAAAGTTACGAGCATGATCGCTTTCCCAGGTGTATTGGCAAGTCGGCTTAGTTTTGACAAAAGTGATTTGACGACAGGAGTGTTAGCTAGTATGTACCCCGTAACAACAATCAGTGACATTTGCATGGCGAATGCCAGGAGATTCCAGAACCCATCGCCCCAATATTGAACCATATCCCCCGGGGAACTGCCTGTAATACCTATACCCAAAACAAAAACTACGAGTGTCAAAATGATCGCAAACAAAAATGCGTCTGGCAGGTAGCGCTGGACCAGACGATCAAAAAATGATGTGATGCCTTTTAACATAATGTTCCTCCTCAGCTATGTAATCGTTTACAAAAAATCCGTTTCCTTCTCATTAATTATTATTGGACTAGCGCGTTGATTATTCGGATTAGAAGGAAAATTCAGACTAACATTAGTTTCTTAAAAATTTGTCGTAAATGCAAGTACCTTTTTCTTTGTTATATGACATTAATGGGATAGAAAGAGGGAAAACTGCTGTTATTTATTTGTATAATTCCTTTTCTGCATAAGTTATTAAAGAGAAGGTAAGACTGATCAATTCGGCTAAATATTATTCTATTAATCTTCATGACAGCCATTTTTTTATATATTGATTGGAATTTTTGTGTTTAGCACCTCATACATATAGGAGGTTTCATACATTTTTTAAAATTATATTCGAATACTAAAGCAATAGCTGTATAGAAAAAGGAGCGCTCAAAAATGAACAGAGTTATCTTGTATGTATTTTTTACCTTGGCTGCTTCTCTAAAGTTGATCTTTGTCAGCCAATTATTGCTTACTGAATTATCGAAAGGGGCAATTTTGGTTTCTGTAGGTTTTTCAATGGTGCTGTTCAGTGCGATGTATCTATTTAAAAAATATTGGATTTGGTATGGGATTTCTGCGGCATCAGGTATCAGTTTATATACGTGGGCTTCTTACCTATATATGGTTTATTTTCAGGCCCCGTTTTCTACTTACATAACCCTTCAGGCTTCGAATTTATCGGGTATGTCAGAAAGTATTTTCAACCAGTTAGCCTGGTGGCAGTTTGCTTTTTTCTTTGATGTTATGCTGGTTATGGGATTTCTTGTTTATATGAGGCGTCAAAAAAATAGTCTTGAAGTCCATCGTAATTTTAAAGTTCTTGGTTTGATTACGATACTTGCTGTACTGCTGGTATCTTTAAAACCTGCTTCTATGTATCTCAATGATATGGGAAACTTATTATTGAAAAAATACACTTCGACTTCCTATATAGGTAATTACGGAATAGTAGGTCATCAAGTAATTGATTTCTTGGAATTTACTACATCTCAGCAAGAACTTGAGCTAAGTGCTGAGGAAATTGATGATATTCATAATTTCTTATCCAGTAATGAAAATATTTCAAAGCGTGAAGAGCCTCTGCTTGAAGCTGGCATATTTGAAGGAAAAAACTTATTATTGATTCAATTTGAGTCTTTACAGCAGTTTGTACTAGGAGCAAAAGTAAATGACCAGGAAATCACTCCTAACTTGAATAAATGGCTGGGATCGAGTATATCTTTTAATCATTATTATCCACAAACAGCTGAAGGTAATAGCTCAGATGCTGAATTACTAGTTCTTAATAGCATATATCCTTTAAAGGAAGGGAGCACATTTTTTCGTTACCCAGTTGCCGAATATCCCTCTTTAGCGAAGCACTTTAGTTCCCTTGGTTACACAACAACAGCCTTCCATGGAGACGAGGGGTCATTTTGGAACAGGGACCTCGTTTATCCATCAATGGGATTTGAACGATATTATGATATAACCGATTTTCAAAACGTAAAAACAAATGAAATAGGTATGGGACTGAGCGACCAGACGTTCTTTGAACAAACAGCAGATACAATAAAGAATCAAAAGGAACCTTACTTTTCTATGTTAATCACTCTTACTTCCCATACGCCCTTCCATATTCCTGAAGACAAAAAGCTATTGGACACAGGTGAATTAAAAGGAACACAGCTTGGCAACTATTTTGAGAGCATCCATTATACAGACCGTCATCTTGGTGCTTTTCTAAACAATCTTAAAGAGAATGGAGAACTGGAAAATACTGTTGTTGCGATTTACGGTGATCATAACGGCATATTCAAGGAATCAAAATCAGAGGTAGAGAGATGGAGAAAGGAAGAAATAACAGATGAATCGTGGAAACTAACTTATACGCCTGTTCCATTTATTATGATCGATACCTCCCTTAGTGAGTCGGGGGTTGTTTCCGATGTAATGGGTCAAGTTGATACTACTCCTACTCTTTTGGATTGGTTCGGATTTTCACCTGATACTTATGAATCTTATGCGCTAGGTCATAATATGAACCGCTATGTAAACAAGGATGTATTTCTGCTTCGAGGTGATTATGGAGAAAGTATCGTAATCGGCAATGATGGCAGGATCTCAGAATATGAACCAGTCCATTCAGAAACACTGGAAATATCTGAGCGGTTGATTAAATCGAATTTTCTTGTAAATCATTACTGACTGTTTAAGGTTGATCTCTACACATTTAAAAGAGCAGACCTATAGGCCTGCTCTTAAGATTACTATTATGAAATTTCTTCGGCTGCCTTATGTTCCGTAATGCCGTGTTTCTTTTCAGATTCGGAAATTACCACAGCACATGCAGCATCACCATAAACATTGACAGCTGTACGCGTCATATCAAGCAGACGGTCAATACCTAAAATGAGCGCGATGCCTTCAACCGGCAGGGCAACCTGGTTTAATACCATGGCGAGCATGATCAGTCCGACACCTGGCACACCGGCTGTACCGATACTTGCCAGAACGGCGACTACAACGATCATGATCAATTGACTGAATGCCAGATCGGTACCATAGACCTGTGCGATGAAAATAGTTGCGACACCTTGCATGATGGCTGTACCATCCATGTTGATGGTTGCTCCTAAAGGCTGAACGAAGCTGCTGATCGGTTTAGGAACATTAAGGTTTTCCTGTGCTGTTTTCATGGAAACCGGAAGCGTCGAGCTACTGCTTGATGTACTGAATGCTACCGTGGCGGCAGGGAAAAATCCTTTGAAAAAGTGAACAGGGTTCATCTTGCCTAAGAAAGAAACAGCTGAACCATATACAGCAAATAAATGGATGAATAATGCAGCTATTACGACCAGCATGTAGGCAATCATTGCCATCATGCCATCGATCCCCATCGTTCCGATTGCTGAAGCCAGCAAACCGAATGCACCATAAGGAGCAAATCGCATGATTAAATTGACGAGGAACATCATGATTTCGTTACCTTGTTCGATAACTCTCATGACACTTTCCGTCTTTTTACCAAGCATGGCAAGTGCAAAACCAATGAAAACAGAGAATGCGATGATTTGCAGCATGTTAGCTTCTGCCATTGCTTGAATAGGGTTGGTCGGAATGATGTTGGTAAATGTTTCCACTACTGTAGGCGCTTTCTGGCTTTCATACTCAGCTCCGCCTGTATCAAAATCGCCGCTTCCTGGCTGGAAGATATAGGCGAGGGCGATTGCGATAGTGATAGCCAATGTCGTTGTACCAAGGAAAAATGCAATCGTCTTTCCTCCGATTCGTCCCAGCTTTTTCGGATCACCTAATGCTGCCACTCCAAGTGTGATGGAAAAGAATACGATCGGTACGACAAGCATTTTGATCAGGTTGAGGAAAATAGTTCCAAGCGGGCTGAAGATATAAGTGTCTAATGTAGTGAATAAGTCCGGAGCAGTCATATGCAAGACCAAACCTACGGCGGCACCTAAAACGAGGCCGAGCAGTATCTTAGTTGTCAGTTTCATAGTGTGGTTCCCTCCTACGTGTTATGATATTCAGTTTTTGTGGGATAAATGGATAGTGGAAATTGCCTTTATTGGGGGTAGACTGAATAATAAAACAACTGCCAGGTGGCTAGGTTGCTTTTCCCCTTTTATAAACTACCATAAATATTAGTGCACGTAAAAACTTTGAGGAGATTATCAGAATAATTTAATAGTTATGTAATGCATACGTAAAAAAACAAGTATTTAGAATGAAAATATGTAAACAACCCCCATTGAAACCAATATATGGTGTCCGTAGGGCTGATAACAAACTTAAAGCAGAAAAACAAGTTGTTCTTCTTAAAGGAAATGGTTCCCGATCATGCTTATTAAAGGTTCTTATATAATAATGTATGCTTTTTTCGGAATGGGTGAAAATATCTTAAGTAATTTGCTGATTCTACATTTAGGTGTTGGGTCTTTCCAGTGGCAGCCTCTTCGGTTTCATAATCGCAAACGCTAAATTCAAACATATTGTGATATTTCTCACTTCGTGAAGTTTAAAAAATCCCTAAAATGAAATATATATAAAGAGAAAATGTTTTAAATCGGAAGAATACGGGGATAGGTATATTGTAGAAGGTCGAACAAACTATTTCGTGGAAAGGATGTTGTTTAATGGATGCAAAAATGAAAGAATTGATCGAAGGTCTTAACGAGGATTTAGCACATGAGTATGCAGCATCAATTATGTACACGTTCAATGCTGCTACGGTAGATGGTCTGTACTATTCTGTACTGAAGCCATTTTTCGAAGGAGAAATCGCTGATGAGCAGGGACATGCTCTTTACTTGTCAGAAAAAATTAAAACATTAGGTGGGACACCGACCACGAAGCCAGCAGAAGTCAAACAGCTGGAAAATGTAAAAGAGATGCTTCAGGAAGCACGTAAATCTGAGGAAGAAACAATCAAGCGCTATGAAATCCGTAAGGAACAAGCGGAAGAATTAGGTCTTACAGAGCTTGTCGTTAAACTGGATGATATGATAGCTGATGAAACACAGCATATGGAAGAAATGGATCGTCTGTTAGCAGATCCACGTCTTCAATAAATAGCTATATCGATATTGGGACGCCCGGCTTATGGGCGTCTTTTTCTTTTTTTAATCGTGGCTTAATAATTTTTAGTTACTTTCACTGAAAGTAAGTCTGTTGAAGTGCGTTCCATTTACTAATCTTCTTCCATTTATTAGCCTTTGAATGGTTGAATAGAATCAAGCGTAAACTTTCTGAAAATTAAGGTTGTATTTCATAAAGTGGCATGGTATTATTTGTTTAATGATTTTGTGCAAACGTATTCACAAAAATTGCGCAACAATTGCTCTATGATTTTATTACGTGCAATTACAGCAATTTGCATTTTTTTACATATCTCAATGCAAACGTATGCGCTAGCGGTTTTTTCTATCAATCTAGCAGGACAGGCATAATTTTTGTGAATCATGGAAGCGCATTCATTCAATCCTATTCCAACTTAAGGAGTGTTTTACATGAAGAAGAAAAAGTTTTATGGCGTAGCTTCTGCTCTGCTGGCTTCCAGTATCGCATTGGCTGGCTGTTCATTTGGTGCAGGGTCAGATTCTGGTTCGGACGAGGGATCTGGAGATCAAGTGACCGTAGATATTTTCCAGTTTAAAGTAGAATTCAAGGATCAGTTTGAAGCGTTGACAGAGAAATATGAGGAAGAAAACCCTAATGTGAATATCAATGTTAAAACTGTCGGCGGTGGAAATGATTACGGCTCTTCCTTGAAGACATCATTCTCTTCAGGCGAAGAACCTGATATTTTTAACATTGGCGGTCCATCGGACGTAGAAACGTATGAAAAATATTTAGCAGATATGTCAGATACCGAAGCTGCTAAAACAGCTTTGGAAGGTACGCTTACGAGCGTGAACAAGAATGATGAAACCCTAGGCCTGCCTTTCAACCAGGAAGGATACGGGATCCTTTACAATAAGAAAATTTTTGAAGAGGCCGGCATCAACCCTGATGACATTAAAACCCATGAGGATTTAGTAAAAGCGACAGAGACATTGGATAGCAAAAAAGAAGACCTCGGAATTCAGGCACCATTTGCTCTGCCTGCGAAAGAAACCTGGGTAATCGGAAACCACCTTGCTAATACATTCCTGGCTGATGAATTCAATCATGATGTAATGGAAGCTTATCAGGCAGATACAGTTGAATTCGCTATGGGAGACCAGATGAAGCGTTTTCTGGACCTGCAAAACGAATATTCCGTACAGCCGACTTTGAGCCTGGATTATTCCCAGCAGGTTGAAGAATTGTTCTCTTTAGGTGAAGTAGCTATGATTCAGCAAGGGAATTGGGTGTACAACACAATTCTTCAAATGGATGAGGAGATGGCCAAGAATAATGTAGGTCTTTTGCCGATTCCGGTTGAAGGATATGAAGGAAGTATCCCTGTAGGCGTTCCAATGTACTGGGCTGTCAACAAACAATCAGAAGATGAAGTAGTCAAAGAAAGTAAAGAATTCTTAGACTGGATGTATACTTCTGAAGAAGGTAAGAAATTCGTTACAGAAGAATTCAAATTCATCCCGGCATACGAAGGTTATGAAGATCAAAAGATTGCGGATCCAATTTCTAAAGAGATCTATGAATATGCAGCTGCTGGAGACACGTTAGGATGGGTCTTCCTTGGAGCACCAACGAATTGGACAGAAGGAAGTCTTGCGGTCAACATGCAGCAGTATCTAAGTGGAGATATCACATGGGAACAAGTAGAAGAAAATGCTCGAAAAGACTGGGAAGATTCACGTCAATAAATAAGTGAATGTTACGTACGTAGACAAGCTGTCTTCAATTTTCTCTTGTCGAACCTAATTGAAAATATCTCTTCTGTCAGGTGATAGAACATAATACCTGATGGTTGAGATGTTTTCATTTATACATCAGATGCAAACCACAAAACGATAGCAAAAGGGGTTATCGTGCTCAGAATTGGAGGAGAAACACATGCAAAACCGCAGCCCGGCCTTTTGGCTTTTTCTTACACCGGTTATTCTAGCTTTGGGAATTGTGGTGGTCATTCCGTTCCTGTATGGGCTTGTTTACTCGTTTACCAATTGGAATGGTCTTACAGCGACTGAGTTTATCGGTTTTGAACACTACATCAACTTGTTCCAGGAACAAGAGTTTATGAATTCGATCTGGTTCACGCTTAAATTTGCAGTAGCATCTGTATTGCTATTAAACTTTTTCGGTCTTGCACTTGCTTTGATAGTCACACGTAATATTAAAAGCAACAACTTGTTACGGACAGTATTTTTCATGCCGAACCTGATTGGCGGTCTGATTCTCGGTTTTATCTGGCAGTTTATTTTTGTCAGTGTGTTCGGTGATATCGGAGAATTGCTAGGGGTGGAATCCATGCAAGGCTGGCTTTCGACCACAGAGACCGGGTTTTGGGGCTTAGTCATTTTGACGTCCTGGCAGATGGCCGGATATATCATGATTATTTATATTGCATACTTAGAGAACATTCCGAAAGAATTAATTGAAGCGGCTAAAATTGATGGAGCGAGCAGCTTTCAGCGTTTTAAAAATATTACTTTCCCACTTGTGGCACCAGCTTTCACCATCAGTATGTTTTTGACACTTTCCACGTCCTTCAAAATTTATGATCAGAACTTATCGCTGACAAACGGGGGACCTTATAACTCCACACAGATGGTGGCGATGGAAATCGTGCGGACAGCTTTCTCAGATAATCAAATGTCCTATGCCCAGGCAAAGGCTGTCATTTTCTTTCTGATTGTCGCTGTCGTTGCGCTGACACAGGTATACTATAATAAGAAACGAGAGGTTGAGATGTAATGAAAAATCAAGAAAAGAAAAGTCTATTCTCAATCGAAATTCTCGGAATTATTCTGGGGTTATTATGGATCGCACCTTTTTATTTAATGATTGTCAATGCATTTAAAACGAAACGGGATATATTCAGCGGGGTTCTCGGGTTCCCGGCAGAATGGGAATTTGATAACTTTGTCCAGGCATTTATTGACTTAAGCTTTTTAAAATCGTTATTCAACTCCGTTTTGATTACGGGGCTTAGTGTGGGAATCATTGTAATTTTTTCATCAATGGCTGGTTACGCACTTGCTCGTAATAAGAGCAAACTCAGTGGAGTGATGTTCTTTGTGTTCGTAGCGGCAATGTTGATTCCATTTCAATCGGTTATGATTCCACTAATTTCTATTTTTGGTCAGGCAGACATGTTGAATGCGGCTGGACTGATTTTCATGTATCTGGGATTCGGCTGCAGCTTATCGATTTTCCTATATCACGGGGCGATGACTGGTGTTTCCAAATCATTGGATGAAGCAGCAATCATCGATGGAGCCAGCCGCTTCCAGCTATTCTGGAAAATTATATTCCCTTTATTGAAGCCAATTTCTGTAACAGTCGCAATCCTGAACGTCATCTGGATTTGGAATGACTATCTATTGCCATCGCTTGTCTTAAGTGAAGCGAATGCAACGATTCCATTAAAAATGTTCTATTTCTTTGGACAATATACTAAGCAGTGGCATTTGGCTCTGGCAGGTTTGACAATTGCCATCATCCCGGTCATTATTGGGTACTTTTTCGCTCAGAAGCAGATTATCAATGGAGTTTCTGAGGGCGCGGTAAAATAATTATTAGGAGTGGATGCAGGTGTCAGTTACAATTAAAGATGTAGCCAAACAGGCGAATGTGGCGCCATCCACGGTATCGCGTGTCCTATCGGATAGTCCGAGAATCAGTGAGAAGACGAAGCGTAAAGTACGTAAGGTAATGGACGACATGGGGTATCACTTGAATTTCAGTGGTCGAGTGCTTGTGCAGCAATCAACACAGACGATTGGAATTGTGATGAAAAGGTCCTCCAGCCACTCGTTCGATAATCCCTTTTTCGCTGAGGTATTGCGGGGTATCAGCGCTTCCTGTCATAAACATGATTATAGTATCAATATCACCACAGGTGATTCCGAGGAAGCGATATTCCGAGATGTGGTTAAAATGGTGCAGGGAAAACGTGTCGATGGTGTGATTGTTTTGTACTCCAAGGAAGATGACAAGGTGGTTCCTTACTTGCGGGAAAGGGATTTCCCGTTTGTCATGATCGGGAAACCACCGGCAGATGCCAACGAAATTACTTATGTCGATAACGACAATGTACTGGCTGCGAAAGAAGTGGCAGAGTATCTAATCAGCCTTGGTCATAACCGAATCGGCTATATTGGCGGTGATTCCCATTTTGAAGTAACGACTGCCCGTTTGGCTGGATTCAAACAGGCAATCGCAGAACATCGTATCGAGCTTCCAGAATCTTTATTTAAAAATATCCAATTTGATAGCGGTGACGCAAAGAAAATTGTTTCTGAACTGTTGGAAGTGGATAATCCTCCGACAGCATTGATCGTAACTGATGATTTCAATGCGTTATCTGTTATGCTTGCATTGCAGGAAAAAAATGTACAGATTCCACAGGAAATGAGTGTTCTTTCTTTTAATAATACGATTATCTCAAGACTGGCCAATCCTCCATTGACGACAGTGGATACACAGTCTTATCAGCTTGGTTATGAATCTGCGGATTGTCTGGTCGAACTACTCGGTGGGGGCGAAGTGTTCAAAAAGAGTGTCATTGTACCGACTGTTATTGTGGAAAGGGAGTCCTGTATAGCTAAACAAGCTATGGCAGATAAAAAGTAAGTCCGTTATTTTGTATTAAATAGTGCAAACGTTTGCCATCAATTTGTTAAAGGAGATGTAGTCATGAAAGTATTAGTATGGAATGAATACCGTCACGAACAAGAAAATCAAGTGGTTTCTGATATTTATCCCGAGGGGATTCATGGGGCCATTGCCGGGTTTTTAAAGGAGGAAGGCCACGATGTGAAAACGGCAACCCTCGATGAAGAAGAACATGGCTTGACCGATGAGGTGCTGGCTGAGACCGACGTTCTGGTTTGGTGGGGACATAAAGCCCATGACGAAGTAAAAGACGAAATCGCAGAAAAAGTAAAGCAGCGTGTATTAGAAGGCATGGGGCTGGTTGTCCTTCACTCGGCTCACTTTTCCAAAGTATTCAAGAAATTGATGGGTACGACCTGTGATTTGAAGTGGCGTGAAGCCGATGAAAAAGAGCGCTTATGGGTAGTTGAGCCAAGCCATCCGATCACAGAGGGGCTTGGAGAGTATATCGAACTGGAAAAAGAAGAAATGTATGGGGAACATTTTGACATCCCGGCTCCAGATGAACTATTATTTGTCAGCTGGTTTGAAGGAGGAGAAGTATTCCGAAGCGGAGCCACTTTCCGTCGTGGCCGAGGTAAGATTTTCTACTTCCGTCCTGGTCATGAAACTTATCCAACTTATCATAATAAAGAAATCCAAAAAGTCATTCAAAATGGCGTAAATTGGGTCAAGAATGAAGGAACTCCAAAACACGTATATGGCAATGCAAAACCATTAGAAACTATTTCTGAAAAGTAATAATCAGGGGAGGCTAATGCAAATGGAAAAATTGAAAGTAGCTATTATCGGATGTGGAAGTATCGCGCAAAATCGTCACTTGCTTGAGTTTGAAGCAAATCAACAAATAGATATTACCGCAGTTTGTGACATTGTTGAGGAACGGGCAATGGTAACTGGTGAGGCATTCGGCGCTCAATCTTATACCAGTTATGAAGACCTTCTGGAAAAAGAGGAGATTGATGCGGTCAGCGTCTGCCTGCCGAACTATTTACATGCTCCTGTGTCGATTGCTGCTTTGAACGCAGGCTGTCATGTACTGTGCGAAAAGCCGATGGCGACTTCCCGGGAAGAAGCAGAAAATATGATTGAAGCTGCTGAACGGAACGGCAAGAAACTGATGATTGCTCACAACCAGCGGTTCGTTTCTTCCCATGAACGGGCGCGTAATCTAATCGAAGCAGGTGAAGCAGGAAAGATCTACAGTTTCCGCACGACGTTCGGCCATGGTGGTCCTGAGGGATGGAGTGTCGATGGTGATGATAGCTGGTTCTTTAAAAAAGATGAAGCTTTTATTGGGGCTATGGGCGATCTTGGTGTACATAAGGCGGATCTCTTGCGCCATTTATTAGGAGAAGAGTTTGTTGAAGTGGCCGGATTCGTCGAAAATAATGCGAAAGATAATGTTACCGTTGATGATAATGCTGTCTGTATTTTACGAAGTGAGTCCGGCATTGTGGGGACACTGACAGCCAGCTGGGCATACAACGCAAAGGAAGATAACTCCACTGTCATCTATGGAGAAAAGGCGACGCTTCGACTGGAAGACGATCCTGATTATTCCCTTATTGTCCAATATACCAATGGGGAAGTAGTCAAATATGAGCTTGGGCAAATTCAATCAAATGATGAAGGCGGGCAAACCAATACAGGTGTCATCGATCATTTTGTAGACTGTATCGTCCATGATAAAAAGCCGTTGATTGATGGTGAGGAAGGAAAACGTTCCTTAGAGGTTATCCTTGCAGCCGTGGAGTCTGGAGAAACCAAACAAATTACCAGGTTAGCGAAGTGATTAATGATGCCAAAGCTGCGTATGGGAATTATCGGAGTCGGAGGGATAGCTACACAACGACATATCCCGGCCTATCAATCACTCTCTGATCAAGTAGAAATAACAGCAATTCAGGATGTTGACGAGAAACGTGCCAGGCAAGTGACAGAAGAATTTGATATCCCACAGGTGCATGAAGACTATGGCACGCTTTTTGATCATGTCGATGCAGTGACTATCTGTACCCCGAACAAGTTTCATGCGGAGATTTCCATTGCTGCACTGGAAGCGGGTGTCCACGTTATGTGCGAAAAGCCGATGGCCATGACGACAGAAGAAGGGAAAGCCATGGTGGAAGCAGCCAGGAAAAACGATCGGCTTTTGTCGATTGCTTACCATTATCGCTACACACCCGAAGCCCGGCTGGCCAAGACCGTCATCACCAATGGAGAAATCGGCGATCCTTTAGTCACACGTGTTCAGGCGTTACGACGGCGCAAAGTGCCAGGCTGGGGCGTTTTTACCAATAAAGAATTGCAGGGCGGCGGCAGCCTGATTGACTTTGGCTGTCACCTGCTTGACCTGTCACTTTGGCTGCTCGATGATCCAAAACCTGTAGAAGTGATGGGAAGAACGTATGACCGGCTGAGCAAAATCCCGGGCCAGGTCAATGACTGGGGACCGTTCGATCATAAAAACTTCAATGTCGACGATCATGTAACAAGCTACATCACCTTTGACAATGGGATGTCGATGCAGTTCGAAACATCCTGGGCTGCCAACATAAAAGAAGATAAGACATCACTCAGTATTTCAGGAGTCGATGGCGGGCTCGATGTCTATCCCTTTGAGCTCTATCAGGCAAAATACGGGGCTGTATGGGACAGCATGGTCAAGCTTCCGAAAGAAGAACTCAGTCCGGGAGTTTTACAGGCGAAGAATTTTGTCGAAAGCTGTTTAGGGGATGCGCAATTAGTCGTTGAACCGGAACAAGCCCTGAAAGTTACCGAATTGATGGAAGCTATCTATTTAAGCAGTGAAACAGGTTCAAGCATCAAATTAGTTTAAAGGATAGGGGAGAAGCAATATGAAATTAGGCGTGTTTACGGTTTTGTTTTCAGATATGAGCTTTGAAGATATGCTCGACCATATACAGGATTCCGGATTAAAAGCAGTTGAAATAGGAACTGGCGGTTATCCAGGCAATGCTCACTGTGATGTTGATGAGTTGTTGGCAAGCGAAGAGAAACGGGAAGCATACTTGGAGAAAGTGCATTCCCGCGGGCTCACCATCAGTGCCTTCAGCTGCCATGGCAATCCATTGTCACCAGATGAAGCATTTGCAAAAGAATCTCATGAGATTTTTGTGAAAACCGTCAAGCTGGCTCAGCTTCTAAATGTACCTGTCGTCAATACATTTTCCGGAACACCAGGCGGGGCAGAAGGGGACAAGACACCTAACTGGCCGGTAACACCATGGCCGGGAGAGTATTCGGGTGTCCTGGAATGGCAGTGGAAGGAAAAGTTGATTCCCTATTGGAAAGAGCAAGGGAAGTTCGCTGAAAATCATGGCGTGAAAATAGGCTTAGAACTGCATGCCGGCTTCCTTGTCCATACGCCGTATACCATGCTTAAACTGCGTGAGGAAACATGTGAGGCTGTCGGTGCTAACCTGGATCCAAGTCACCTGTGGTGGCAGGGGATCGATCCAGTCGCAGCGATCAAAATTTTGGGCAAAGCTGGCGCCATTCACCATTTTCATGCGAAAGATACGTATATCGACCAGGAAAATGTTAACATGTACGGGCTTACGGATATGCAACCGTATGGAGAAGTTCAGACTAGAGCGTGGAGTTTCCGATCAGTCGGTTATGGACACGGTATCCAGGAATGGTCTAATATTGTAAGTGCCCTTCGAACATTTGGTTATGACCATGTCATCTCCATCGAACATGAGGATCCGATCATGTCGATCAGCGAAGGTTTCAATCAAGCAGTGAAAAATTTGAAAGCAGTCAATATCGAAGAACCCCCGGCAGATATGTGGTGGGTCTAAGGTTGATGGCATGAAGGAGGGAGCAAGGTGAAAAATACAGGTTTTATGGGCGGACTCTATGCAGTAAGTGAGTGGATCATGCGATTTTCACTCGTAAATTTACAGTGGGTTGTTTTCAACTTGCCAATCGCCCTCCTTCTCATCAGCATGTTCTATATAGAAAGTTCTGATCAGCTAATTTATTTAACAGTTCCGCTGGTAGTACTGCTGCCTCCTTTATTTTTCCCTGCAACTACGGCCATGTTTGCCAAAGCAAGGGAATGGGTGCGTAAGGACGAAGAGGAAAGGAAACCCCGCAAATATGTGAGCTACTATAAAGAAAACTACCTGACCAGCTTGCTTGCAGGAATTGTATTTGTAGCGTTGTGGGGCATACTGCTTGCTGATATTTATTATTTTTCTGGTCGAAATGAAGTGCTGATGAACTTATTTGTCGTGATGGGAATTCTGTTGTTCATTTTCACCCTGAATTTCTTTTCTGTCAGCGCTCATTATAATATAAAATTACGCGGCCTGTTACGGCAGGCTTTTTTTATAACGGTAGGCAGCCCGCTATTATTTCTTGCTGTCTCTATCAGCAGCGGAGTGGTTTTGTATATCAGTCTCTATATCTTCCCCATCATTATTCCATTGTTTAGTGGAAGCTTGCTTGCATTCCTTTCTTTCTCCGCATTCTATCGGTTATATTTAAAAATAGTAGCGAAAAAATTAAATCAATAATCGTTGCTGCAGGTGACCTTAAGTTGCTTGCAGCTTTTATATTTTTCCATTAAAACTATGCCTCTGTTAAACTTTGTTATTGTTTTTTTATAAGAGGGTTATTCAACAATAGGACCGTAAAGTCGAAGACTTGATTTCGAGATAATATCGGAGTTTAGGGGCTCCGGGAAACGGTTCGCTTTCCGTGGGCGTGTGCTGAGTCTCCTCAGGCTTCGCCTTGCGGGGCCTCACCTATCACTCAGCTCCCACAGGAGTCTCACCGTTTCCCTACGCCCCTTGCCATTATAGGAAATTCTCGAAATCGTTATGGAAATCGACCATGATAATAGAAAGAAGACTTTGGCACCTTTATATCCTTTGTAAATGCGTCAACATGAAGGTTTCTACTACACTCTTTCTCCTTTTGAAGGGTCCGTTTAGTATAAAACTGGCTGGATGGGCAGGGAAACAGCGAGACTCCCGCGGGAGAAGGGGGTAGGCAAGATCCCACAGGGCTTTAGCCCGAGGAAGCTTGCCAGGTCCCCCGCAGGAAAGCGAGTGGTTTCCCGGACCATCCCATTCATCTCATGGCAACGGACCCCACTATCTCGAAACTGAGTCTTCACGTAAAGGGAACTTTAACTGTAAAATCAACACTGAGATTTAACAGAGCCAAAAAAACTATAAACGTGCTCTGGTATATATTTACTACCGATTATTTTAATTGAATATTCTGAACTATTGGTATATAGTTGGAAGTAACTGCTAGGGTACATGAACAGCTTATTTGTAAGCGTTTACATTAATTTATGGGGGGTTACATATTGGAAAAAGTATGGAAAAGGCATTATCCGGCTCATATCAAAAGCGAAGTTGAGATTCCGGACATTGCTCTTAATGAGTTTTTGACGAGGTCAGTCGAACGCTTTCCCGATAACACAGCCATCACTTTTTTTGACAAAAAGATCACGTATAAGGAATTAGGGATGCAAGCGAGCGCGTTCGCTTCATCTCTGCAGGATCGCGGTGTGAAAAAAGGTGACCGGGTCGCCATTATGCTTCCGAACTGTCCCCATTATGTCATTAGTTATTATGGAGCATTGATGACAGGTGCCGTGGTGACTCAAGTAAACCCGATGCTGGTAGGACGGGAACTTGAACATATTTTAACAGATTCAGGAGCGGAAACACTTGTACTATATGCTCCACTTGTACCTGTTTTTGAAAAAATCAAAGCAGATACCCCGGTAAAGCATGTGATCGTCGTAGATTTTGCGCAAGAATATGAACCTGCAGGTGAAGAAATAGCATTCACCACGTTTTTACAGACAGCACCTGGTCCGCCGAAACAAGTGACAATCAATCCTGCTGAAGACGTCGCTGTACTTCAATATACAGGCGGAACAACGGGCAGGTCGAAAGGTGCAATGCTGACCCACCGAAACTTGGTCGCTAACGTGATTCAGACGCATGAGTATTTTAAAGATGATATTGAACATGGAAAGGAACGTTATCTTACTGTTATACCTTTATTTCATGTGTTCGGAATGACGGTGTGTATGAATCAGGCGATCCACTCTGGCTCGAGTATGATTCTGCTTCCAAGGTTTGAGCTGGAAGAAGTGCTGGAAACGATCAAGCGTGAGCAGCCAACTTACTTCCCGGGCGTACCGACGATGTATGTGGCGATTACCAGTCATCCGAAAGCAGAGCAATATGGCATAGACAGCATTCGTGTCTGCAACAGTGGCAGTGCGCCGATGCCTCAGGAATTGATGAGGAGTTTTGAGTCGAAAACAGACGGCCGTATTTATGAAGGATATGGACTATCGGAAACAGCACCTGTCACTCACTGCAACCCAATGTTCGGTGAACGTAAACCCGGAAGTGTCGGGATTGGGGTTCCATCCACCGATTATAAAATTGTCGATGTCAGTAACGGGATGGATGAGGTTCCTGTCGGGGAAACCGGAGAAGTGGTTGTGCGGGGTCCTCAAATAATGAAAGGTTACTGGAATATGCCGGAAGAAACGGAACTTGCCCTGCGCGATGGCTGGCTTTACACTGGGGATATCGCCCGTGTGGATGATGAAGGATACTTATATATCCTCGATCGAAAAAAAGATTTGATTATTGCAGGCGGCTTTAATATCTACCCGCGTGACATTGAAGAAATCCTTTACGAGCATGAAGCCGTGCAGGAGGCGGTTGCGGTCGGAATGCCGGATGAATATCGCGGCGAGACCGTGAAAGTCGTTGTCGTGTTGAAAGATGGAAAATCAGCAACAGAGGAGGAATTAATTGCATATTGCCGGGACAATATGGCAGCCTACAAGGTTCCGGCATCGGTAGAATTCAGAAGCGAACTACCGAAAACGAATGTCGGTAAAATCTTGCGGCGAAAAATACGTGAAGAAACTGTTAATAAAGCAAAGCAATAGCACCTTTAAACTAACAGAAGTGAAAGCAGAAAAAACTAGTCAGAGGATGGATGTAGTCATGAAAGCAATTCAATTTAAAGAATTCGGAGGTCCTGAAGTACTGGAACTGATTGATATGGAGCTTCCGGAGCCGGGCGAGCATGAAGTATTGATTGAAACAAAAGCGATAGGTGTCAATTATGCAGATACCGCAAGGCGTGAAGGCCAGTATGTGGTGGAAACGAAACTGCCTTACGTACCAGGTTCAGAAGTAGCAGGCGTCATTGCTAAAGCAGGTTCTGGAGTACAATTGTTCAAGGAAGGCGATCGTGTTGTCACCTTGGTTGGTGATGAACGTGCTACCGGATATGCCGAATACACGATAGCGAATGAAAGGGGACTTATTCCGATTCCGGAAGGCGTTGATGAAGCCTATGCAGCTGCGATACCGTTGCAAGGATTGAGTGCTTACCACATTATCAAAACGATGGGACGGTTAGAAAAAGGAGAGACCATCCTGGTACATGCCGCAGCAGGGGGTGTCGGGTTATTCGCCGTCCAGCTTGCAAAAATTTTCGGCGCAGGCAAAGTGATCGGTACAGCGAGCAGTGAAGAAAAGCGGGCACTGGCTAAAGAATACGGTGCGGATGAAGTTGTCGACTATACGAAAGAAGGCTGGGAAAAAGAAGTACGCCGTTTGAACAATGGCAAAGGAGTCGATGTTGCATTGGAAATGGCAGGTGGAGATGTTTTTCATAAAACGCTCGATTGCCTTGCCTCATTTGGACGACTTGTCATTTATGGTGTCGCAAGCGGGGAACAGCCCCACTTTTATCCATCCAGCTTAATGGCGAAAAACCAATCCGTCGTCGGCTTTTTCCTGCCGCAAATCATGAAAAAGCCCACCTTGTTCCAGGAAAGCCTGAAAGAAATTTTAGGTTATATTGAAGAAGGAAAAGTCAAGCTGGAAATCGGAGGAGTCTTTGACCTGGAAGAAGCAGCAGAAGTACATCGTAAGCTGCAAGGAAGAGAAACGAAGGGTAAATTGATTATGAAACCATAATTTAAATGGCCAGGTACTCTATCATTAGAGTGTCTGGCCATTTTATTTGGTTCTGTTAAGCGATAGTGTTGATAATGCTAACATAGTCTTCCCCTATTCTAAAGGAAAGCCGAATTAGCATTTTATTTTATCGAAAATTCTTCTTTAATCAGTAATTCCTCAGGGTTTTCTCCGATTTCATCCTGGTGGAAATAATCGCGGATAACGCCATCCTTCAAGTAATTTGCGATAGCAACCATGCTCATCCCCTGGTCTAATGCCAGATAGGCCTGCGTAACTTCACCTGTCTCAACATTGACGGAATCAAGGAAACCATATTTTCCATACATATCGAATTCTTTCAGCACTTGAATGTTTTCAAATGCTTCCATTGGTGCGTATTCCAGTGCAAGGAATGTAGCGTGTGGAGTAACGGTACCATCGGATTTGTATCCATCCATTCCTAAAGGTGTGGCAGCGAACTCAGAATAGTTTTCCGGTGTTGCAGCCGGTGACATGCCCCAAGCCTCATACCCTTGTTCTTCTGCATACTCGATTTGAATATCGACATGACGTTGGTTATTGAGGCCGAGCGCATCTTTCCCCAGCTCTTTTTCCTTAAGAACCAGCTGCGGCATCAATGCTTCAAACATGCTTCCTCCCCAGCTTGGAACATATTTTTTCCCATTATAACTGTAGTGACCTTCAAAAACTTCCACTCCATCATAGGTCACTGGATAGCCTTCAGGCTTTTGAGCCTGCCAATCCCAACTGTCAGGCATGGTTCTGTACATCTTCCACCAATGTTCGGACGGTACGTCTCCTTTCCCAATAGAGATGTAGCTCGCGACACGGGGTTCCGTATAAAAGGCTCCGTAATGGTGAGCAGTATAGCTTCCGGCTGCGACATCATAACCGCCTCTCATTTGTCCGACTTCAGGAGTATAAAGCTTTGAGTAGTCCATAGCTTCTACCAGGCTGCTGGTCTGGTCATTCAATTCAGGATATGCTTGTCCTGCAACAATCAACCCTGCTGACAGCCATCCGTTATCTACCGTGGAAATGAACTGTCCCCAATCGGTCATCAGCGAGCCATCCTCCGTGTTATACCAGTTGTAATATAATCCGTTCCATTTCTCGAGCCCTTCTAATGTATTCAAGGTGGTTTGAATTCTATCAACTGCTTCTTCTTTTGAAATATGACCCATTTCCTGAGCTGAGATTGTACTCATCATGTACATTCCGATATTTGTTGGAGATGTATGCGTTTGAGGTTTAATTGTACCGTCGTTTAATCTGACAGCATCATCTGTAAGTCCTGTTTCTTCATTTGTAAAATCTTCAAAGTACCGGTAGGTTTGTTTTGAAATCGTTTTCAATTGTTTAGAAAAAGCCACCTCATTACCTTTGTTTGCCGGTTGGGCTGCAGATCCTGCCGGTAAAACTATACTTACCAAAACAATGAGAATTAAAATACTGGAAAAGAATTTCTTCAATATGTCACTTCCTTTCGGTGGATTAGTGAAACGTTTCGAGTTGAGTATACAAAAATCCAGCGTTAACGTAAATGCTCTAAAAGAAATAATTTCAGAAAATTAAAAAAATAAATCCTTTGTAATAGTCTTTTCGGAAGATATAACTGAGCAAAAAGTGGTGGTTGCTGGATAGTTTCCGCTTTGCTCTTCATTATAAGTGAAACGTTTCGCTAAAATTGTCATTGCTTATTAGAACAGATCATCCTTGTTCGGCAGTAGGAGGCGGGAGAATAAATGGTTTAATTATATGAAAGTGTTTTCAAAAAAACTTGTGTTTTCTCGTAAATGAGATTAAAATGTAGATTAGTTAGCAGGTCATCTGATGACCTTATTAGTTATATTTATCTTTGAAAACGTTTTATCGAAAACTAGTAATCAACCAGAAGGGAGTTTTCAGCTATGTTGTTGCTTGTGGCTTTGAGTGCCATTATCGCACCATTTATTTTCCTGGTGTTATTGAGGATGTCTGCGCTCAAAGGAATGTTTTTCAGTGCAATTATCGTTATTTTGTTAGCGCTTACTACGTGGGGGATGGAAGGAGAAGTTGTTCTCGCTTCTATACTACAGGGGACACATAAAGCGTTTACGATTCTATTGATTTTATTTGGAGCAATCGTTCTATTAAATACACTTCGACACACTGGTGCTGTCGACCGGATCAATCAAGGGTTCAGGAGTATTTCCGGGGATATGCGCGTCCAGGTTATCATCGTCGCTTTCTTATTTGGCGCTTTGATTGAAGGGGCTGCAGGGTTCGGAACCCCCGCTGCAGTTACCGGCCCGCTGATGGTAGCATTAGGGTTCAACCCGATGGCGGCGGCTGCCCTGGCGCTGATTGCTGATAGTCCTGGTGTTTCGTTTGGGGCTGTTGGAACACCAATTCAAGTAGGGTTAAGTAACATACCAGGGGCAGATATTCCATTCTTTCAAAACGTCGGTGTCAAGATCGCTATGATTGATATGTTCGCGGGGACGTTCATTCCATTCATTTTGATTGTTATTTTGACTGTTTTCTTTGGAAAAAGAAAAGGAATCACAGATGCTGTAGCCATGCTGCCATGGACGTTATTAATCGGGGTTACATATACGGCATCCGCACTACTTTATGCTACACTGTTCGGCCATGAATTCGTTGCCATTCTAGCCTCTTTAACCGGACTTATCGTAGCAACTTTGACGGCTAAAAAAGGTATCCTGCTGCCAAAGGAAGAATGGACAGATGCCTTAAAGGAAGGATTCCAGCCTGAAACGAAAAAGTCCAAGATGGGTCTGGTAACAGCGTGGTCTCCGTATTTGGTTGTAGTAGGGCTATTGTTAATCACCCGCATTATTCCGGTTGTTAAAGATTTTACATTGACAGCCATCGACCTCACTTGGAGCAATATTCTCGGTATTGAGGGCATTACTTCTGACTGGCAGCTTCTATATTCGCCAGGAACGGTACTGGTGTTGGCCGCTATTTTAGCTGTACTGATCCAAAGAAAGTCGTTTTCTAATTTTAAGAAAGCATCCAAAGAGTCACTCCGCTCGATTAAAAATGCGGGACTTGCTTTGATTTCAACCCTTGCACTGGTGCAGGTTTTCACGAATTCCGGAATGAATATGAATGATTTGATGAGCATGCCTCAATATATCGCACAGGCCCTGGCACAAGGTTTTGGGCCGATGTGGATTTTTGTTGCCCCATTTCTCGGTGAATTAGGAGCATTCATCACTGGCAGTGCCACGGTGTCTACCCTGACTTTTTCGCCAATCCAGTACAGTATTGCCAATGAAACCGGTTTGAACCCTGATGTGGTGTTATCAGTTCAGGTGATCGGTGCTGCGGCAGGAAATATGATTTGTGTGCATAATGTCGTTGCCGCATCTGCGGTCGTTGGGTTATCCGGTAAGGAAGGTGACATTATCCGAAAGACATTGGGTCCGGCTCTTTTATATGGTTTACTTGCCGGTGTCGGAGGGTTTATGTTGATACAATTTTTGTAAATACAGTCCGCCTTTCCAATTCCTTCTCTTTCCATTAAAATGAAGGTAATAAGCAGTTGGAGGAAGAAATAGTGGAATATAAACGAATACGCGCACGGAAAATTTATGAAGAAGTAGCAGATTCTTTGGTTGCCATGTTAAAAAACGGCGATCTGAAGCCTGGCGATAAATTAGATTCAGTGGAACAGCTGGCAAAGAATTTCGATGTCGGCCGTTCAGCTATCCGGGAAGCACTCAGTGCGATGCGTGCGATGGGGCTTGTTGAAATGCGGCAGGGCGAAGGTACGTATATCAAAGAGTTTGACGCCTCACGCTTTTCACTGCCTGTTGCTGCAGCGCTCATCATGAAACGCGAAGACGTCAAAGAACTACTGGAAGTACGAAAAATTCTGGAAGCGGGTGCTGTTAGTTCTGCTGCCGAAAGACATAGTGATTCAGACATAGCGGCTATGGTTGAAGCGCTCCATGCAATGGAACAAGCGAAAGGGAATGGCGAGCTGGGTGAGAAAGCTGATTTGGAGTTCCATATCGCTATAGCCCGTGCGACCGATAATCAAATGTTGATCAATCTGATGAATAGTGTCTCCGAAATTATGATGGAAACGATGCGTGAAACACGCAGGCATTGGCTGCATTCCGAGAAAAGTACAGCCAGGCTGTTAGAAGAACATTGGCTGATTTTTGAAGCAATTAAGAACAGAGATTCAGAGCTCGCACAAAAGCATATGCTGAATCATTTAGTTGGAGTAGAGCAGGCGTTAGCAGAGTATATCGAATGATCAGACTGGACCCAGTCTTTTCTTCGTATAGGTCATCAGATGACCTGCTTTTATTTAAAAGAAGGAGTGAATGGCATGAAAGTGTCCTTATTCATTACATGTTTGTGTGATATCATGTCGTCCGACGTCGGGAAAGACACGGTGGAAGTTTTAGAAAAAGTGGGCTGTGAGGTAGATTTTCCTGAGCTGCAGACATGCTGCGGGCAGCCGGCTTATAATAGCGGCTATTTGAAAGAATCAAAGGAATCGATGAAACAGATGATGCGGGCGTTCAAAGACTCGGAATATGTGGTTGGGCCATCGGGTTCTTGTGTAGCTATGCTGCATGAATACCCGCATATTTTCAAAGGGGATACCGAATGGGAAGAAGCGGCTAATGACCTGGCGGGTAAATCTTATGAATTGACGCAGTTTTTAGTGGATGTCATGGGAATCACAGATGTCGGCTCTAAATTCCAGGGAAGAGTGACTTATCATCCTTCCTGCCATATGACAAGACTGCTTGGTGTCAAAGATGCACCGATGACGTTGTTGGAGAATGTGAAAGGTTTGGAACTTGTAGAACTTCCCGTGAAAGAGGACTGCTGCGGGTTTGGTGGTACATTTTCGGTGAAGAATCCAGTGATTTCTGAGCAGATGGTCGAGGAGAAAACAGAACATGTCACAGAAACTGGAGCGGAGTACCTGGTCGGTGGGGATATGGGCTGCCTGATGAATATCGGCGGGCGCCTTACGCGTAATGGCAAACCGGTCAAGGTCCTGCATATCGCCAATATACTTAACTATCAATAATAGAACGGAGGGGATTCTATGAGTATCCGAATTGGCACGAATTCTTTTGAGCACCGAGTTCAGGAAGGGATAAAAAATGACTTCATGCGCGGTGCGGTATCGTCTGCTCAAGGACGGTTCCGGAGCGGGCGTCTGAAAGCGGCAGAAGAACTTGGAAACTGGGAAGACTGGCGCACCCTCGGGGAAGAAATCCGTAATCACACAATGGAAAATCTTGATTTTTATCTTCAACAGTTGAGCGAGCAAGTATCCAAACGTGGCGGTAATGTCTTTTTTGCAGAAACAGCTGAGGAAGCGAATGACTATATTCAAAATGTCATCAAGAAAAAGAACGGCAAGAAAGTAGTAAAATCAAAATCGATGGTGACCGAGGAAATCGGGCTGAATAAGGCACTGGAGGAAGCCGGGTCCGAAGTGGTCGAAACGGACCTCGGTGAATGGATTTTGCAATTGGATGAAGACCCCCCCTCCCATATTGTTACACCGGCACTTCATAAAAATAAAGAACAAATTCGGGAAACATTTGCCGCCAAGAAAGGCTATGATAAGACCGATAAACCGGAGGAGCTCGCTTTATTTGCGAGAGAGCAGCTCAGGAAAGACTTTTTGTCAGCAGATATCGGAATCACCGGGTGCAATTTTGCTGTAGCGGAGTCAGGGGCAGTTACCCTTGTAACCAATGAAGGGAACGCAAGACTGGTCACATCGCTACCCGATACGCAAATTACTGTAATGGGGATGGAACGCCTTGTTCCGACATGGGAAGATCTTGAAGTGTTAGTCAGTCTCCTGACCAGGTCAGCTGTTGGTCAAAAGCTGACCAGTTATGTCACTTCTTTGACTGGAACCCGTCTGGAAGGAGAAGTGGACGGACCGGAAGAATTCCACCTGGTAATCGTTGATAATGGCCGCTCGAAGATTTTAGGGACCGAGTTCCAGTCAGCGCTACATTGTATTCGCTGTGCTGCCTGTATCAATGCCTGTCCTGTATACCGGCATGTCGGCGGACACTCCTACGGTTCTATTTATCCAGGGCCGATCGGGGCAGTATTAACGCCATTGCTTGATGGATATGACGACCATAAGGAACTGCCGTATGCATCTACGCTTTGTGCTGCCTGTACCGAAGCGTGTCCGGTGAAGATTCCCCTTCATGAGCATTTAATCCGACACCGGCAGATCATAGTAGAAAAAGAAAATAAAGCTCCTAAAGCTGAGAAGCTTGCGATGAAAGGTTTTGCCAAGTGGGGATCAAGTCCGGCTGCCTATAAGATGAGTACCAAAATGGCTCGTACTGCGTTGAAACCTTGGACAAAAGACGAAAAAATTGAAAACGGACCAGGTCCGATGAAAGCCTGGACAGATGTCCGGGACTTCCCGGCTCCAAGCAAGCAGTCGTTCCGTTCCTGGTACAAATCCCGTAAGAAAGGGGATGAATCCTGATGTCAATTCAAAATCGTGAATCATTTTTAAATAATCTGGCGGAAAATCTTGGCCGTAGTCGGCGTACAGAAGGTGTCGAGCGCCCGGAGTGGAGTGTAAGCCCCCAGTGGGAAGTTTACCAGGGTTATTCTCAGGATCAGCTGGTCGATGTTCTGAAAAAGCAATGTGAAGTCATTCATACGGATTTTCGAAAAACGGATGCGGCTGGATTACAGGATGTTCTGAAAGAGACGGTTGACCGTTACCAAGGAAAGTCAATCATTGCAGCTGATGATTCGCGCAACCAGGAATACAGCCTGGACAGCTTTTATCAACGAATGGAAGCTGAAGGAGTTGAAGTCCATATTTGGGATGCCGGGAAAGGGAAAGAAAATCAAGTATTCGCCGAGCGGGCGGATGTGGGTATCACTTTCAGCGATGCGACGCTTGCAGAATCCGGAACTGTAACCCTCTTCAACAATAAAGGGAATGGCCGCTCGATCAGCCTGCTCCCGAAGACTTATATTGCGGTCATACCAAAAAGTACAATTGTACCGAGGATAACGCAGGCTGCCAGGCATATCCATGAAGCTAATCAGCAGGGGCACGAAGTCTCGTCCTGTGTCAGCTTCATCACTGGGCCAAGCAACAGTGCAGATATTGAAATGAACTTGATTGTAGGTGTCCATGGACCGATCAAAGTTACCTATATTGTAGTAGAAGATAAATAGATATAGTGTTATATAATGCCATAAGGTAGTTATCAAAGGGTCTACATTGTACATGTAAACCTTATGTGACGCTATCAAAGCTGTTCGTAACTTATCGACACTTATTAACACAAATTAATTTATTTCCCGGGAAATCGACACAAATAGTTACGCTCCAGATCCTGTACTATCTAGAGGATCTGGGGCGTTTAAGGTAGAATAGGGATAAAGGAGGGGGAGTGCATGTATCAGTTGCTGCTGGCAGATCGTGACAGCCAGGAACTCGCCGGAATCGAGTGGTTACTATCAAAATATTCTTTTCCTGTTTCAACAATCAAGCGAGCAGGCCAATTTGCTGAAATACTGGATTCATTGGAAAATGATCGTCCAGACCTTCTCTTTATTGAACTTGATATGATCCCTGAAACCAAATGGGAGCTTGCGAAGACTTTCATCCAGAGGTTTAGTAATCAAGTAATAGCAGTTACAGTCGAGCCAACTTTTGAACGTGCTATGCAAGCGATCGAAATTAACGCAATCGACCTGTTAGTCAAACCGATATCGCCATCTCGTCTCAAACATACTGTTCAGCAAGGATGCCGGATGCTTACCCATGGACAGGGCGGAGAAACGGGAGTAAGCACACCTCCTATCATCAATTATGAATCTTTATTTATTGATGATCATCTACCTTACATTTATCCAGTTTATCTGGTAAGACCGGAGTATCCCCGTGATTTATACCGTCTGCGTTCTTTTATTGGACAGTTCGACTTTTATAGTCATCCTTTCGTATTTTCAACTAGTGATCAGATAGTCCTTGCATTTCATCAGGCTATTCCTGAACCTTTTCAGCAAGCAAGGCGTTTTTTGCGCGAATGGGAACAGGCTGGCGGAGGACCGCTTGCTATCGCTGTCCATGAAAAGGATGACTTTCTATCCTTACATAGTATTTACCAGCGTCTACGAAAGGTGATGGAGGCTACTTTTTTTACAGGTTACAAACAGGTGCTGACGTACAATGAAGCATATATATGGAGAGATATGGATCCTTTTCTGACTATGGATGAACAGCGGTTCTGGGTTCGTAGTCTTGATGAGGGTCAATCAGAAGAAATCAAACGGTGGTTGTATCGTGAATTTTTCAATCTTCAACCACCCTATCCTGATCCTGGGTTACTTCGAACTCGACTGACAAGTATACTGGCTCAAATCCGGAGGTTTATGATTCGAAAAGGCTTAGAAACTGATGAGAATGAAGTCAAATATAAAAAAATATTCGACAAAATCCTATATAGTCCTGTCTTATATCGAATCGTGCAAGAAGTTGTTCTTTTCATCCATGAGCTTATTAAATCCTTATCGACTCAAAAAGGTGCAAGAACAGGAAATATCGGGGAAGCTGCGCTCGCCTATATGGAAGAGCATTATAAGAATGCAAGTCTATCGCTTAATGATGTTGCTGCACATATCGGAAGGAGTCCCGCTTATTTCAGCCACTTGCTATCAAAGAAATACCAACATTCGTTTCGTGAGATGCTGATTCAAATCAGAATTCAAAAAGCAAAAGAACTGATTGAAACTACGGATGATACCATTCAGAAGATAGCGGCGGAAGTCGGTTTCAACCAGCCGAACTATTTCAGCCGTGTCTTTAAATCAGCGACTGGAAAAACCCCCCGTGAGTACCGGGATTTGCAAGGCTAAGTCCCCTCCACTATTAAATAGACTACTAACAGGGGCGATGTTGGAAGCAAAACTTATATGCTGCAAGCTTTCTTAACCAAAACACCCACTTGCTGGGTGTTTTTCTATTATTTTTATCTCTACATAAAATTATTGCTAAAATTGAAAGCGTTTTAATATATAGGTTTATCTTTTTAATATTAAAATATCATAATTCGAAAGTTAGTCATCTATTATCCGGCCAGGTGGATTGCTAAGCTATAACTATGAAATCCAAAGAAGGGATGGGTACGATGACAAATACGAAGTCAGATAAAGTGAAACAATACCGCGGCACGGATTTGCATACGAAAGGATGGATTCAGGAGGCTGCTTTACGGATGCTTAGCAATAACCTCCATCCTGATGTAGCAGAAAATCCTGATGAATTGGTCGTTTACGGTGGGATCGGGAAAGCGGCCCGTAGTTGGGAAAGCTATGATGCAATCGTCGATTCTTTAAAAACATTGGAAGCTGATGAAACACTGATGATCCAGTCTGGAAAACCTGTAGCAGTGTTTAAATCCCATAAGGATGCCCCGAAGGTTTTGATCGCTAACTCAAATTTGGTGCCGGCCTGGGCCAACTGGGAGCATTTTCATGAACTTGACCGCAAGGGGTTGATGATGTTTGGCCAGATGACGGCGGGAAGTTGGATTTATATTGGCAGCCAGGGAATCGTCCAGGGTACTTATGAGACGTTTGCCGAATGTGCCCGCCAGCATTTTGACGGGAAAATGGCCGGTACGATTACACTGACCGCAGGCCTTGGAGGAATGGGTGGAGCGCAGCCACTTGCGGTCACTTTAAATGGCGGTGTATGTATTGCGATTGAAATTGACCCACACCGTATTCAGCGCCGCTTGGACACCAAGTATCTGGATACCTCGACCGATGACCTTGAGGAAGCGATTCGGATGGCTAAGGAAGCAAGTGATCAGGGAAAAGCTTTATCGATTGGCTTGCTTGGAAATGCAGCAGAGATTTTACCGGAGATGATAGCGAAAGGTTTCACACCTGATGTATTGACAGATCAAACTTCCGCGCATGATCCATTGAACGGGTATGTCCCGGTCAAGATGGATTTACAGGAGGCAGCCCGCTTACGTACTGAAGAACCAGAAGAATATGTGAAGCTTTCCAAACAAAGTATTGCTGCTCATGTCAAAGCGATGCTGGAGATGCAGCAAAAAGGTGCGGTAACGTTCGATTATGGCAACAATATCCGTCAGGTGGCAAAAGATGAAGGCATCACCAATGCCTTTGATTTCCCTGGCTTCGTTCCAGCCTATATCCGGCCGCAATTTTGTGAAGGAAAGGGACCGTTCCGCTGGGTAGCTTTGTCCGGGGACCCAGAAGATATTTACAAGACAGATGAAGTGATTTTAAAGGAATTTAGCGACAACGAGCATTTGTGCAACTGGATTCGGATGGCACAGGATAAAATCAGTTTCCAGGGGCTGCCTTCACGTATTTGCTGGCTCGGCTATGGAGAACGGGCGAAGTTCGGCAAAATCATCAACGACATGGTTGCAAGCGGTGAGTTGAAGGCACCGATTGTAATTGGCCGTGATCACCTCGATTCCGGTTCAGTTGCTTCACCGAACCGGGAAACAGAAGCGATGAAAGACGGCAGCGATGCAGTAGCCGACTGGCCTATTTTGAACGCATTGATCAATAGTGTAGGTGGAGCCAGCTGGGTCAGTGTCCATCATGGCGGAGGTGTCGGGATGGGTTACTCGCTTCATGCCGGTATGGTGATTGTTGCTGACGGCACAAAAGATGCAGAAAAACGGCTGGAACGTGTACTGACGACCGACCCGGGGATGGGAATAGCTCGCCACGCTGATGCCGGTTATGATCTGGCAAAAAAGACAGCGAAAGAAAAAGGCGTCCAAATACCAATGATGAAAAACTAACAGGGAGGAGATGCATATGACACAGAAACTATTGATCACCAATGCAGCACAATTGATTACGATGTCCGGTCATAACGACCATCCCGCAAAACAGGAAGCAATGTCTAAGCTGGAAATTATCGAAAATGGCTCTGTTTATATCGAGGAAGGTAAAGTCGTTGCTGTTGGAACAGACGAAGAGATCAGAGCTGACTATCAGGACTTGATTGGCACGGAGTCACATATAGATGCAACAGGGAAGGTTGTCACGCCAGGACTGATCGACCCTCATACTCACCTGGTGCATGCCGGTACCAGGGAAAATGAGTATGCCATGCGCTTGAAAGGTAAAACGTACATGGAAATCATGCAGGCAGGCGGTGGGATTCATGCGACGACACGGGCGACACAAGCGGCTAGTCATGAACAGTTATATGAGGAGTCCCGGAAGCGTCTTAATCAATTTTTACTCCACGGGGTCACGACAGTTGAAGCAAAAAGCGGTTATGGTCTGACGCTTGAGCATGAATTGAAACAGCTGGAAGTGGCTAAGCAGCTTGATAGCGACCACCCGGTCGATATCGTGTCGACATTCATGGGGGCTCATGCGGTACCAATGGATGAAAAAGATAATCCGGAACCGTTCGTGAATCGGGTAATCGATGAAATGGTTCCTGAAGTGGCTAATAAAAAACTGGCAACTTTCAATGATGTATTTTGTGAACGCGGGGTGTTCACACCAGAACAATCGAAGCGGATTCTGGAGGCTGGCAAACAACATGGACTGATCCCGAAAATCCATGCTGATGAAATCGAACCATATGGTGGAGCAGAGTTAGCCGCACAAGTCGGTGCTATTTCAGCAGATCACCTTTTGAAAGCTTCGGAACAGGGCATCAAAGATATGGCAGAGGCTGATGTAGTCGGGGTTCTATTGCCTGGTACAGCGTTTTTCTTAATGGCTGAATTCGCTGATGCACGCCGGATGATTGATGGCGGCGTTGCCGTAGCGTTATCGACAGATGCCAACCCCGGGTCATCACCGACCATTTCCCTGCCGTTCATTATGAACCTCGGTTGTTTGAAAATGGGGATGACGCCGGAAGAAGTATTGACTGCGACTACCATCAATGCGGCCCATGCGATTGGCGCAGCCGGAGAGATCGGAAGTCTCGAACCAGGAAAAAAAGGCGATGTAACGATTTTTGATGTACCTAACTATCTCGTATTGTCTTATCAGTATGGCATGAATCATGTTGATACGGTCATCAAAGCAGGCAAGGCGCTGGTACTGGGAGGGCAGCTGCAATGAGTGGCTATCCTTATCCGATGCTCGACAGGCCGAGCATGGTCTGGTCCCGTAACTCAGAGAAGCGTTCAGATTTAAAGGTGCATGAATGGATTGAAACGATTGGGGAGCATACCCCTGCTTGGAAAGGTTATGATGTGACGATTTTTGGTGTGCCCCTTTCAAAGTCGTCGATCAGCACTTCGGCTGCCAGTGAAAACCCGGATGCTATGCGGAAAGCCTGGAAATCATTCGGCACGTATAATTTGGATGAGAATATTGACCTTGCTGAATTGAAGGCGATCGATCTTGGTGATGTCAAACAGCATGTCACAGACATCGCGTTCACCCATCAGAAAATTACCGAAGCGATGGCTGCGATGCGCACGTACCATCCCCACACGTTACCAGTGGCGATGGGTGGCGATCATTCGATAACGGCGATGCTCGTCAAGGGTTGGAAGCAGGCACATCCGGATGAAAAAGTAGGTATTTTACAGTTTGATACTCATTTTGATTTACGTGATGTTAGTGAGTTAGGGCCTGCAAATGGAACACCGATCCGTAACCTGGTTGAAAGCGGCACAGTGGAAGGCAGACATGTTCATAACATTGGCCTCCATGGTTTTTTCAATGCGAAAGAGCTGAAAGACTATGCAGATGAGGTTGGCCTCCATTATACAACGATGAAGCAGGCACGAAAAAAAGGTATCACAGAAGTCGTCACCAGTGCCCTGGCACAATTATCAGGGCAGGTAGACACGATTTATGTCTCGGTAGATATGGATGTGCTGGATATCACCCATAATCCGGCTGCTCCTGCAGCAACCCCAGGTGGGATGTATTCGGAAGAATTATTTGAAGCGGTCCAGCTTGCCGGTGAGCATTCAAAAGTGAAGGCGTTAGATATCGTTTGTTTAGATCCACGAAAAGATGTCGGTGAGGTGGCAGTGAAAAGTGCGGTTCATGTCATGCTGTCTTTTTTGACCGGTTATTGTAAGCGGTAGGGCGAGGAAAACTCGTCCTTCCTTTACCTTTCAAATTATCTGATTATTCACATAACAGGAGGTAGGAAAAATGGAGAATGTGCAAAAGGATGTCCAGCTCCCTGAAGTACCTCAGTCGTCAAGCGGAAAAAATCTATTAAAGTTTTTCTTGTACAGTTTGATTGGTATTTTCACTTTCTTTATACCCGTAACTATTAAAGGCACGTCCTCGATTCCGCTGGATCATATCGTCACCTTTATCCAGACGTCAATGGGCGCTGTAGTTCCATATTATGCGCTGCTTGTCATCATTTTAGGCGCAGCCTATCCGTTCTACAATAAGACATGGAATAGGGATGCAGTCAATATGACGCTCTCCTTTTTCAAAGTGCTTGGTGTGCTGGTTGCGGCAATGTTAATGTTTAACTTCGGGCCAGCCTGGCTTTTCGAACCTAGTATGGGGCCGTTCTTATTTGAGAAATTGGTGATCCCAGTCGGGCTGCTTGTTCCAATCGGTGCTGTTTTTCTGGCCTTGCTTGTTGGCTATGGTCTGCTTGAATTCATCGGTGTCCTCCTGCAGCCGATCATGCGTCCGATATGGAAAACACCTGGACGTTCTGCTATTGATGCCGTCGCTTCGTTTGTCGGCAGCTACTCCATCGGGTTATTGATTACCAATCGTGTGTTCAAAGAAGGCAAGTATACGATCAAAGAAGCGACCATCATTGCCACTGGCTTTTCGACCGTATCGGCAACCTTCATGATTGTTGTTGCCAAAACACTTGGACTGATGGAAATTTGGAACACTTATTTCTGGGTCACGCTATTCGTTACATTTTTGGTGACAGCCATAACTGTACGTATATGGCCGCTTAATAAAATTAGTGATGACTATGTTGATGGAAAGGGCCAGCCGGAAGAAGTGGTCAAGCGCAATCGAGTGAAGGCAGCCTGGAAGCAGGCCATGGAGGCTGCAGAACATTCTCCCTCGATTGGGAAAAATATAGGGATGAACTTGAAGGATGGCTTCATCATGACGATGGCGATTTTACCATCGATACTGTCTGTGGGGTTGCTTGGTCTGGTGCTTGCTGAATTTACCCCAGTATTTGATATTTTAGGCTATATCTTTTATCCATTCACGTTGTTGGTGCAAGTTCCGGAACCTTTGCTGGCAGCCAAGGCTTCGGCTATTGAGATTGCAGAAATGTTTTTGCCTGCGCTGTTGGTCGCTGAGGCGCCGATGGTTACGAAGTTTGTAATCGGGACGTTGTCGGTATCAGCGATTCTCTTCTTTTCTGCGCTTATTCCTTGTATTTTATCAACCGATATACCGGTCAGTATTCCGAAGTTGATTGTGATTTGGATTGAACGTACGATTTTGACGATTCTCATCGTTACACCGATTGCCTATCTTTTACTCTAATCGCAAATCGATGCTCGATATTTAATAAATCTCAGTATAAATTTCATTAAAGCTTCCTATTGTTGAAGACTCAGTTTCGAGAGAAACTGTTTCCGTTACGGTTGTGAGCGTTTGGAGGTCCGGGAAATCACTCGCTTTCCGTGGGCATGTGGTGAGCTTCCTCAGGCTTCGCCTTGCGGGATCTCACCGATCATGTTCATCCCACAGGAGTCTCACCGTTTTCCCAACCACCATACAAGGGTTAGATTCTCGAAACTCCTCTCAAGAATGGTGTGTTTTTGAAGCAGAAAATACAATTAATTCGGCATTATTTTAGAGTTTTTTCTCGAAATCAAGTCTTGGGCTTTACACTCTATAGTTGAATGACCCTTTTATGATTAATCATCAACCACGTTTAACTGGACCAATTTAAAAGACACCTCACATTCCTTCTGAATGTGAGGTGTCTTTTTTAGCTGCGGCTGGCTACTTCACGGAGGAGGTTTGTTCGGATGCTTTCTTTTGTTTCTTCGTATTGTTTTTTCAGATCCACTGCTTCTGTGGGGCTGATACCATTGGTTTTTAGTTCATTTTGATAGTCGCTGTATATTTCCTGGAAAGCTTCATCGGTTTTCTCTTCTAATTCTTCTGCTGCCTTGGTGTATTTCTGATATAACTGGACAAAGGATACTGCTTCCCCATTCTCCACTTGCTCCTGGTATTCTGCTACTGCATTTTCAATTAACTGGTCAATACGTACGTACACTTGTTTTTCGAGTTCATTGAGCTTTGGTTGAAAATCATCTTTTATGTCTTCCGCTGTGATTTCTTGTTCCTGTTCTTCATTTCGATAAGGAAGGGTACTGATGGGCTTTTCAGTGATTGGTTCATCCCAGGATATTTGTTTATCTGCTTGCTGTTCATAATCAGATTGCACAAATGTCTTCCAATTATCGTCTGTTGTTTCTTCTGGAACTTTTACCATGAGTAAAAGTAACGTGCCCGTGGAAGCAAGAACAGTAATAAGTGCTAACAGCGCTAACATTCCTCTTAGTTTATTCATATTCAACCCCCATCCAACAAGGATTCTTATAGTTATCACAAGTATGGGTAAATCTTTGAGAAAATAAACACGGGGACTACTCAGAGTGAAAGAATCTACTTTTACAACATTCGTCAAATTCAGTATAATAGATTAATGGTTTGATATTTATTTAATGAGGTGGAGACATGAGAAGTCGTAAAGATCAAAAGAAACAACAGCGTAAGAAAGGTAAATGGTGGAAGATTACGCTGTTAGTAATGTTATTGATTGTGTTAGGGGCAGGCGCCTATGTATATTCGATATATAGTAATGTTAAGAATACGGTAGATAATGATTTACACGCTCCGGTTTCCTCCATCGACACGGATTTGACCAAGAAGAAAGTCAAAAGTAAAGAACCATTAAATATACTTTTATTGGGTGTTGATGAAAGGAATTATGACAAAGGCCGTTCTGATACGATGATTGTTATGACATTAGACCCTGATAATGACCGGATGCAGATGATTAGTATCCCGCGTGATACACGTACCGAAATTGTAGGTAAAGGAATTCAAGATAAAATCAATCATGCTTATGCTTTTGGCGGCAGTGATATGTCCGTAAATACAGTAGAGAACTTTCTGGACATCGAGATTGATTACTATGTCCGTATGAATATGGAAGGGCTGGAGCAGTTGGTTGATGCTGTAGGCGGTATTACCGTGAATAATAATCTGGCATTCACGAATGGCAGTTATGAGTTTCCAAAAGGTGAACTGAATTTGAATGGGAAAGAAGCTTTGGCCTATGTTCGTATGCGAAAGCAGGATCCTCAAGGAGACGCTGGACGAAATGAAAGACAGCGTCAGGTGATTGAAGGAGTTATTGAAAAAGGAGCAAGTCTTGGAGGCGTAAATAAAATCGGTGATATTATGGATGTCCTTGGCACGAATGTCAATACCAACATGGATTTTTCAGATATGCGCAAGTTGGGCACCGATTATCGCAGCGCCCGTAAGAAAACTGAAACCTACCAAATTAAAGGTAATGGAACTAGAATTGATGGCATTTACTATTTAAATGTTCCTCAGGAAGAAGTTGAAAAAGTGAATGGCATGATTGAAGAGTATCAATCTTAGATAGAGAAATTCAACTAAATAGTGTGAAACCGCCTCATGGGAAGAGTTCCCATGAGGCTTTTTTATCTGGATTTGTGTGTGATAAGGGGTAGGTATTTTAGCGGTAGATATAAGTTGATAATGAGACAAAAGATCCACTATCCACTTGTCGTATTTTGTCGCTTTAGTAAGAATTACTAGACTTAATTACTTAATTTGTAAGTTTTTGTTTCAAATATATTCTGAATATTCTACAATTAACTGGAAGCAACTAGATAATAGGGGGAGGAAACACAATGTTGAATAAGAAATTTTTATCTTCCGCAGCAGCTTCTTTATTGTTAGTCTCCGGACTGACGACAGGACTTGCAGACGGAACTGCAACCGATGCAGAAGCAGCTGAGAGTTACAATTTATCACCAGGCCATTATGTTCCTGCAGCACCGGAATTGGTGGAAAAAGCGAAAGAAGCTGGCGTCGATATCTCTAAAAATGATCCAGCTGAGAAATTTGCCAATAAAGGTTCTAAATTTGAACAGGCAGCAGGAGACCAAGTTACTTATCAAAAAACTGAAGGCGAAGTCCCTATGCTTGTCCTGCTGGCAAAATACCCGGACGGTGATCAGCCTAAAGGTGCACTGGATGAACCGGTACCAGCGAAGTATTTGAATGACTTGATTTTTGGAGAAGAATATAACCCGTACGAATTAGAGGAATTCAAACAATATGCAGAGTTTGAAGGCGAAAAGGTTCCGACAAACAGCACCATGCAAAATATTTATAAGGAATCCAGTTATGGAAAAGTCGAGCTGACTACATATGACGATATGACCGATATCGGCTGGGTTGAGCTGCCAAGAGGAGCTTCTTATTACCTTGACCAGACAGGCAAATATGCCAATGGCGGTACCTACGTAAATGGTAATGCCAATGGGGATGCTCATATGGGAGAATTGGTCCGCGATTTGTTGAAAGCTGCTGACCCTCATGTCGATTTCTCTAAATATGCAGAAAACGGAGAGGTTCCTAATATCTTCGTTGTCCATGAAGGAACTGGGGCGGAATTCAGTCGTGACCCTGCACAAATCTGGTCTCATAAATGGGGCGTACTAAGCGCATTGTATTACGGTCCATATTACGATGATGGTGTGACAGCTGATCAAAAAGCAGGTTTGACTATGGACGAATGGATCAAGAAAACAACAGAAGAAGATTTGACTTATGATGGCGTAGTAGTCAACAATTACACCGTCGAACCGGCTATCGGAGGAAATGCTGCTGGTTATGATTTCGCTAACGACACTTACAAAGAAGAACTGGAAGCAGGACCTTATCCGGCGCAGCCAGGCGTATTCGCCCATGAATTCGGCCATGCACTTGGTTTGCCTGATTTCTATGATACCGCTTATTCTTCTGAAGGAATTGGAAACTTCTCGATGATGGCCGGCGGTTCCTGGATGCGTTACCCGAATGCTTCCGCTTATTCCGGCAATTCACCAACCGGTTTTGATCCATATTCCAAAATGTTCTTAGGCTGGTTGGAACCGACAGAAGTTACACCTGAAGACGGTGTTCAGGAATTGACATTGAACCCAGTCAATGAATCCGAAGATGTTGTGAAAATGGATGTTCCTGGTTCTAATGGTACAGAGTATTTCCTATTTGAAAATGTACAGCAGGAAGGCTTCAATAAAGGGCTTGCCCGCGTTGGGGAAAATGCAGAAGGGCTGGTTGCATGGCATGTTGATGAAAATATCATCAATAAATACCACACTGCCGGTCTTCGTCCGAATAACGTAGAAAACTGGATGAACAAACGTTTCCAATATAACCAATCGGCAACTGCAGCAGACGGAGCCCTGATTACTCATTACGGTTTGTCTGTGTTGCAGGCAGATGGCAAGTATGACTTGGAGCGGAACAACAACCGTGGGGACGAAGCTGACTTCTTCACAACTGGAGATGAAATCACTCCTAATTCTGCAAACGTCCATACAGGTTCCTATTACTTCTGGAGAGAAGATAATCCTGTCCCGGCAGACTCCGGTATCCATGTAACTGATATTAAACAAAATGAAGATGGATCGGTAACAGCGAAGTTCTTTTATGACTTCCCTGCAAAATAAAGATAGTTAACACCATGGCCAGGCGAACTTTGTCGTCTGGTCTTTTATTTCGACAATTTCCTAAAACTACCTGCTAATCCTGCCGAAATATAAATAAAGAAGATAATTTTATGGTAAATTAGTGGGGAGGGAGGAGAGAAGGTAATGGAAATAAATAAAGAAACCATCGCTATTATGGCAACAGTAATGCTGGCAGCAGGTCTAGCTGTTAGCGGCTTTTTTGTTGTGAAGAGCATAAAAGATGGAAGGACTGTCTTAACTGCCCAGGCTGATTACCAGCTACCTCGTGATGCGCAGCTGCATCAAGAAAAAGGCCGTTTTTATAAATCAGGAATAGGTAATCCATCGGAAGATTTTTTTAGTGGGATGGAAGAAAAAATGCAAGAGGAAAATACTGAATTAGAGGAAGAAAGTATGGTAATAGATTCAGAGACCGAAACAGAAGCAGAGACCATAGAAAGCCAGGAAACTACTCTAACTTGGGAACCGGACGAAAATCCAGCTGAAAGAAATTCAACTGCCGAATCTTCCAATTCAACCACATCATCTTCGTCTTCCTCAAGTAGCAGAAAAGGTAAGGACGATAAAAGTGACTCTGTAACTGAAAAGGAAGATACAACGAAGGATAATGAAGAAACCAACGAAAGCCAGGATACCACTCCTCAAGTAGAAGAAACCGAGAGAGAAAAAGATAAAAATGAGGGTTCAGGCCAAGACCAGAACACAGAAAAAGATAACGATGAAAATAATGAAGAAGTAAGTGAAGATGAAGACCAAACTGCCCCACCGGAGGATGAGACTCCACCTTCTCAAGAAGGAGAGGAAGAACCGCCTGCACCAGAGGATCCGAATGGGAATGATAGTGGTACGGGAAATTAAGTTATAGACAACTTTGAAGCTTACATGAGGAGGATATGGTATGGCTGCAACAATCGAGTTGGAAGTTGAAATTGAAGCTTTACGACAGGAAATGTATCAATTATATAAAAATGATCCTTCTGATCCGCGATTAGTTTCTGTTTCCCAATCTTTAGATCAACTTTTAAATAAGCTGAATTATATGCTCCAAGCTTAAAGGTAATACATATAAAAAATAAACCGCTGCGATAACAGCGGTTTATTTTTTATTAATTTTCTTCTTTATGACTACTGATTTGTAGAGTCACTTTATTGACTCCTAACACTCTTGCAGCTTCTATCATATTTTTTGCTTTTTCTTCTGCCTGTTCCAGTGAAAGATTAGCAGTAGTGATTTCAAATCTCGGAATACTATCATCTGATGGAGAATTTGCTCGATTGGAAACCGTCTCATTCTCTGATTGGAGTGATTGGGCAGGGGCTTTGTCCTCTGTCGTTACAAAAGAAACGACTTCCTGTACGTTGTTTTTGTATCGCTTCCCGCGAATTTTACGGCCGTGGTATACTACGTTAGAGTAGGGGCAACCTGTTTCTGCAGCAATCTGGCGGTAGTTTTTGTCTGATTCTTCGAGGAGTTGTTTGACTTGGTTAAGGTCATAATCGTATTTTTTGTTTCCTTTTGCCATAAGAATGCTCCTTTATATTAATTTATTAAAATAAGTAGTATTATTTTATCATAAACCAATTCTTCCTATTTGTCATATTAAATTTTCGACATTATAAAACAGGGTAAAATTAAATATTGTAGATTTTTTTGTTTATTTTAGAGAATTTAATTATTTGGGGTATTATTCTAAGCTTCCTGCATATAGGATGAAAGTTTCATACTATAAGTGAAGTAATCTGTTATCAAAGGTATAAAATACGAAAATTGGATGAGAGGATTTCATCTAAAACTGTCGAATTGCATAGGTGAAGGAGTGATACTGCCAATGCCTTTGTCGTTTCCATTAAGAATAGTCATAATGCCTGACGGGAAACCGTTAGTGTTTGAACAAGGTATATTAATTGCGCATGAAGAAGATAAGCGTAATTGGTTTGTAATGGTGAATGGACTTTCTGTAAGCGAGGAAATGAAGCAATACTTTACTAGTAGCGAAGTTTTTGAAATAATAATGGTTCCTTGGGAAGGGTCCCCATTTACCGGAAAAGTCCAAATAAAGAATTTATATGAAGAAGATGCATATATGAACGGGCGAGAGCCTCTTCAAGAGCCGGTCCAACGAGTGATCGAGCTTGATGGTGAAAAAATTCCATTTTAGTAACTACATGCCACCTTGGTTTCTCTAAATTGTGAGGACCTGAGGTGGCCTTGCTTTTTGCTGTTTTTCACACACAAAGGACGTTCTTTTTTCATGATGGACATTTCCAGTCATTTGCAATAGTATGTACATAGATTCAGATTCATGGAGGAAAGGCTTATGACGACAATCAACGATATTGCAAAAATGGCTAATGTTTCCCGTACGACCGTTTCCCGTGTACTCAATAATAATGGCTACGTCAGTGAGTCTGCCCGGGAGCGTGTCATGAAAGTTGTTGAAGAAACAGGTTATATCCCAAGTGTTTCAGCCAAATCATTACGTACCAAACGCTCTGGTGTAATCGGGGTTATTTTACCAAAAATCAGTACAGAGACAGCCAGCAGAGTGGTAGGCGGTATCAATGAAGTGGTTGCAAAAGAAGGATTTCAAATTCTCTTGACCGATACCGAATTAAACCACGATAAAGAGATAGAATATATCCGATTGTTGCATAGTCGTCATGTAGATGGCATCATTTTGCTTGCCACCAATGTCAATGATCGGCTGCTGAATGCAATCGAGGTTGCCAACCTGCCATTCATATCGCTTGGCCAGGAACTCCCTGGTGTGACATCAATTGTCTACGACGATTATCATGCCTCGAAAGATATGACTAACATGATCATACAAAAAGGGCATAAAAAAATTGCCTATATTGGGGTGGGAGAAGATGATCCGGCAGTAGGTGTCTTGCGTAAACAAGGGTTTATAGAAACTATACAAGAAGCTGGTCTTGAATTGGAAGAAAATTGGATAGGATACGGTGATTTTAGCATCGAATCAGGTTATGAAAGTATGAAGCAAATCATCGAAGCCAACCCAGGTAATCTGCCTACAGCAGTTTTTGTCGTCACGGATCGAATGGCGGTAGGTGCAATGGAATATCTAAAGGAACAAGGGTTTAGGATTCCTCAAGACATCGCCATTACCGGGATAGGTGCCTCGGTAATGTCCAAATATATAAGCCCATCATTGACGACCATTGATTATTTCAATAAAGAGGCTGGAACCATGGCAGCTGAATTATTGTTAGAGCAATTGCAGGATAAAAATACCAAGAAAAAGTTTCTTCAAAATTATAGACTAATTGAGAGAGATAGTGTATAGTACTAACCAACAAAGGATATGGAATCGATTACACACATTCCTCTCTCTTTTTTTAAACTATTAATTAACCGCTTACATTATTTTTTTAAGCAATATGGAATCGATTCCCTATTTGTATTCATTTTAACGCTTATATTTTTTACATGGTGTGTAATCGATTACACAACTAATCACTCCAAGGAGGATTTAAACAATGGCTAGTAATTCTCAAATTGCTAAAGAAGTACTTGAAGCTGTCGGCGGCGAAGAAAACATTCAGTCTGTCGCTCACTGTGCGACGCGGCTGCGAGTCATGGTCCATGATAAAGATAAAGTGGACGTTGACGCAGTTGAACAAATTGAAAAAGTTAAGGGTGCTTTTTACAATTCTGGTCAATACCAGATCATCTTTGGTACGGGTACGGTCAACAGGATTTATGAAGAGATAACTAAATATAATGTCGATGGAACATCCAAATCAGAAATGAAAGAAGAGACAGCCAAACAAGGTAATGCATTCCAGCGTGCCATTCGTACTTTTGGTGATGTTTTTGTCCCGATTATTCCCGTATTGGTAGCTACCGGGCTGTTTATGGGGCTCCGGGGTCTGGTCATGCAGGAAGCAATTCTTTCATGGTTCGGACTTACGCCGGATAGTGTTTCAGAAAACTTCATTTTATTTACCCAGGTATTAACGGATACAGCATTTGTCTTCTTACCGGCACTTGTTGCCTGGTCGACCTTCCGGGTATTCGGAGGAACGCCGGTCATCGGTCTGGTACTTGGGCTGATGCTGGTGTCACCGGCATTACCGAATGCTTGGGAAGTAGCATCCGGTGATGCATCGCCAATTACGTTTTTAGGCTTTATTCCTGTCGTAGGATATCAGGGTTCTGTATTACCCGCTTTCATTGCCGGTATCTTAGGTGCAAAGCTTGAAAAGGTGCTGCGTAAGCGAATTCCAGAAGCACTTGATTTGATTCTTACGCCATTTTTAGTATTACTAATTATGATCGCAGCGGCATTGTTTGCGATTGGTCCGGTTTTCCATTCGGTAGAAAATTGGATTTTCTCTGGCACCATGTTCTTATTGGAACTACCATTCGGACTTAGTGGTCTGCTGATTGGTTTCTTCAACCAGATCATTGTCATTACTGGTGTCCATCATATTTTTAACTTTATGGAAATTCAATTGCTGGAACGCCTCGGCTTCAACCCATTCAACCCGATTATCACAGGTGCGATTGCAGCCCAGGGTGGCGCAGCACTTGCTGTCGGTGTCAAAACGAAGTCAAAGAAATTGAAAGCACTTTGTTATCCATCTGCTCTGTCTGCATTCCTTGGTATTACGGAACCAGCTATCTTCGGTGTCAATCTTCGCTACATGAAGCCATTCGTGATGGCACTGATCGGCGGCGGTGTTTCCGGCTTCCTCGCAGCAATTATGGGCTTGAAAGCAACAGGAATGGCAATTACAGTTATCCCTGGTACACTATTGTACTTGAATGGTCAGATTTTCGGTTATATTATAGTCAACCTCGTTGCCATCGGAACTGCTTTTGTATTGACTTACCTGTTTGGTTTCAACGATAAAATGGTAGATAACAAATAAGGAGTATAAGAAGACCTGGGCATCCTGTACTGGGTCTTCTTCCGTTTTGATATTGGAAGGTTAGGAGAGTGCAGCCATGATTACTACTGAAGAAAAGTTACGTAAACAAGCTTATGAAGCTGTGGAAAAATATAGAGAGACTGTACAAAAGGATCCTTACCGACAGGGCTATCACATGATGCCGCCAGTCGGCTTGCTGAATGATCCGAATGGATGGATCCAATGGCGAGGGACGTACCATATGTTTTTTCAATGGATGCCGTTCCATACCGGACATGGAGCCAAGTTCTGGGGGCATTACAGCTCTGAAAACCTGGTCGATTGGGAGCTTGAACCGATTGCATTGACGCCGAGTGACTGGTTTGATAAAAATGGCTGCTATTCAGGCAGTGCTATCGAGCATGATGATAAATTGAAAGTTTTTTATACAGGGAATGTGCGTAATGAACATGGTGAACGAGAACCTTATCAATGCCTGGCAGAATCGGAAAATGGGATTGACTTTATAAAACAAGGTGTAAAACTCGAGCTCCCTGAAGGGTATACCGCTCATTTCCGTGATCCAAAAGTCTGGAAGCATGAAGGCAAATGGTACATGGTGGTTGGTGCACAAACTCTGGGAAATCAGGGAACGGTAGCATTTCTTGAGTCTGAGGATTTGGAAAACTGGATTCATAAAGGCGAGCTGGCTGGCCCTGTAGAAGGACTCGGTTATATGTGGGAATGCCCGGATGCCTTTTCTTTGAATGGAAAAGATGTATTGATTGTTTCTCCTCAAGGAGTGGAAGCGCAAGGTATCGATTTCAATAATCAGTATCAAACCGGTTATGTCGTCGGGGAGATGGACTATGAAAAGGGGAAGCTGGAACATGGAATTTTCACCGAATTAGACCGAGGATTTGAATTTTATGCCCCGCAATCCATGCTTGATGAAAAAGGCAGACGCTTACTTGTTGGATGGATGGGGGTACCTGATCAAAACGAAAAACACCATCCGACAATTCAGCATCATTGGATCCATAATCTGACGCTTCCGAGAGAACTGAAGCTTGTAGATGGAAAGTTGTATCAACTGCCGGTAAAAGAAATAGAACAGCTGCGGGAAGAAAAGCTGTTTGAAGAAGTAGTAGGAGTTGATTTATCGTATGAGCTTCCCCGTACTTCTGAACTGGTAATGGATGTAGATGGCTCGCTTAACCAATTTGAATTGCAGCTGTTCGATTATCTTAAATTATCGTATAGTAAAGAAACAGGATACTTTACTATGGAACGTTCCAGTTTGGCGAATGGCAATACAGAAAGTCGCAGTTGCCGTTTAGTGGAAGGGTTACAGCAAATGCACGTATTCATTGACCATTCTTCCGTTGAGATCTTTGTCAATGATGGAAAAGAAGTATTCACATCACGCATTTTTGCTGACCCTGATGAACGCATGATGAAGGTTGTGCATAAAGGGAAAGAGCGTTTGAAACTGACAGCATGGAAGCTGAGAAATAACGCTATCCATCAGGACGTTTAGATGAAAATGATATAAGGGAAGGAAGAAAATCTATGAAGCTTGGTGCAATTGAAGCAGGAGGTACGAAGTTTGTTTGTGCAGTCGGGAATGAAGATGGCGACGTTTATGAGAAAATCGTGATTCCTACAGAAAAGCCGGAAATAACAATGCCCAAAGTCTATGAGTTTTTTAAAAATACCGGTATAGAACGGATAGGCATCGGCAGCTTTGGTCCGATTGATTTAAATGAAGGAACAGGCACCTATGGAACAATTCAAAAGACACCAAAGACCGCGTGGATCGATTTTCCGCTTGCAGACGAAGTCAATAAACATACAGGCGTTCCGGTAGTTGTGGATACTGACGTCAACGTGGCAGCTTTGTCTGAATCCTTATGGGGAAATGCTACGGATGTGAGGTCCTGCCTTTATATTACGGTCGGTACTGGCATTGGCGCCGGAGCCATCGTGAACGGTACAACACTGAAAGGATTATCCCACCCGGAAATGGGGCATATTGCTATCCGGCGTCATGAAGAAGATACGTTCGCAGGAACCTGCCCTTATCACGGCGACTGTCTGGAAGGAATGGCGGCAGGTCCTGCCATTGAACAGCGCTGGGGAAAACCTGGTAAAGATTTAACAGACAATGAACTGGTAAGGGAAATGGAATCCTACTATTTAGCGCAGGCAATCGTCAATTACATTTACATTTTGTCACCTGAACGGGTGATCATGGGGGGCGGCGTAATGCAGCAATCCCATTTGTTCGATTTAATCAGAAAAAACGTAGTGGACATGCTGAACGGTTATGTCAGCTCTCCGTTATTGACTCCAGATCGCGTAGATAACTATATTGTGCCGCCTGGCTTGACCAATGAAGCCGGCATAAAAGGAGCTTTAATTTTAGCAGCTAAATAATTAGAAAGCGTGGAGACCACTCCACGCTTTTTTTGATGATAAAACAGTTTCATAGATCTATTTTACTAAAAAACAGGAATTTTTACCGATAAAGCAAAATATAACTAATATACTATTAGGAGGACTGCGTTTTGCAGATATTTGTTTTAACCACTGTTTCATCCATACACCTCTCTCATACATTCAATTCTAAAGTTCAAAAGCTGGATGCATATTACTGAAACGGCCATTTAAATAAGGAGGGCGAGGCATGTATTTTCCTGAACCTGATAAAGGAACGGCTTTGGAAGGTTTAGACACGCATTTGATGACGAGTGAAAATGATATTTTTATTGGAAGAAAACAAGAGCTGGAAGAATTCCAGAATTTTATTAGTGGAAGTGACAGCAATAAACAGATTCTTCACCTTTACGGAACCGGAGGCGTTGGTAAAACATTTTTGCTACATGCATTCCATCGGATAGCCCTTCAAATGGAAGCAACCATCTATTTGCATTTAGATAGTGAAGATTTCCTCCATTCTCCTTCAACGCTTGCCGGGCATATCATAACGATGTTAGAAGCAGCTACCCAGTCAGCTGCTGATCAAGTTCACCCTTCTTCTCCCGCAATGAATGATTGTTTTCAACGATTACAGCAAGCTGCAAAAACTCATCATCTAATTCTGGCAATTGATACGTACGAAAAAATGAACCATCTCGACCGATGGTTCCGTGACTTTGTCCTAAGACAGCTTCCCGAAAACGTGTCGATCGTCCTGGCGGGCCGTCAACCGCTGACTGGTTCATGGATAGAATCCCCTTCCTGGCGCAGGTTGATTAAACAACTGGAAATATCATCTTTTGATAAGGAACAGACGCAGCAATATCTTTATAACGCGGGGATTAGCAGTAAAGATGCCATTAGTGAATATTGGTATTTCACCAGAGGGCATCCATTAACTTTATCATTAAGTGTGATCAACCGTGACGAAGATCTCGGTGCTATGCTCCAACAGGAAGAAGGAAATGAGCTTTTTTCATATTTGGTACAGCGCTGGCTAAGCGAAGTAGCTGACCCGGAGTTGCAAGAGCTATTGGAAGCAGCGGCAATCCTTCGGCATTTTGATCAGGAGGTTTTGGCATATGTAACAAAAGAAAAAATTGAGTTTTCGATGTTTGGAAAGCTTAACCAGCTTTCCTTTGTAAAAAGGAATAAGCGTGGCTGGGCGCTACATGACCTGGTGCGCTCTGCTATTTGTTTCGATCTAAAGCACCGTAAGCCAGACAGGTATAAAACGTTAAAAATGAATAGTGCTTTTTATTATTTGGATCGTATTCAGTCCAATGAAGAAGCGGAAAGAGAAATGGCCGAATTCTTTTATCATCTGGATGAAGAGATGATTCAGTCTGCTTTCTTTCAGGCTCCTGCTTCATCGGATGTTTATATCGAACCAGTAGGGGACCACAATTTCCCGGAGGTAGAAAATTATTTTGAAAGGCGAGGCAAGCAGTTCTCGGAGAGTATCGCCCATTATTATCATCGTGAGTCAAAACAAACCTACAAGCACTATGTGTCTTTCGAGCATAACCAGAAAGAATCCGAGCTGATTGGAGCGGATTATGTGAGGAAATTGGGCAATGACGTATGCAGATTAGTAAAGAGTAAGTCAGGTGAAACGATAGGAGTTTCGATTATCGTGCCGATTAACCGTCGAACAATTCCACATCTGAAAAAGGAACCAGTCTCGCGTGCTTATTTTACCAGCTTGACGACTAATGAGGAAAAAGAATATGCAGTTTCAGAGGACACACGGTCCGGCTGGTTCATCCGTATGCTCGATTGTCTGGATACAAATGATGCGGAAACACGTTCTTATCTGCTATATAGTTTATTTCCTTTGTTGCTATCTGGAGGAAGAATCATCACTTCTACACCGATTCCTTTTTTTCAACAATTGATCCAAGTATTTGGTTTTGAAAAAGTCACAAAGGCCACTCATTATGATTATGGTCCGAATGCGCCTTCACCGACATATATTTTGGATGTCAGGGGGACGAGGCTGGCTGAATATTTGAAGCAGCTTGTCGTTCGGATGTATTCTCAAGAACAATCGTTGGATGTTGCACAGATTAAGCGGCTGGGACTGACGCCTCGGGAGCAGGAAATTCTCCGTCTCATCCACCAGGAGTATTCGAACAAAGCTATTGCAAAAGAACTCTATATTACAGAAATAACTGTCAAAAAGCACGTTAGCAGTGTATTGAAGAAATTTCAGGTTAAAAATCGTACGCAACTCATCAAGCGAATCATGGAAATAACGCGAAATGTATAAGAAGAACAGGGAGACCTGTTCTTCTCAGATGGTTGGGATTGTAGCAGCAAGCACGCTTTATTTTTGTTCGGGCACTGTGATGATATCGTATTTTCCGATCATCGGAAGCCGCTTTAATTCCCCTTTAGATGCGTTTATAATACCCATGACCCAGAGAACGAAAACTAAGATATTTCCAAAAGGCAGAATTACTAACCAGCCAATGACAGGTATGATCGTACCTGCTGTATTGATTGCCACAGCTAACAGGAATAACAACAATCCCTGATTGCCATGGAACATGGCAAATGGAGATTCTTTTGCAGCAAGCAATGGAATAAAGAAAATAAAATAAGCAAGAATAGCCATCAACTTATTATCTTCTACATCTTGACTTGTCGCTGCACCAGAGGTCTGGTTTACGTCTTGAGATTCCATACTTTTCCCACCTTTCCTTTTCATTTTCCTTGGCGTATCCACATTAGTTATACTTTATCACCGGACATATAGAAAAAATATTATACCTGGGTATAGTCTTTCGATAAGTATTTTAAAAATTGTATGTGATTTATTGGATGGATAGCCTTGGAGGGATACCAGGTAGGTAATCCCCTTTAAAGCAGACAATCTTTCCTTGATTTGTTCAAAGTTTTTCTAAGCAGGCTTTAAATTCATCATTCAGTCTGATAGCTGATACGATGTATCAACACAGGGGCAAGTGTTTCGTTCGACTTCATAAATACTAGATCTTCCAGGGTAACTTATTCATTTTTTGTTGCTATATTTATGTTAAAATGAACGGGAAAACGTTTGCGCAACTTATGAGGGAGGAATCTGCTATGAAACGGACCTGGTGGAAAGAGAGTGTCATTTATCAAATCTATCCCCGCAGCTTCAATGACAGCAATGGTGATGGAATTGGTGATATTCCCGGTATTATCGAAAAGTTGGACTACTTAAAGGAACTGGGAATCGATGTCATTTGGCTGTCTCCCGTCTATGAATCTCCGAATGATGATAATGGCTATGACATCAGCGACTATCAAAAAATCATGGATGAATTCGGCACGATGGAAGATTGGGATCGGATGCTTGCCGAAATACATAACCGTGGGATGAAGCTGATCATGGATCTGGTCGTCAACCATACTTCAGACGAACATCACTGGTTCATGGAAGCAAAGCAATCGAGGGATAATCCGTATCGTGACTACTATATTTGGCGTCCCGGTAAAAACGGCAAGGAACCGAATAATTGGGAATCGGTTTTCAGTGGTTCTGCCTGGGAATACAATGAAGCTACAGATGATTACTATCTGCACTTGTTTTCCAAGAAACAGCCTGACCTGAACTGGGAGAATCCAAAACTCCGTTCCGAGGTGTTCAGCATGATCAAATGGTGGCTCGATAAAGGAATCGACGGTTTCCGCATGGATGTGATCAATTTCATTTCCAAAGATCCGAGCTATGCAGATGGAGAAGCAGTGGAAGGGAAGACTTACGCCTCCGGTGCCAAGTACTTCATGAACGGACCGAAAATCCACGACTACTTGTATGAAATGAACCGGGAAGTATTGGCTGAATACGACATTATGACTGTCGGTGAAATGCCAGGGGTGACTCCGGAACAGGCGGAGCTCTATACACGGGAGGACAGGGAAGAATTGAATATGGTGTTCCATTTTGAACATATGGACCTTGATGCAGGTCCAGGCGGGAAATGGGATCCGCGTCCCTGGTCTTTAGTGGAGTTGAAAAAGATTTTCAAAAAATGGCAGACACGCTTATCAGATGAAGCCTGGAATAGTCTTTACTGGAACAACCATGATCAGCCAAGAGTCGTATCCCGTTTCGGTAATGACTCCGAAGCCTATCGCGAAATTTCAGCTAAAATGCTTGCCACCGCTCTGCATATGATGAGAGGTACGCCGTATATTTACCAGGGGGAAGAGCTCGGGATGACGAATGTTCATTTTGATAGTATCGAAGACTATCAGGATATTGAAACCTTGAACATGTATCATGAGAGAGTAGCAGCCGGTGAAAATCCTGATGAATTGTTGAAGGCCATCCATGTAAAGTCAAGAGATAATGCCCGCACTCCTGTACAGTGGGACACCAGTAAACACGCAGGTTTTACAGATGGAGAACCTTGGCTTCCAGTTAATCCAAATTATAAAACGATTAATGCTGAAGCAAATTTGAAGAACGAAGATTCCATCTTTCATTATTATAAGCAGTTGATTACTCTTCGCAAACAACACGACATTATCGTATATGGTGATTACCGTCCTTTATTGGAAGAGGATGAGTACATCTTTGCATATATCCGTGAGCTGGACGATGAAAGACTCCTGGTCATCAACAATTTCACAGCAGATGAAGTAGATTTTTATATCCCTGAAGAATTCAATGGTGTACAAAATAGCGAGCTATTAATCAGCAATTATGAAGCACCTAACATACTTCAGAACTTCACACTAAAACCCTATGAAACAAGAGTTTATAAAACCAGCTAAAAAATAATAATGAAGCACACCCCGGATCCCTCCAAACTATGGATGCTCCGGGGTGATTCGTTTTCAGCTTTTCTCTCCCTTCTGGAGAAAATGAATGTTATAATAGCGACATATATCACCAAAAAAGGAGTTTTATCATGGCTAAAAAGTTAATTTTCGGACATAAGAATCCGGATACCGACACGATTACATCAGCGCTTGTCTATGCTGATTTAAAGTCTAAAATTGGGGAGGACGTCGAGCCGGTCCGTTTGGGTGAGGTGAATGGCGAGACGCAATTCGCGCTGGAGCAATTCGGTGTAGAAGCACCACGTCTGATCGAAAAGGCGTCTGACGAAGTAGAGCAGGTCATCCTTGTCGACCATAACGAACGGCAGCAAAGCGTTGATGATATTGATGAAGTTCAGGTAATGGAAGTCATCGACCATCATCGTATTGCAAACTTTGAAACACAGGGTCCTCTTTACTACCGTGCCGAACCGGTCGGTTGTACCGCTACAATCCTGAACAAATTATATAAAGAACATAACGTTGAGATCAGCAAGCAAATGGCTGGACTTATGGTATCAGCGATTATCTCTGACTCCTTACTATTCAAATCACCGACATGTACAGATGAAGATGTTGCAGCAGCGAAAGAACTAGAGAAAATCGCAGGTATTGATGCAGAAAAGTACGGGCTGGAAATGTTGAAAGCAGGAGCTGATATCAGCGATAAAACAATGGCAGAGCTGATCAGCCTCGATGCCAAGAACTTCGACATGAGCGGTTCAAACGTTGAAGTAGCCCAAGTTAACACGGTTGATACAAGTGAAGTACTTGCCAACCAGGCTGAGATTGAAGCAGAAATGCAAAAAGCGATCGATGAAAAAGGCCTGGATTTGTTTGTGTTCGTCGTTACAGATATTTTGACGAACGATTCGACGGCAGTAGTGATGGGTGATAAGTCGGCTGCTGTAGAAAAAGCTTTTGACGTTACATTGTCTGAGAATAAAGCAGTCTTAGAAGGTGTCGTTTCCCGCAAGAAACAAATCGTACCACCACTGACAGACGCACTTTCATCATAAAAAGTAAGCTTGCTTACCGGATGATATACCGGTATAGCAAGCTTTTTCCATGTAGCGAAACGATAGCTATCCTATTCTTGATATAGTACAATTTTAGAAACGGATAGGAATACTTAATCGAAGGAGCATGATTCATGTACAACGAACCGATTTTTCTAAAACCGGTATTCAAAGAAAGGATATGGGGGGGCACGCAGCTGCGTGAAATCTTCAACTATGAAATCCCATCGGAGCATACAGGTGAATGTTGGGGGATTTCGGCTCATTCCAATGGACCGAATGAGATAATGAACGGGCCCTTGGAAGGAAAGACATTGACAGAAGCCTGGAATGAGCACCGGGAGTTGTTCGGTAACCAGGAGGGGAATGAATTTCCCCTATTAGTTAAAATTCTCGATGCTAAAAAAGATTTATCTGTACAAGTCCATCCTGACGATACTTATGCGCAAGATAAAGAAGATGAAGCATATGGAAAAACGGAATGCTGGTATGTCATCGATTGCGAGGAAGGCGCTGAAATCGTATTTGGTCATCATGCGACATCCCAGGAAGAGTTAGAGTCTATGGTGGAACACGGGGAATGGGATCAGCTGTTGCGCAGAGTCAAAGTTCATCCAGGGGATTTCTTCTATGTTCCTAGTGGTACCATTCATGCAATCGGAGCAGGCGTACAAATTCTTGAAACCCAGCAGAGTTCGGACATCACTTACCGTGTCTATGATTATGACCGTGCAGGTGATGATGGAAAAAAACGAGACCTTCATCTCAAAGAATCATTGGAAGTGACCACCGTTCCTCATCAAGATCCAGAACTAGAACGTAAGTCGCGCAAAGATAAAGGGCTTAAAGAAGAAAGCTTAGTCGAAGCAGATTATTTTGGTGTCGTGCTGTGGGAACTGGATGGCCGGTCCCCGGAATTTCGATTTGATCAATATATCCTTGTCAGCGTAATTGAAGGAAAAGGGATGGTCAAAATCGGTGATCAGCGACATGCGATTAAAAAAGGCAGCCATTTCATCCTCCCCACGACAATGGATCCGTTTGAAATCGAAGGGAAAGCGAAAATGGTCGTTTCATGGTCGAATAAATAAAAAATTCCCTGGGGACGTTCAACGGCCTTGGGGATTTCTTGTCTTTTCGTCAGAATAAGCTATAATTTTTAGTACAATTCGACATTAAATGTCATAAAAAATTGTTGTGTGTCTGATATAATGAGCAAGAGTATATTATTCTAACAAAAAGGATGATCCTATGACCTGGCAGACTTCTTATCAACGATGGAATGATTTTGACCTGTTAGAAAAAGAATTACGCGATAAACTTACAGAAATTCAATCGGATGAACAATCCTTAGAAGATGCTTTTTACAAGAACTTAGAATTCGGTACAGGTGGTATGCGAGGAAAACTGGGACCTGGAACCAACCGTATGAACATCTATACCATCCGCAGGGCTGCGGAAGGACTTGCGAGATACATAGAAAAGCGTGGCGAAGCGTGGAAGCAGAATGGTATTGTTATTGCCTATGACAACCGTCATATGTCACAGGAATTTGCCGTAGAAACCGCTAAGGTACTGGGGAATCATGGTATCAAAACATATGTGTTTACTTCCCTCCGTCCAACCCCTGTATTGTCCTATGCTGTCCGTTATCTCTATACGGCCGGCGGCATTGTCATTACAGCCAGCCATAACCCGCCTGAATATAATGGCTTCAAGGTTTATAATGAGGATGGCGGTCAGTTGCCGCCTGCTGAAGCAGGGGCCGTAATTGAGATGGTCAATCAAATAGATAATGAATTGGAAGTAGAAGCGGCTGACCAGGCGAAACTGGAAGCCGAGGGCTTGCTGGAATGGATTGATGAAAAAGTAGATGAGGCTTATTTGAAGGAGCTTCGAAGCGTCAACCTGAATCCGCATATTACCCATGATGCAGGTGACGATTTCCAGGTAGTTTTCACCCCATTGCATGGCACAGCTAATGTATTGGTCAGAAAAGGGTTGGAACAAGCCGGCTTTAAAAACATCCATGTCGTCGCCGAGCAGGCCGAAGCCGATCCGGAATTTTCTACAGTTGCTTCTCCGAATCCGGAAGAACACCAGGCATTCGAAATGGCTATTGCACAAGGGAAAGAAGTTGGAGCCGATATATTAATCGGAACAGATCCGGATGCTGATCGGCTAGGAGTGGCTGTCCCGGATGATAATGGTGAATACCAGGTATTAACGGGCAATCAGCTTGGAGCTTTGATGCTGGACTACCTGTTATCCCAGCACCTCGATCTTCCTGATAATGGCATTATGATCAAGACGATTGTCACTTCTGAATTCGGTCGGGCTATCGCTTCTTACTATAATATTGAAACGTTGGATACTCTGACAGGTTTCAAGTTCATTGGGGAAAAAATCCGTGAATACGAACGTACAGGTGAACATGAGTTTTTATTCGGTTACGAGGAAAGCTATGGCTTCCTTGCCAAGGATTTTGCCCGCGATAAGGATGCCGTCCAGGCAGCTGTCCTTGCCACAGAATTGGCGCTGTTTTGGAAGACAAAAGGGAAAACCCTGCTTCAGGCTTTGGATACTCTCTATCAACGCCATGGTTACTACATGGAAGATTTGCAATCTATCAAACTTGATGGCAAGCAAGGAGCCGAAAAAATCCAGGTAATCATGGATACTTTCCGTGAAGAAAAGCTGACAGAAGCGGGTGGCTTAAAGGTCCTTGCCGTTGAAGATTATGCCAAATCCCGCCGACAAAAGCTTGATACTGGAGAACAAGAAGAAATTACACTTCCGGCCGCCAATGTGCTGAAATTTGTATTGGAGGACGATTGCTGGTTCTGTTTACGTCCATCAGGCACGGAACCTAAGATCAAATTTTATTATGGAGTAAAATCATCCAGTAAGGAAGAAAGTAAGCAAAGGCTCGTAAGATTGAAAGAAGCCGTAGAAAAATATTTACCAAAATAATAAGAGCAGGGGCAAGCCTTCCGTATTCAGGTGGGCTTTGTCCCTTTTTATTAATTAAGTTTTTTTATAACCAGGAAGGGAATATAATACTATCTCCCACTATCGGAAAGAAGGGGCAAAAATGCAACAACATAAAAGAAACATCTGTAAAATAAAAGAAATTTATTTTGATGAACAGCCTATCGCTTTCCAACAAGCATGTATTGAACGGTTTGACTATGAATGGGTAATTGAAATTGTTAACCCTGACCCCTCCCCTCCAAATGACGAAGATACTCTCATTACCACTATCAGTTTTGTTCAAGAGAATGGAACACATTTTGAAAATGTAGATATAGAATCCTATCAACTTTCTTCGGAAGAAACGGAAAACGTTTATTTGTTTAATATGTTTCCTGATGAAAAATAAAAAATAGTTACTATTACCCAATGATATGATTATATTTTACTAGAAAAACCTGCTGGACTATAGTACAATATGAAATATCAGAATGTTTAAAAAAATCGCTTCTGAAAAGGCAAACTTATCTAAAGATAAGGACGCAAAGCCACGGGTCTAAGGCCATCACATACAAACAATTACATATTTAGGGGCTATGACCGCCGGGTTGCCTTGGGTGATGAGTGATGGAGGGATCATTCATGAAAAAGAATCAGCTAAACGGTCGGTTGGATGTGGAATGGTTGTTGCTGATGGAGCAAGCCCGGGCTTTAGGATTAACGAAAGCGGAAGTTGAACTCTTTTTGAAAGCTGCGTGTAAAAAGTCACAGGATAAGCCAATTAGTACGATTTTTCTGAAATGATGTAGAAGCGCTTATTTCCGCTGTGGTATAATCGCAGTGAAAGTAGGTGAGAAGCTTGATTGGGGAACGTATTAAAGAATTACGTAAATCAAAAGGTCTGTCGATGTCGGAACTTGCAGAAAAAGCAGGAGTAGCAAAGTCATATTTAAGTTCAATTGAGCGGAGCCGTCAAACGAATCCATCTATTCAATTTTTAGAAAAAGTCGGCAGAGTTTTAGGTGTTTCCGTCAATCAATTGATAGAAGGTAAGGAATCCAAGGAGACTTCATCCTTAGATGATGATTGGCTTGAACTGGTTCAGACTGCAATGGACTCAGGTATAACAAAGGAACAATTTCGTGAATTCTTGGAATTCAATGAATGGAAGTTAAAACAGCAAAATAAAAAATAACAGGACAGGCTATGTGTGTAAGGTACTAACATAGCTTGTTTTTTTATTTTCCAGTTATCTTTCCTTTTCATATCCCGCAGAATGCGTCATAATATATATAAAATACTGAATATTCAGATTAAATGAGAGGGTGGTCAGATATGTTATCGATTAAAATGTTGAAGCCCTATTATGTCAAAGAGGATGAACGCTTTGTCCGTGTTGTTCTGGCCTACCAGTATTTTTCTCTATATGTAGATGAAGAGCTTTACCACTTCGTTCCGTTAGAGGCTAAAGAAATAATTATTGATCGCAAAAAACAAAAGGTGCACAATGTTTTCGATATTTTTGTATTTCAGCGTGGTAAGAAGATGATCTATGTGGCTGTCACCGACCTGCTGCAATTACCTGACTTCCTTACCCATTTAAACTCCATTGTAGATCCTTACTTAAAAGAGAAGTCTCAATCTGTTGATAAACAAAATGAAAATGATGAAGCATTAGAAGGCCTATTTGAACAATTAGAGCAGCTTAACTTTAACAGAATGATTGATCAAGCATTAGATAATCGAGACCGAGAAACGTTTTATGATTTATTAGAAAAAAAGAACTTTGTGTAAAAACAAGCGTTCTGCATCTTGCGGAACGCTTGTTTTGAATTAGTTAGAAAATAGCAGTAAAGAGACGTATAAAAGAGTATTTAAAGAGTAAATAAACGATTAAAATTAATATGGACTTTTCCATTTCATAATTTTTTAATTATACTTATAGTGTAATTCGTTATAATGAACGTATATATTTCTTTATTTTTTAATTTTTAGTTCTTTTTAAAGAACAAAAGAAGGAGAGGTGAGGGATCATTATGATTGGAGAGCGAATAAGAGAGTTACGCGAAGAGCGGGGAATGTCACTGAGTGTATTAGCAAGTCGCTCTGGAGTTTCTAAATCTTATATCAGTAATATTGAAAGAGGAATCCAAAAAAATCCTTCATTAATTATCATGAAAAAGTTTGCAGATACACTTGGAGTACCACTCGAAGACTTAACAGCTTGGAAGCTGGGACAAGTAAACAAAAATGCAGAAGGTTTGAGAAATGAAAAATCGAGCAGGTAAATATCCCTGCTCGATTTGTGTTTATGCTTATATTTTTTCTTTTCCCAAAATAAGGTAATTCAATTCTTGTTCTCCGATTTTCTTTTGTCGACCTATATTCGTCAGATAAAAGATGACACCGATTAACACCCATACCCCAAGAGCAATATAAGATTCTTTTCCTAGAGCCGCCGGTGAGAATGGTAGTAATAATAGGCCTAAAAAGGACAGCGAACTGACCATTCCTACCAGGGAAAGCAGCTTCTTTACAGGTGAAGCCGTAGCTGCAATCTTTCCGTTAGCAGACTGGTTGTCTGACCAACGAAAATACTTATAAGCTGTTGCGGTGGTGAAAAAGTAAGCGATGGCTACTCCGGTAGATGACATATCAACTACCCAAAGCAAGGCTTCACGTCCGAACCACGGAGCGATTAGGCACACAACCATGGTAAACAGGATTCCCACATATGGAGTATTATGCTCCGAATGAAGTGTCCGGAACATATTAGGAAGAATCCGAGCTCTTCCCATAGCGAATGTTAAACGACTGGAAGAAATGTAGAAGCCGTTCAATCCAGTGAATATCCCCATTGAAACAGCGATGGCGATAATAAAGACGCCTATTCTGCCCATATAACTTTCAATAGCATCTCCGGTACCCCATACAGAGTTTTCTGTTTGCACAAGAAGTTCTTGCCACGGCATTGTACTGGCGGTAATTAAAATCATTGCGGCATAGGCAAGCCCTGCAGCCAATAACGACCAGATAATTAATCCGAAAGCTTTTTTAGATTCAAATTTGAATTCTTCGGCTGCTTGAGGAATATTATCGAAACCGACATAAGCGAATGGTGCCAGTGCAAGGATTGTAAGAATAGAAGCAATGGCTGACTGGCTTGGTTCGAAAGCTGGAAGCGTATTAGTAAGACTTGGTCCGCTACTTACTATCGCACCGATACCAAGCAAGACAATACCACCTACTAAGACCATACTGAAAATGAATTGGGAGCGACCAGAAAAACTGGCTCCCTTAATGTTCAAGAAAGCGAAAGCTATCAAAGCGACACTGGCTACTAAAATTTGTACAATGTACACTTCGTAGCCGGCCACCGTATATAAGTAGCCTCGATTTACAATTCCAGGAAACAAAAATTTACTTAATAATGCTAATGCAGATGCGTTCAAAGCAACAACGCACATATAACCTAATGTAAGAAACCATCCTGCGATGAATGCACTCGTTCGACCGAATCCGATATATGCATAGGCGAATTCCCCACCGGTGACAGGAAATTTTTCAATAAGAAAACCGTAACTCACCCCTATTACCATCATTAAAATTGCGCCGAGCAGGATTCCTATGACAACTCCCATAGGTCCAGCCTGGGATATCCAATCCGTCGGCAGGACAAATGCACCCCAGCCTATAGCTGAACCAAAGGCAATGGCCCAAACCCAATGAGGTTTTAGGGAACGTTCAAGAGTCCGTCTTTCTCTCATTTTATTCATATGTTAATAACTCCTCCTAAAAAAGTAGCATTTCCCCATTCTAAGTGTTTTATGCTATGCACGCAAATACCATGCAGGGTTATAAAGGTTGGTTTTGGCCAATCTGATAAAAACTAAAACAGCACTCATTATTGGCGAGTGCTGTTTCTTTCAATTTTGACAGTATGTCTTATTTATTGCCCATTTCCAGGGAAATATTTTGTCTAATAATAAGACAAGTTTAATTGTAAAAATGTTTTAATGATAAGGTGTAGTTTCTTCTGCTGTAAACTCGCTATCGTAGTTGTGATTCATTTCAATATCCAAGTGATTCTTCAAATTCTCCCGGATTGTAACTAAACGGGTTTCTTTAACCTCATAGTACCAGCCATTATTGATCCAAATACCTTTTCCTTCTAGTTGCATCTCATCGTATTGCAGTCCATTTTCATTGAGAAAGTAATCCTTAAAAGATAATAACTCGTTAAAGGCCATATTTGTCGTGAAATTACCTTTTATTGAGTCGATGAGATTGCCGTAGTCATTTATCGCCTCTGCTTTTTTAGCCTTTTGGACAATGGCCTGAATAAGTTCCATTTGTCTTTGCCCTCTTGCTAAGTCGCTATCATATTTTCTTGTTCGTGCTAAAGCTAAGGCTTCTTCTCCGTTCAATTCCTGGAGTCCAGACTTCAGGTGGATAGCTTCTAGCTGGTCATCACTGTTCTGTTCTTTAATTTCAAATGGTACATCGTACTCGATTCCGCCAAGAGCATCTACGACCTCAACAAAAGAATTGAAATTCAAACGGACATAATAGTCAACTGGGATGTGGAACATGCCCTCAACTGCTTCGATTGTAGCGTCAATTCCACCGAAAGCATGGGCATGGGTGATTTTGTCTTTATACCCTACCTCTGGGATATTAACGTAGGAGTCGCGGGGAATGCTAACCATTTTTACTGAGTTATTTTCTTCGTTGAATGTGGCAAGGATGAGCGCATCAGATAGTGCTTTTCCTTCTTTTTCCCGTTCTTCACTATCGTCGACCCCAACAAACAAAACGGAGAAATTATCATCAAAGGGGTTTACTGCTGAATCCCGCATCGCCGATTTTTCTCCTCGACCGAGCCCCTGCTGTGAGTCAGAAACTGCCTGTTGTGCTTTGTGAGACAAATACAAAGCATATCCTCCGGCTGTCCCTATTCCTGCTACCAGTAGAAATAACACGACCAGCAGGCTGATTTTCAGTTTTCTATTCATGATAGGGATTCTCCTTTTCATTTGGCTCTGTTTAACGTAATTGTTGACTTTTCATTAGAGGCTTATTCCACTAAAAGGCCGTATTATGGAAGACTCAGTTTCAAGGTTCTTTACCATAAAAGCGTTAGGGGTGGCTTGGAAACTACTCGCTTTCCTGCGGGGGATCTGGCGAGCTTCCTCGGGCTATCGCCCTGTGGGATCTCGCCTAACTCCTTCTCCCGCGGGAGTCTCGCAGTTTCCCAACCACCCCATCCGAAGGATGAGAGAAACGAATCCCTGCCTTAAATGAAGATGTCTTCCATAAGCCATATAAACCTATGATGCATGTTATAAGCACATTTTCATGAGTAGCTCTCCCTATGCTTGAAGGATGGCATACCGAAGTTTCCGTTTTGCTCACTTAACGGAAGGAGGTCCGGGAAATTGCGAGACTCCTATGGGATGAACATGATCGGTGAGATCCCGGAAGGCGAAGCCTGAGGAAGCTCACCACATGCCCATGGAAAGCGAGTGATTTCCCGGACCTCCAAACGCTCACAACCGTAACGGACACAGTTTCTCTCGAAACTGTGTCTTCAAGTAAAGGGAGCTTAAGTTCAAAATCAATAGTGTGATTTAACAGAGCTTTTCATTTAGGGAGTGAGCCAAGGAAGGGGGAAGGGTGATTATTCATCAGGTACATCTTTTTCCATATAACTCCTCTCGCCTTGTTCGATTGTTGCCTGGTCACTGGTCAAATCTACGATCCATTGAGAGAAGGAGTCTTCTTGGCCACTTTCTACATATATAATAAATTCCACATTTTCCAGATATTTAATCTCTTTTAATAAGTAATTCGAATTACGAAGCGTGTTTTCGAGTTTCCCAAGCAATTTATAGTCGACAGTAACTCTCATTTCCTGCATCAATTGACGTTTGACGATACCAGTTGCCCTGATAGCGGCAGAAGTTGTAGAGGAATAAGCCCGGATCAGGCCGCCTGCTCCAAGCTTTGTGCCTCCGAAGTACCGGGTGACAACCACCGCGGTGTCTTTCAGACCTTTTTTCTTCAACACTTCAAGCATCGGTACTCCAGCAGTGCCACTTGGTTCACCGTCATCGTTTGCTTTCTGAATCAGGTCATTTTCACCAATCATGTAGGCTGAACAGTTATGGTTGGCATCGTGGTGTTTTTTCTTTATCTCCTGAATGAAGGCCTGAGCTGCTTCTTCTGTTTCACAACGACGTATGTATCCGATAAACCGTGACTTTTGGATGGTTATTTCTTCTGAACCCTCTGTTTTTACGGTATAATAGCTTTCCAACATATTATAAAAAACCTCCTAAGAACTTAATTATATAGCGGTTTCTATATGCCGGCAAATAATTATCTGGAATATAAAAAGAATTATTTTTTATTGCAACACCCCCACAAAAGTACTTAGGAAATTCGAATGAGTATGTGAATATTGATGGAGGAGTCCTATGATGAAAGAGACAAGAATTGAGGAAAAAGCACTTGATCAAGTCATCGAAGAAATGATTGAAAATGTCACGAACAGCAAGGACGAGATTTTTCATATAGGAGAAGAGTCCCGCAATGAGTTTGAAAAACTTCACAAAGAGCTGCAAGAGACAAAAAGACAGGTCATTTCTCTCATAGATGAAGGTGACAAACTTGAACAACAAGTGCGTTTCTCCCGTATGCGCCTTTCAGAAGTAAGTAAATATTTCAATCAATATTCTGAAGAGGAAATACGTGAAGTATATGAAAAAACCCATAAACTGCAAATGGACCTTTCTGTTAAAAGGGAAAAGGAAAAGCAGCTGAGAGAACGCCGTGACGATTTAGAGCGCAGGCTGAAAAACTTAGATTCCACTGTCCAGCGGGCTGAGGGGCTGGTAAGTAAGATTTCTGTTGTCCTCAATTATTTGAATGAAGACTTCAGACAAGTATCAGAAGCTCTCGAAGATGCGAAAGAGAAACAGGAATTTGGCTTGCAGATTATTGAGGCGCAGGAAGAAGAGCGCCGGAAGCTCTCTCGGGAGATTCATGATGGTCCGGCTCAAATGCTGGCCAATGTCATGATTCGATCCGACCTTGTGGACCGGACATTCCGCGAACGGGGTGTAGAGGAAGCCTTGGCGGAAATCAAGAGTGTCAAACAAATGGTACGCTCTGCTTTGTATGAAGTCCGCCGTATCATTTATGATTTGAGGCCGATGGCGTTGGATGATCTTGGAATCATCCCTACTTTAAAGAAATATTTGAATACGGTAGAAGAATACAATAACGATTTGCAAGTTCAATTTACGAATCTGGGTAAAGAAAGACGGCTAGACAGCAAGTACGAGGTTGCATTATTCCGTCTGGTTCAGGAAGCAGTACAAAATGCCGTGAAGCATGCGGAAGCTACAGAAATCCAGGTGAAAGTAGAGTTAAAGCCGAAAGCAGCCATTTTAGTGATAAAAGATAATGGCAAAGGTTTTGATACTAATGTAAAAAAGGATAAGTCATTCGGCCTTGTCGGAATGAGGGAAAGGGTTGATATGCTTGAAGGGGAGCTGACCATCGATTCCAAGCTTGGACAAGGTACCGTAGTAATCATCCAAATTCCCACCGAGAGGTAATTTTAGGTAACACTACCTAAAAAATAAAAAATCATTTATAATAAGTAATCAAATAGGAATATAGACTTATATATCTGCTGATGTTTCAAATTGAAGTTTTTTATAGGGGAGATTAGGGAAATAAGTCACGGAGTTAACCCAGAAATTATGAGATGGGGAGGAAAAGGACGATGACAACAAAAATCGTATTGATTGATGACCATAAACTTTTTCGCGAAGGTGTAAAGCGTATTTTAGATTTTGAAGTAAGCTTTGAAGTAGTGGCAGAAGGGGATGACGGGGATACTGCGGTAGATTTAGTTGAACAGCATGATCCGGACGTTGTACTTATGGACATTAATATGCCCAATATGAACGGTGTGGAAGCGACTGCGGAGCTGATCAGCCGCTATCCGGAATTGAAAGTAATCGTTCTTTCCATTCACGATGATGAGAATTACGTCACGCATGCCTTAAAAACGGGGGCACAAGGTTACCTATTGAAGGAAATGGACTCCGATGCATTGATAGAAGCGATAAAGGTAGTCAGCGAAGGCGGCTCTTACCTTCATCCGAAAGTTACACATAACCTGGTTGCCGAATACCGCCGTCTATCTGAAACAGCAGAAAACGGCCAATCCTTCCAGACTATTGAATACCGTAAGCCGCTTCACTTGTTGACGCGCCGGGAATGTGAAGTGCTTCAACTGTTGGCAGATGGAAAGAGTAATCGTGGTGTAGCTGAATCACTTTATATCAGTGAAAAGACGGTTAAAAACCATGTCAGCAATATCCTGCAAAAAATGAACGTCAACGATCGTACCCAGGCAGTTGTTACCGCTATTAAAAATGGCTGGGTAGAAGTATTATAACTTCAGTCAGACCCTGGACTTCTTGTCCGGGGTCTTTTTATTTGGCTATGAAATTATAAAATTTTCTTTTTGTGGATAACTTTCAGTAGTGGGTGTCATCCAGCTCCAGCGCCTACCCCCGCGAGGTCTTAAGTCAAGCCTCTCTGTGACAAAGAACGTTACGGAGAGGCTTGTCTTAAGCTTGTCGGAGGCCTGCGGGATGCAGGTCAGTTCGACGTTGGCACAGGACGTGCCGGTTTTAGTCGAACGTCATTACTAGCAAGGCGCTTGCGCTTTTGTTTTTTCCTCTATATTAAAATATTTCTTCATTTGCTACCCCTGCTGATGAAAAAAGGCCGGCCTTCATGTAAAATGAAGGAAGATATGATTTATAAATAATGACAAGGAGTACGATGCCTGATGAAAACAGCGGTGTTGACTGATAGTACGGCATACATACCTGAAGATATACGTAATAAGCATAATATACATATGGTTCCTTTAAACGTGATAATTAATGAGGAATCATACCGGGAAGAAGTCGATATCCAGGCAGGCGATTTTTATGAAATGATGCGTAACAGTGAGGAGCTGCCTAAAACATCCCAGCCATCGGTCGGGCTTGTGACAGAGAAGCTGGAAGAGCTTGCCCGGGAATATGATGCAGTTGTGGCCATCCATCTTTCCAGTGGAATAAGTGGAACTTATCAGGGGACTATTACTGCCGGTGACATGGTAGAAGGGATTGAGGTTCACCCTTTTGATAGCGAATTAAGTGCGATGATGCAGGGTTTTTATGTACTGGAGGCAGCTGAACTGGCAGACAATGGGGCAACCCCTGAACAAATTCTGGCACGCCTTAAGGAAATGAAGCAGACGATTCGTGCTTATTTCATGGTCGATGATCTGACTAACCTCTATCGAGGCGGGCGCCTTACAGGAGCACAGAAAATAGTCGGCAGTTTGCTGCAGGTTAAGCCTGTCCTCCATTTTGTCGATACAAAGATTGTCCCGTTCGAAAAGATCCGGACAAGAAAAAAAGCGGTCAAGCGGATTCTATCCTTGTTTGAAGAGGATGCAGCAAGTGGAGATGCCATCAAAGCCACTGTTATCCATGCAAATTGCCTGGATGATGCAGAACTAATCAAACACGAATTGGAGGAACGTTTTCCGAATGTAGAGGTAACCATCAGCTATTTCGGACCAGTTATCGGAACTCATCTTGGTGAAGGTGCACTGGGACTCGGCTGGTATAAAAAATAAAGGGAGGGAGCTTCCCCTCCCTCTTCCTAATTGGAGCGATGAAGAATTGAATAATCTAACCCTTGCCTTCCGTAATTATTTTTCCAATGACTTCTCCTGGATTCCCTCACCTCTTAAACAGCCACCAGTCCTCCCTTCATTTATTAACCCTTCTCTTGACACCTATTTAACTGGAAAGCTTCTATTAAAAACAGAAATCTCTTTAAACAAACAACAATTAAATGAACTGATTTCCTTAGGTTTGCTAGACGAAATTCCTGCTATTGAAAAGCACACATGGGGGCATCGATGCCGCCGGTGCGGCAATCAAAAAAGCTATTTATTTGCAAGGCTACCGGGTAATGTGGTCTATTGCCGTAAATGCATCGTTATGGGGCGTGTGTCGGAACAAGAACATTTATATGCCTGGCGGAGCCCTGTGAGTTGGGATCGGTACCCTCATGCCTGTCAGTGGACCAGTGAGCTCACAACCTTTCAACAACAGGCGGCAGATCGTATCATTGAAGCGATACAAGAAGAAAATCAGCGTTTGCTGGTCTGGGCTGTTTGTGGTGCTGGAAAAACAGAAATGCTATTCCCTGGCCTGAGTCTTGCATTCTCTCAAGGTAAAAGAGTCTGCCTGGCGACTCCCCGCGCGGATGTCGTTAAAGAGCTGCTTCCCCGTTTTGTATCTGCCTTTCCCGATGTATCGATCCAGGCACTATATGGGGACAGCCCCGATAAACAAGGTAATGCCCAGTTTATTATTGCGACAACCCATCAACTGTTGCGCTACGGGCGAGCATTTGATGTGATGATCATCGATGAGATCGATGCCTTTCCTTATCATGCTGATGCATCTTTGCCTTATGCGACTGAAAGAGCTGCTAAAGATCAAGCCTCCTTCATCTATTTGACCGCTACTCCCCGACCGAAGCATGAACGGGAAATCAACCGAAAGAAACTACCAGTTATATTTGTGCCACGACGCTTTCATGGCCACCCGCTTCCTGTTCCCCGCTTTACTGCTGCCTTCGACTTTAAAAAATCACTCAAAAAAGACATGCTTTCACCAAAGGTTTGGGACTGGCTGGGGCGTCGTAAAAGACCGGACCGCCAACTCCTCATCTTTGTTCCCACCATCCCTAATGCTGAAAAGATAGAAAAAATCCTTGCACAGCAATACAAGAGAGTCACTTGCGTACATGCGTCAGATTCAGATCGTCAAGAAAAAGTGAACCAATTCCGCAAAAACGAATATGACGTGTTAGTGACAACGACGATATTGGAGCGAGGTGTTACTTTTCCCTCTGTGGATGTCATCGTTTTAGACAGTGGCCATGTGGTATTCGACCAGGCTGCCTTAATCCAGATAGCGGGGCGGGCAGGGCGAAGCTCGAGAGACCCCGACGGTGAAGTCATCTTTTTTCATCAGGGTAAAACCGATGCCATGGTAAAGGCAGTGGAAACCATCCTTAAGATGAACCGGTTAGGAAGGGGGAAGTGATGTGCGTTGCCTGAATTGTTCCTGTGTGATATTACATCAAGTGACTTGGTCCAATCTATTTTCGCTCCCCAAGAAACATGTTGTGTGTAACGCCTGCGAGGTGCAGTGGGAAAAAATTACCGGAGCGAAGTGTTTATCCTGTTCTCGTCCCATGGGGAAGTCCGGACTCTGTCCTGATTGTACACGGTGGGAGGAAGACGATATGTGGAGCGGTGTCCTTGATCAAAACATTTCTATCTTCCACTATAATGAGCAAATGAAAGATATTATGGCACGTTGGAAGTACCGTGGCGATTATATTTTGGCAGATTTGTTTCGTGAAGCTATTCAAGATGAATTTCAAGAGCACTTCATGGGAGAAGATGTGGTTGTTGTCCCGATCCCGTTAAGCGACGAGAGGATGGAAGAAAGAGGGTTCAACCAGGCAGACGCGTTAGCAGGATTCATTCAGGCTCCCAGGGAACTGGCACTGACCCGCCTTCATGGTGAAAAGCAATCGAAAAAATCACGGCAGGAGCGGATGGAAACGGTCAATCCATTTCTGCTGGCAAAGCCAGTCCACCAGGCTGTTCTTTTAGTGGATGATATATATACGACTGGAATGACCTTGAGGCATGCAGCTAAATTGTTAAAAGCAAACGGGACACCGAAAGTTTTCTCCTTGACTTTAATTAGAAGTGGTTGAAAGTTATCAATTAGACGGGAGGTGACGATATAATAAGTAGAAGATTTTTTGGGGGGAAAGTGTTATGACTGGGGAGTTGAGGAATTGTCCAAGATGCGGAGCGGTTTTTGTTAAATCGTTTCGTTCCATTTGTTCCGATTGTTTCCAGGAAGAAGAAAAAGACTTTCAAATGGTTTATGATTACATTCGCAAACGCGAGAACCGCCAGGCGACTGTGACGGCAGTGGTGGAAGCTACTGGGGTAGCAAATGAGCGTATCATGCAGTTTGTGAAAGAAAAAAGATTGCTGACGGCCCATTTCCCGAACCTGCACTATAACTGTGACAGGTGTGGGGTACCTTTGCAGCAGGGGAGGCTGTGTGAAGACTGCAGAACCTCGTTGTATGAGGTGTGGCAGCGGGCTGACGAGAAAGCTGTTCCGGAATCCCCTCCTGAATCCAGGACCTATTACAGTTTGAAAAGGGGTAAAAAGTAATATTAAATAATGGCTTTGATTAACCGATAAATAGAGTAGAATGAGTGTCGGAAGCAATAATGAGTGAGGTGAATGGGAATGAAAATCAATGGTCCGAATCATACCAATTTGAACCCTTATCAAAAGCAGTTGAACAAACAGACAGAAATCAAGAAAGCTTTACAGCAGGAAGATAAGGTAGAAATATCCCATCAGGCAAAGAACCTGCAGGAAAATGCCAGGCCTGATGCAGCACGTGAGAAAAAAGTAGCGGAAATCAAACAAGCGGTTGATCAAGGTGAATATAAAATAAACGCGGAGAAAACTGCACAAAAAATGATCCAATTCTGGAACAGCCGTAAGTAAGGGGGACCAATGGTGTCCATCACTAAAGTCAATGAACAAATGAAAAAGTTGAAGCAATTGCATGAAAGTCTATTATATTTGTCCCGCGAAAAAACAGAGCTGTTAAAACAAGGGGAGACAGGGAGTCTTCAGCAATTATTGACCAAAGAGCGGAAACATATCCAGGCGATTACTAAAATAGAGAACGAACGCATGGATACTGTTACAGACTGGTGTCGCAAGCAAGGTATAGTATTAGAGGCTCCAACCTTATCAGAACTGCTTGGGTTTCTGGAGGACAGTAAAGAAAAAAACTTGTTGCAATCGTTATTTGAAGAGCTGGTCTTTCTTGTCTCCGAATTGAAACAGCAGGAACAGCTCAACGCTGAATTGACGAAGCAATCACTGCAATTTATTCATTTATCGCTGGATATGCTGCAGCCAAGCCTTAACAATATGAATTACAACAAACAAACCGGAGTTTCTACCAAAGAAAAAAGGTCTGTTTTTGATTCGAAAGCGTAAGAGAGGAGTCTATTTTACATGTCGACATTCCATGGCTTAGAGGTAGCTAAACGCGGATTGTTCACCCAGCAGTCCGCTTTACATACGACCGGGCACAACATTGCAAATGCTAATACACCTGGCTACACACGCCAGCGAGTCAACTTTGAACAGACTGCGCCATATCCGCCAGCTTCGAGAAACCGTCCGGAAATCCCGGGACAAGTTGGAAGCGGTGTGCAGGCGGGCTCCATCGAGCGTGTGCGTGAACAATTTTTAGATATTCAGTTTCGAGGAGAGGCAAATAAGGCTGGATACTGGGAGTCAAAGGCTGACTCTATTAGCAAGATGGAAGAAGTCATGAATGAGCCGAGTGAACAGGGGCTTTCTAAAACGATGGACCGTTTTTGGCAATCATTACAAGACTTAGCGACCAACCCGGAAGATGCGGGGGCAAGATCTGTCGTACGCCAGCGCGGGATAGCCGTCACGGAAACTTTCAATTATTTGTCTCGCTCCTTAGAAGGTATTCAAAAGGATTTAGAAAACGAAATAGATGTAACAGTCAAAGATGCCAATTCACTGCTTACTCAAATCGACCAGCTCAACCAGCAGATAGGGAATGTCGAACCCCACGGTTATCTGCCAAATGATTTGTATGACGAACGCGACCGCTTAATTGATGATTTATCACAATTGGTGGACATTGAGGTTAATTATGAAATGAGTAATGGCAAGCCGGATGCAATGGCGATGGGTCAAGCGACTATTCAATTAGTGAACGGAACGGAAAAAGATATGCTCGTGAATGGCAAGCCGGGGCAAGGGGAGTCACGGGTCTACCACTTGAATGCTGAGATTAAAGATGTTGAGGGTAGAAGTGTGGGTACAGGTTTTTCATTGTCTCCTAAGGATGGCGGTGGGGATACGAAAAATCTGGATACATATCATTCCCAGGGAAAATTACTCGCACTTAAAGAGGCTCATGGTTATCAGAATAGTAAGGGAGAATCGCGCGGTATGTATCTTGATATGCTGGCGGATTTAGATAAAATGGCTTACGCTTTTGCGACAGAATTTAACCAAGTCCACCAGGATGGAGCCACATTAAAAGATATTGAGAATAATACAAATGATGAAAACCCTTTAGTCAGTTCTCAACCGTTCTTCACAGATGGGAGCTCCCAGCTTCCAGAAGAAGGTACGATGAATGCAGGACTGGCTGGCCGATTGGATATTCATACTGATATTAAAGAGGACACAGACAATATTGCTGCTGCGGCAAAGGGACAGCCATATGCTGGAGATGGCTCGAACGCTCTTGCTTTAGCCGGTGTGAAGGATGCTGAATTGGCTGACCTTGGCGAAGCGACAAGTTTGAAAAGTTACTACGAGGGAGTCATCGGAAAAATGGGCGTCGAATCCCAGGAATACCAGCGTCTCCAAAATAATGCAAGCACCCTCAAAGAATCTGTGGAACAGCGCCGACAGTCTGTCAGTGCAGTCTCCCTTGACGAAGAAATGACCAATATGATCAAGTTTCAGCACGCCTATAATGCTTCTGCCAGAAATATGACAGCAGTGGATGAGATGCTGGATAGGGTCATCAATCAGATGGGATTAGTAGGAAGGTAGGTGAATGATTGATGCGGGTGACACAAGGAATGTTAAGCAACAATATGCTAAGGCATCTTAGCAACAGTTACGAACGGATGGGTAAATACCAGGAGCAGCTTTCAACGGGGAAAAAAATCAATCGGCCTTCCGATGACCCGGTTGTTGCGATGAAGGGAATGAATTATCGTACGCAGTTGAACGAAGTCCAACAGTTTCAGCGTAATCTCGGTGAGATGCATAATTGGATGGAAAACTCGGACAGTGCGATGGATAAGGCGACCCAAGCAATGCAGCGTGTACGCGAATTGACCGTCCAGGCGAGCAATGGTACTTACGACCAGGGCCAAAGGGAAAATATCGCTAAAGAAATTGGCCAGCTGAAGGACCATATGATTGATATTGCCAATACAAAAGTAAACAATAAATATATTTTCAATGGCAATGATACCCTGAATGCTCCGGTTAATGTGTCAGAAGAGAATCCGCCTGGAGCAGCTCCCAGCCCCTTTAAGGTAAGTAATAATTCCGGAGAAGTGATGATAGAAATTTCCAAAGGCAACTCCTTAAAAGCCAATATCGATCCAACCAAGGTCTTTTCCGGTCAATTGTTTGCAGATCTTCAAGGGCTCGAAAATGCTTTGAACGGGAACGATGAAAGCAAGTTAAATGGGTACTTGGATACTATTGATGGCCATATTAATAACATTGTGGATGAACGCGCGGATTTAGGAGCAAGGATGAATCGCGTGGAGCTGGTAGAAGATCGTCTGTCGCAGCAGGAAATTACGGCTACCAGGATTCTTTCTGAAAATGAGGACGCTGATATCGAAAAGGTTATTACAGAGCTCAAAACGCAGGAAAGTGTGCACCGTGCTGCCCTTGGAGTAGGTGCTCGTATCATCCAGCCAACATTGATGGACTTTCTACGATAAGCTATCTGACTTCAGGTAGCTTTTTTTATACTATAGGAAAGTTTAACTTTGTTAAAGGATTAAAGGATAAGAAAATACTAAGGCTTTCGCCATAAGTACTTGGCGACAAGCCGAGTTTTTCTAATAAGAGGTGAGAAGGTGAATTTTCCTCAAATCAGACTTTCCAGTCAACGTGCAGCAATCAACATAGAAATCCAGCCGGCCAGACAGTCCATCGGGCAGCCGAAAGCCCAGCAGAGTATCCAGCAGCCAAAAGCAGATATGTCGATCAGGCAGCGCCCAGGGAAACTGACGATTGACCAGTCCAATGCCTGGCATAACCTTGGTTTGAAAAGTTCACAGGTCAGAACAAGGGAGACCGCTGAGCACGCCAGGAAAACATTGTTGGAAGGTATTGCAACAACATCGCGGGAAGGGGATGAACTGATGCGGATAGAACAGGGAGGCAATCCCATACCCGATCAGGCAGCCCGTAATGCGGTTTGGAACTTTGATTATCAGCCTGGGGGGATGCCGGCTTATGATCTGGTTGAATTGAATTATCAAGCTCAGCGTCCTGAAATTAATATAACGCGTAACACGCCGGTGATTGAAGCAGTACCGCAAAAAGTACGACACGATTACAAGCCTGGTAAGGTGGATGTTTCGATGGATAAATATGCTTCATTGAACATTGACTTTGAGAATTTAACTTATAAAGGTTATCGATTTGAAACTGAAATATAAGGGTGAATACATATGAAGATAGTAACGAAGTTTTTTGGGGAATTGACTATAGGAAGAAAAGAAATTATTGACTTTCCGGCCGGACTGCCCGGTTTTGAACAGGAAAAAGCGTTTGTGCTCTTGAAAATGGAAGATGAAGGGGTCTATCAAGTCCTGCAATCAGTTCATCGTCCAGAAGTTGCCTTGATTGTCACGAATCCATACTTGTTCTTACCCAATTATGAGTTTGAAATTGAATTACAGACACAAAAGCTATTGAAGATAGTATCTCCTGAAGATGTTATAATTCTATCAGTGGTTACCTTAAGAGATCCATTCTCGAAAACTACGGTGAACCTTCAGGCTCCACTAGTAGTGAACTATAATAAAAATATAGGAAAACAAGTGATATTGAATGATACCTCCTACCACACGAAACATTTGCTCGCTTCTTTTAGAAAGGAGGCCGTACAGCATGCTGGTGCTGAATCGAAAAATAAATGAATCGCTGAAAATTGGTGATGAAATTGAAGTGAAAGTGATCGCCGTAGAAGGCGATCAAGTGAAAATTGGTATAGCTGCACCGAAGCATATTGATATTCACCGGCAGGAAGTCTATGAGAAGATTACTGAAGAGAATCAGGAAGCCATGCAAGCTCCGGCAGACTGGATGGATTTCCTTAAGAACGGTGGTAAAACAAAGGAATAGGTTAAGGGGGGAATATATTGGCCTCAGAAATATCTTCCTTACATAAGAAAAAGGGGTTTTTGGGATTCTTAATTCTGTCGATTACAATCATATGGGGCTATGCCTGGGCACTCATGAAAGCATCACTTGATTTCATGGGGCCTTTTACTTTTTCTGCGCTTCGTTTCGGTACAGGGACAATGACGATGTTTTTAGTGTTATTGATATTCAAAGTGGGGCCACCGCCAAAAGATCAATGGCGCCATTTGGCTATCATTGGTCTGTTGCAAACGACGGTGGTGTTTTTACTGGTGATGTATGGACTCCGGTTTGTAGATGCTGGCAAATCATCCGTTCTGCTTTATTCCATGCCGATATGGAGCAGTTTGCTCGCTGCCAAATTTTTAGGTGAAAAAATACAGAAAATGAAAGCGGCAGGACTTACTTTAGGAATGATCGGTCTTATAACTATATTGGGGTGGGACGTACTTATCGATCAGAACATGACAGTTTTAACAGGGGAAGTATTGATTATCCTTGCCGCGATTTCATGGGGAGCCTCCAATGTCTACTATAGAAAAAAGTTGAAAAATATCACCAACCTCCAGGTTTCCGCCTATCAGATGTTATTCGGTTCTATCGGTCTGTCGCTCGCTGCCTTCATCATGGAATGGGGAGAACCGCTTCATCTCACTCCGAAAAGTATCTATTATGTATTATTTACTGGTGTACTGGCATCAGCCCTATGCTTTACACTCTGGTTTATTATATTGAACAACATTGATATGGTGACGGCAACTCTATCAACTTTGTTAGTCCCGGTCTTTGGCATGTTTTTTGGAGCAGTATTATTAAATGAACAACTGACCCCTACCATCATTCTAGGCTCTATTTTCATACTTTCAGGCATAGCTATCTCCCAGATTTTTAAAGAGAAACCTCTGCCCCAGCACCTCCAGTAAATGGAGTGTACAGGGGGGAGGTTCTTTTTTGTTGCACTTTAAGAAAGTTTTACTTTGTTAAAAGATTAAAGTATAAGAAAATACTACGGCTTTCACCATTATTACTTGGCGACAAGCCTTTTTCTAATTGAATAACTTCAACTCCTTTTGGTTTCAACCGATATAAAATATAAATTGAATAAAGGAGTGGGATGGTTGTGAACGTGGAAAAAGTCTTTTCAAGTTCTCAACTCCTGCAACAGTCCAGTCATCATTCACGTTCAACTTCAGTTCAGGATGATATAACTGTAGAAGAAAATACGAAAGCTACAAAAGTAATTCATGAAGAACCTCATAAGAATTTAGATAAACATAAAACAGAAGAAATAGTCGAGGGGCTTAATGAATTTCTTGAACCGGCAAATACATCTTTGAAATTCGAGTTCCACGATAAACTGGATGAATACTATGTAACCTTGATTGATACGAAGACGAAAGAAGTAGTGAAGGAAATGCCACCCAAACGTCTGCTTGATATTTACGCGGCAATGGCTGAATCCCTTGGCTTCATCGTCGATCATAAAATATAAGGTGGTGCAATGGATATGCGTATAGGTGGTTTAGCTTCCGGAATGGACATCGACGGCATTGTCAAAGATCTCATGAAAGCGGAACGGATGCCGCTTGATAAAATGGAACAGGATAAAACGTGGCTGACATGGCAGCGGGATGCCTATCGGGATGTTAACAAACAGTTACTAGAGCTTGATAATCTGACACTGGATATGAAGCTTCAGCGTACATTCAACTCGAAAACTACTACTTCTTCACAGGAAGGAGCGGTCTCCGCGACGGCTACGGCGAGTGCTTCATCAGGAAGTTATAATGTAGAAGTGGAACAACTGGCATCGTCGGCTATCAACATCAGCCAAAATGGAATAACCTCTGTGGGAACGACATTCGACCCTGACGCCCCGCTAAAAACTGCTGCGCCTAATTTGAAGAATAGTGCAGGGTTTGATTTCAGTACCGATCCGACCGTGGAAACAGAGTATGAGTTTTTTACTTTTAAAGAGGACGGAACTCCTGTACAGCAAACTTTTACGGTTTCAGGGAACGAATCATTGAATGATATTTTAAAGAAAATAACTGAAGCTGATAATGGCGTCCGGGCTTTCTATGATTCACAGGCGGACAAAGTAGTACTCGAGCGCACGGAAACAGGTGATTTCAATCAAGACCCCTCTGTTTATTTAGGAGCTGAAATTGGGTTTGATTCCTCTACCAATAGTAGTTTCTTTGTTGACCTATTAGATATTAAAAATGGTATTCAACAAGCTGATGGGACTTGGGATAAAGCAGAACGCGGAGGAGATAACGCTGTATTCACCTATAACGGTGCTTTGGGAATCGAATCATTCGAAAATAGTTACACCTTAAATGGGGTTACGTTTAATTTCAATAACATCACACACGGCCAAGCTAAAATCAATGTAACCAGTAATACTGAGGCATCATTAGAGAAAATCACGAAGTTCGTTGATAAATATAATGGCATTATCGAAAGTTTGAATGAAAAAGTCGGGGAACGAAGAAACCGTGACTTTAAACCATTGACCGAACAACAGCGGGAAAGCATGGAAGAGAAAGAAATCGAATTATGGGAAGAAAAAGCGAAGAAAGGGATGCTTAGTGGTGATGCCGCTATACGTGGTGCATTGTCTGAAATGCGTAACAACTGGTATAACACGGTGGAAGGAGCGGGCGAGTATAATCACCTGGCTCAAATTGGCATCACTACTTCCCCTAATTACCGTGATGGCGGTAATCTGCTGATCGATGAAGACAAGCTGCGAGCTGCGCTGAGGGAAAATCCTGATTCAGTCCATCAGCTGTTCGCGGCTGATGAGGAAGGAACTGGAAAAGGTATTGTCCGGAGACTGGAGGATACTTTGGATCGCACTGTGGAAGCTATTGAAAAGAAAGCAGGAAAGTCTACCAGTCTGGATAATAATTTTGTACTTGGGAGACAGTTGAAGAATATCAACGAACGGATGAATGCTTTTCAGGACCGGTTGATTCAAATAGAAGATCGCTACTGGTCCCAATTTACCCAGATGGAAAAAGCAATTCAGAAAATGAATTCCCAATCTAATTATTTGATGCAACAATTTGGTGGAGGATTTTAATGAAGGAGTGTAATTATGTCGATACAAGCTTACCAGACGAATTCAGTTGAAACAGCTTCCCCTGGGGAACTGACATTAATGCTCTACAATGGATGCTTGAAATTCATCAAGTTAGCAGGAAAAGCGATGGACAGTAAAGACTTTGAACAGAAGAATATCAATATCCAAAAGGCTCAGAAAATCATTCAGGAACTGATGGTGACCCTTGACCCTGAAGTGTCTATTTCAAAAGAGATCATGCCCCTATATGACTATATCAATCGCCGTCTGCTGGATGCTAATCTGAAAAATGATACAACCATATTAGGAGAAGCAAGTGAATTGGTAGGTGAATTGCGTGATACGTGGAAAGAGGTCATCCGCAAGACAAGGCAGGACCAGTTTGGTAAAGGCGGCAATGCATAGTGGGGCATATCACTGAATTTCATCAAATGACAGTAAGTCTGAATGAACGATTACAGACACCTTTTTCTTCCACTGACCGCCAGCAAATATTAGACGAAGTGACCAACTTGATTAATAGGCGTGGGGATATCATTCATCTATTAAAAGACCCGGTCAATGAAGAAGAGAAGAGATTATTGCAGGAAATTTTGTTGATGGAAGTGCATATACAAGAGCGCTTGGAAAAAAAATTCGAACATTTGAAGACGGATATGCGCCTTCATAAGAAACAGGAGACATCTACCAGGAAATACTCCAATCCTTATCAGAGCGTAAAAGGCTATGACGGTATGTTCTTAGACCAAAAAAAATAGTGGAATCACCTGCTTCATGTACAGAAGCAGGTTTTCTTGTATATACAACCAAATAGAAAAGTCAACGGAAAAGCACTTGGAATAAACGGCTTTCTTTGAAGATGTTCACAATTTATCTACCTTAATCATAGTTAAAATCGGGTATGATATAAGTAGACCCTCACTTATATTTCTGCAATTTCCAACAAATTCCGACACAATTAATTCGGAAAATTTCGAAAGTTTGTGCAGGAATATGCCAGGGTATGATAGAATAATAATCACATAAGGATGAAAGGAGGACACTTCTATATGAAATACAACATTCGTGGTGAAAACCTAGAAGTGACCGAGGCTATTAAAGATTACGTGGAGAAGAAAGTAGGAAAGCTAGAGCGCTACTTCGATGAACCGGTAACTTCCGAGGTCCATGTAAATTTAAGTGTCTATAATGATGAGCAGGAAATCGAGGTAACGATTCCAATGAAGGATCTGCTTCTACGTGCAGAGGAAAGACACACTGATCTGTACGCTGCCATCGACCTTGTGGTTGATAAACTGGAACGACAAATCAGAAAGCATAAAACAAAAGTGAACCGTAAGTTCCGCCAGGAAGGTGCTCCGAAATACGTATTTGCGGAACTGGAAAAAGAAGCACAGGAGTATCAAAATGGAGCCAGTGAGGATGAAGATATCGAAATCGTAAAACAAAAACGTTTTGATCTGAAGCCGATGGACTCCGAAGAAGCAGTACTGCAAATGGATATGTTAGGTCATAACTTTTACGTTTACACTAATGCGGAAACGAATGAAACAAACGTAGTTTATCGTCGTCGTGACGGTAAATATGGATTGATCGAACCTAGCTGATTACGAAATCAACAAACTAAGGCGGCCCTGTGAAGGGTCGCCTTTTCAATTGCTTTTTTAAAAGACTCTTTTAACTCTCAGTGTCGATATTATAGCTCTTTTGCTGAAGAATCAGTTTCGAGATAGTGGGGCCCGTTACCATAAGAGTAATGGGATGGTTCGTAAAACGACTCGCTTTCCAGCTTCATCGCCTAGACACTCGCGACATAAGCAGTTCATCAACGGGAAGAAGAACCACTTCCCTTTTGCTGTTCTGCTTATGCGTGTCGTGTCTCCCAAGGCGATTACGCATTCATTTCTTTCCTGCGGGGGACCTGGCAAGCTTCCTCGGGCTGCGCCTGTGGGATCTCGCCTAGCCCCTTCTCCCGCGGGATTCTCGCCGTTTCCCTTCCCATCCAGCCAGTTTTGTACCAAACGGGCCCTTTAAAAAGAGAAAGAATGTACAACTAAAAACTTTATCCTTAAGCATTTATAAATGATATAAAGAAGTGGCAGAAGTCTTTTCAAAGATGTTTTTCCCCACAAGTATGATTTCGAGAACTTTCTAGGCAAGGGGCATAGGGGAACGGCGAGACTCCTATGGGATTAAAGTACATGGTGAGATCCCGCAGGGCTTTAGCCCGAGGAAGCTCACCGTACTCCCATGGAAAGCGAGTCGTTCCCCAAAGCCCCCCCTCCCACACAATATCTCGAAATCAAGTCTTCGACTTTTCGGCCCAATTGAAAAAGTTTATTTATGGAAAATCACAACAACGTTTAACATGCCTTTTAAAAAAGTGTAAGTTTTTTAAAATAGATGTGTTTTCGCATAATCTAGTGCCGATTTGGCTAGAAAGGAGAATTTTCACTGGGAAAATAGGCGTTTTTTACAAAAACCGCCGTCCGTTTTGGCAAAAGTGAAATTAGCGATAAAAATTATCACGTGGTATAACAAAGTAGGCAGCAATAATTACCTTCCAGGGAGGCGTACCCATATTGACTACTTATGTGAATCAGGAGTACCAGGAGCTATACCATAAACTCAAGCAGCAAGAGAAGACAATTGCCCAGCTTGTGGAGATTATTGCGGCTGCGAATAAGCGAATCTATGATTTGGATCGAAGACAGCTGGGGTTCGAACATCGACTGCTTGTACGAGAACATTCATTGTCAATGACAAGCACAACATTCCGTTCGACACCAGATGCTGAATGACTGCCACGCATGTTTCCTCGAAAGTCCTCCTACGTCTCCATAACAAGAGCAGCTCATCCCCGAGTTGCTCTTGTTCGTTTGCAGTCAGCTAAACAAGGGAGTTTGTTGTCAGGCAACTCATGGAAGTGTTATTATAAAGTGTGATTAAACTATACAACCGGATAACTACCAATTTAATAGAGGAGCGGTTGCAATGCTTGGAACCTTAAAGAAAATATTTGGTGACGGCAACCAGCGCCAAATCAACCGGCTGCAAAAGCAAGCCGAGGAAATTGAAGCGTTGGAGCCTGAGATGGAAAAACTATCAGACGATGGTCTGCGAAATAAAACAGATGAATTCAAACAACGCTATCAGGATGGCGAGAGTCTGGACAAGCTATTGCCTGAAGCGTATGCAGTCGTCCGTGAAGGGGCCAAGCGTGTACTTGGGATGCGCCCTTTCAACGTCCAGCTGCTTGGTGCGATTGCCCTGCATGAAGGGAATATCGCCGAGATGAAAACCGGGGAAGGTAAAACGCTTGCTTCGACAATGCCAGCTTACTTAAATGCATTGAGTGGCAAGGGCGTTCATATCATCACGGTCAACGATTATTTGGCCAGCCGTGATGCGGGTGAAATGGGCAAGCTTTATGAATTCCTGGGATTGACAGTTGGCTTGAACTTGAACGGAATGATGAAAGAAGAAAAGCGCGAGGCCTATGATGCCGACATCACTTACGGAACAAATAACGAATTCGGTTTTGATTATCTGAGGGACAACATGGTCCTGTACAAGGAACAAATGGTCCAGCGTTCCCTGCCATTTGCTATCATTGACGAGGTCGACTCGATTTTAATTGATGAAGCCCGTACACCATTGATTATTTCAGGTACCGCTCAAAAGTCTGCCGATCTTTATGTGAAAGCGAATGCCTTTGTCCGCCTGCTTGAAAAAGAGGAAGACTATACGTATGAAGAAAAAACAAAAGGCGTACAACTGACAGAGGAAGGGATCAATAAAGCAGAGCGGTATTTTGCGATTGAGAACTTGTTCGATCTTTCCAATGTGTCACTGATCCACCATATCAACCAGGCCTTGAAAGCTCATGCGGCAATGCACCGGGATACGGATTATGTCGTGGAGGATGGAGATGTGGTTATCGTCGATCAGTTCACCGGGCGTCTGATGAAGGGGCGTCGCTACAGCGATGGACTCCATCAGGCGATAGAAGCGAAAGAAGGATTGGAAATCCAGAATGAAAGTATGACGCTCGCTTCCATCACATTCCAGAACTTCTTCCGTATGTACGATAAATTGGCAGGTATGACTGGTACAGCGAAAACAGAAGAAGAGGAATTCCTGAACATTTATAATATGCGAGTCATTGCTATTCCAACGAACAAGCCGATCATTCGTGACGATAAAGCGGATCTCGTTTATAAAACGATGGAAGGAAAGTTCAAGGCAGTCGTGGAAGAAATCAAACAGCGCTATGATAAAGGGCAGCCAGTCCTTGTCGGTACGGTTGCTGTTGAAACGTCAGAGTTGATTTCCCGTTACTTGAAGAAAGCAGGCGTACCTCATAATGTTTTGAATGCAAAAAACCATTTCCGGGAAGCGGAAATCATTGAAAATGCCGGTCAGAAAGGCGCCGTTACAATTGCAACCAACATGGCGGGCCGCGGAACTGACATCAAGCTCGGGGAGGGTGTAGTTGAGCGAGGGGGCTTAGCGGTCATTGGTACCGAGCGACATGAATCCCGCCGTATTGATAACCAGCTCCGTGGACGTTCCGGACGTCAGGGAGATCCTGGTATGTCATTATTCTATCTTTCCATGGAAGATGAACTGATGCGCCGTTTCGGATCAGATAACATGCGTAACATGATGGATCGTTTAGGCATGGATGATAGCCAGCCGATTGAAAGCAAGATGGTATCCCGTGCGGTTGAATCAGCTCAAAAACGCGTGGAAGGAAATAACTTTGATGCACGTAAAACCGTACTTTCTTATGATGATGTATTACGACAGCAGCGTGAGGTTATTTACAAGCAGCGTTTTGAAGTGCTTGATTCTGAAAACCTCCGCAGCATTATCGAAGAAATGATTCATTCCACCCTTGAACGGACCGTCCAGGCTTATACAACTGATGAACTGGATGAAAATTGGGAACTTGATTCCATCGTTTCTTATATGCGTGCGAATCTGGTCCATGAGGGAGATGTCACCGAAAGTGAACTGAAAGGAAAAGAACCGGAAGAAATGGTTGAACTCCTGATGGAAAAAGTGAAGCGGCGATACGATGAGAAGGAAACGGAAATGGAAGAAGGCCAAATGCGCGAGTTTGAGCGTGTCATTTTACTTCGTACCGTCGACCAGAAGTGGATGGACCACATCGATCAGATGGACCAGCTTCGTCAGGGTATCCATTTACGTGCTTATGGACAAACAGATCCACTTCGTGAGTATCAGATGGAAGGCTTTTCTATGTTTGAACAAATGGTACAAAACATTGAAGAAGAAGTCTCCCGCTACGTCATGAAGGCCGAGGTCCGCAACAACCTCCAACGTCAGGAGGTCGCCCAGGGGGCAAAGGCGGTATCTGGCAGCGAGCAAAGTGAAGAAAAGAAAACACGCAAGCCTTACGTGAAAAAAGAAGATGTCGGGCGAAACGATCCGTGCCCGTGCGGTAGCGGCAAGAAATATAAGAACTGCCACGGCAGATAATGAACGGACACTCTCTCATCAGGGAGAGTGTCTTCCATTGTTCCAAGTAAGAATTTTAATAAGAGGTGATTGTTATGGATATGGCGGAAATTCGTCATGAATTGGACAATATGGCTAAGCGATTAGCGGACTTCAGGGGGTCTCTTTGACGCCGATCAAAAGAAGGCACGTATTGCAGAACTTGAAGAAGAAATGACTGCTCCGAATTTTTGGGATGACCAGAACAATGCCCAAAAAGTAATTAATGAGGTCAACGGCCTGAAAGAAATGGTCCATACACTTGAGGATCATGAAGAAACGCATGAAAACCTGGAAGTCTCCTATGAGCTGGTTAAAGAGGAAAATGATGAAGAGCTTGCAGTAGAGCTGGAAGCAGAGGTCAAGCAGCTTAATAAAGACTTGAACCAGTTTGAACTCAACATGCTGTTAAGTGAACCCTACGACAAAAATAATGCCATTTTAGAATTGCACCCTGGTGCTGGCGGTACAGAATCTCAGGACTGGGCAAGCATGCTTTTACGCATGTATACCCGCTGGGCAGAACGAAAAGGCTTCAAAGTGGAAACGATGGACTATTTACCTGGCGACGAAGCCGGTGTAAAGAGTGTCACTTTGATGATCAAAGGTCATAATGCATATGGCTATTTGAAAGCGGAAAAGGGAGTACACCGTCTCGTGCGTATTTCCCCCTTTGATTCCTCAGGGCGCCGCCATACTTCCTTTGTATCTTGTGAAGTAATGCCGGAATTCGATGATCAGGTGGAAATCGATGTCCGGACAGAAGACTTGAAAATCGATACCTACCGTTCCAGTGGTGCCGGCGGTCAGCACGTTAATACGACGGACTCGGCGGTTCGTATCACGCATACACCGACCAACACAGTCGTGACCTGTCAGTCGGAGCGTTCTCAGATTAAAAACAGGGAACAGGCAATGAAAATGCTGAAGGCGAAGCTTTATCAGCTTGAAATTGAAAAGCAGCAGCAAGAACTGGATGAAATCCGCGGGGAGCAGAAAGAAATCGGCTGGGGAAGCCAAATCCGCTCCTATGTCTTCCACCCGTATTCTATGGTCAAAGACCATCGGACCAACCTTGATATCGGTAATACGCAAGGTGTGATGGACGGCGATCTTGACCCATTCATCAACGCGTACCTTCGCTCGCAAATGAATTAATCACCTAAGACCTCGCTCAAATTATAAGAGCGAGGTCTTTCTATTGGTTTTGTTTAGGGGTAGTTGGGAAATTACTCGCATATTTAATAGCGTTTAAGAAAGTTTTTAGCGTGTTAATGATGAAAAATCTATCATTTCCACTTACAATATAGGAAGTATTTTGAAAGAGAGGAGGGACTTATGATGTCAAAAGATAAAGAACACTTTCGGATAGCCCACCGGGAAGCATGGATTGGTGTTGCGCTTGCAGTTTTCAATTTCATCTGGTGGTTCGGGTTTGCATATGGCTTAGGAGGTAAATCCCCATCTTCATACCAGTACATATTTGGGCTTCCAGCCTGGTTTTTCTATAGTTGCGTATTAGGTTTTGTCGTAATGGTAGTACTTGTTACGGTTGTGGTTAAACTATGGTTTGTCGAAGTCCCGTTTGAGGAAGAGGAGGGAGAGGAATCATGAATTGGTCGGTGATGATCCCTCTTGTATTTTTTCTTATACTGATTTTTGTGATTGGTTTTTGGGCAAGTAAATATGTAAGGACGACCGATTCTTCGTTTTTAGCGGAATATTTTCTTGGGGGACGGCAGCTGGGTGGTTTAATTCTTGCGATGACCATGATTGCGACATACGGAAGTGCCAGCAGCTTCATCGGTGGTCCTGGAGTGGCCTATACAGAAGGACTTGGCTGGGTACTGCTGGCCATGTCCCAAGTAGTAACAGGCTATTTTGTATTGATGGTTCTTGGTAAAAAATTTGCAATTATGAGCCGCAGGTATCACGCTGTAACCTTGATTGATTTTTTGAAAGGACGGTACCAGAGTAAATGGGTGGTCCTGGTTTCAGCTTTCAGTATCATTCTCTTTTTGTTCTCAGCTATGGCCGCACAGTGGGTTGGTGGTGCCAGGTTGATTGAATCTTTAACTGGTTTGAGCTATATATCGGCATTATTCATTTTTGCGGTTTCTGTATTGATTTATGTCATTCTCGGTGGGTTTCGAGCAGTAGCATTGACCGATACTGTCCAGGGAATTGTCATGCTGGTCGGTACGCTTGTCCTGTTGATTGCTACCATCATAGCAGGGGGCGGTATCGATAGTATCATGACGGATCTTCAAGCGGAAAACCACAATTTGATTACCCCATTTGGCGCTGAGGGGAACCTTTCAGCAAGTTATGTATCGTCTTTTTGGATATTAGTAGGTGTGGGAGTGGTCGGTCTTCCCCATGTTACCGTTCGTGCGATGTCCTATAAAAATTCCAGAGCTATGCACCGGGCTTTGATCATTGGTACCATCGTGGTAGGTTTCATCATGCTCAATATGCATCTAATCGGGGTATTTGCACGTCCTATTCTGCCGGGTATTGAGGTTGGAGATAAGGTCATGCCGTTGATTGCCCTTGAAGTCCTGCCAGCCTGGCTTGCAGGTGTGGTGCTTGCTGCTCCGATGGCGGCAATCATGTCCACGGTGGATTCGTTGCTGCTGGTCGTCAGTTCAGCGGTGGTCAAAGATGTTTATCTGAATTATGTCGAACCGAAAGCTACACATAAAAAGGTGAAGAAGCTTAGTTTTACTATTACTGCTGTGCTTGGAATACTCGTATTTTTAATGGCACTTGATCCTCCGGATTTATTGATATGGTTGAACTTATTCGCTTTCGGAGGTTTGGAGGCAGCATTCATCTGGCCAGTTATTATGGGACTTTACTGGAAAAAAGGGAATAAACACGGCGCTTTGGCTTCGATGTTAATCGGAATTCTTTCCTATATATTATTTCATCTTTACCTTCCAAACCTATTTGGATTACACACGGTTGTCATGCCAATCATTCTTTCACTGGCTGGTTATGTGGTCGTTAGTCTTATTACCACTAAGAGCGGGAAAGAGTCGTTGGTACAAAGTTAATCAGTAGTTAAATGTACGGTCATTTGCTATGCTGAAAGAAATCATTTGTTGGGATGAGGCGATATTTTATGAAGGTGAAAAAAGCGATTATACCAGCTGCGGGCCTTGGTACCCGTTTTTTACCGGCCACGAAAGCGATGCCTAAAGAAATGCTTCCGATAGTAGATAAACCAACCATTCAATATATTGTCGAAGAAGCCATTGCATCAGGTATTGAAGATATCATCATTGTGACTGGAAAAGGTAAGCGGGCAATCGAAGATCATTTTGATCATGCCTTTGAGCTGGAAGAAAGTCTTTATAAACGGGGAAAAATGGATCTCCTCGAGAAAGTGAAAGAGCCGGGAGCGGTGGATATCCATTATATCAGGCAAAAAGAACCGAAGGGACTCGGTCACGCGGTTTGGTGTGCCAGAAAATTCATCAGCAATGAACCGTTTGCGGTGCTCCTTGGCGATGATATTGTCCAAGGAGAAACCCCTTGTTTGAAGCAGTTGATCGAACAATACGAACAAAAAGAATCATCTATTATCGGCGTTAAACAAGTACCAGAAGAAGAAACTTCCCGTTATGGTATCATTTCACCGAAATCACAGGATGGCAGGAGCTACGAAGTGGAGAGTTTTATTGAAAAGCCTCCAGCTGGAGAGGCGCCCTCTAACCTTGCTATTATGGGGCGATATATCCTTACTCCGGAAATACTGGATTTGCTGGCAGACCAGGGGGAAGGAGCTGGCGGTGAAATACAATTGACAGATGCGATTGGGCGCTTGAACAGCTTCCAAGGTGTTTACGCATATGAATTTGAAGGCAAGCGTTTTGACGTGGGTGATCAATTCGGTTTTATCCGAACGACTATCGAAATGGCCTTGAACAGGGAAGATATGCACGAGGATGTCATGGAACTATTGAAAAAAATCGTAGATGAAGAATCACTAAAAATGTAAAATCAATCTTGCTGGAGGGATGCCCTCCAGCTTTGTTTTTTGTCCAGTTGCTTTTATGCGCTTTACCGTGTTAATACGTTATTTTGCTGTCGTTTACAGCTTTTGATTCCAGTGTTATACTCCTATCTCGTGAGCGATAGATAATAGAGAATAGAAGGATTATTACTGCGCAGAATGAACATACATGAGGTGGAGAGTAATGATGATGATGGCAAAACGATACCGCAGGGAACCTATGCCGGAAATGCTGCGGCATTTTTTGGAATATAGCTTTGTAATACTCGGGTCTTTTTTCGTGGCTTTAGCTTTTAACGTCTTTTTACTTCCTAATAATATTGCATCCGGCGGAGTCGCCGGTATTAGTACGATCACAAAGGGGGTCTTCGGCTGGGAGCCAGGCCTGGTGCAAGGGTTATTGAACGTACCGTTATTCATTACAGGGGTAATTATACTTGGTAAAAACTTTGGACTGAAATCTTTTGTCGGAACACTTATTCTACCGTTTTTCGTTTACCTGACAAGCGGCTTGTCACCAGCTACGCCAAATCCTTTATTGGGAGCTATCTTCGGAGGCATGGGCGTGGGGCTGGGTCTTGGCATCGTTTTTCGTGGAAGAGCCTCGACCGGAGGAATTGATTTAGCAGCTCAAATTATTCATAAATATACTCACCTGCCGTTGGGAATAAGCTTAGCAATGCTTGATGGTATGATTGTTACTACTTCAGCCATTGTTTTCTCTGTCGAAGAGGGTTTATATGCATTGATTGGTTTGTTTGCTACCAGCAGGACCATCGACTTTGTACAAGTTGGCTTGAATACTTCTAAAAATGTCATGATTATATCTGAGAATGTCGAAGAAGTACGAGCAGCGATTTTGAATGAAATTGATCGTGGAGTCACAGTGCTTGAAGGTTCTGGCGGATATACAGACCAAAACCGAAAAGTTATCATGTGTGTGGTCCAACAGAACGAATTCATCAAATTGACACAAACTGTTAAAATGATTGACCCAGAGGCATTTGTTGTGGCAATGAATGCCACAGAGGTGCTAGGGAAGGGTTTTAAAACTTCCTGAATTGGTTATAATATCCTTGATGGTGTATTCGCTATCATAAACTACTTCGATTGGGGGAGTAATAATGAAGAAAGCGTTAATGGCTGTACTTTTCGGTTCAGCGCTAGTTCTCGGAGCATGTGGTGGCGGCGGAGATGAAGGTGCTGAAGAAAATGGCGGCGGCGATGCCGGCACGGAAGAAAACGGTGGTGGCGGTGAAGTTGATACTGCAGCTGCTGAACAAGCTTACAAGGAAAGCTGTGCAAGCTGCCATGGCGGTGATCTATCCGGTGGTGCAGGACCTTCTCTTAAAGAGATTGGATCCAAGTATTCTGAAGATGAAATCCGTGATATCATCAAGAATGGTAAAGGCTCTATGCCTGCCGAGCAAGCTACTGGTGAAGATGCCGATATGATTGCCGGATGGTTGGCAACCCAAAAGTAATAAGAAAAGGTAATACTTAGCAAAAAGCTTGAGCATGTTGCTCAAGCTTTTTTATGTTTTTTAACAGGAAATTCCTCTTGATTTATTTGTCGAATCTTGATTTATATTGCAATTTTGTTAAATAAAAAGTCATATTGAAATGAAAATGTAATAATTTTGTGTCATAAAAAGGCGAATGTTGATGTTATAATATTTATGGTTATCCAGCAGAGTTCAGATTTGGTAAATTATTGTTTAAGCACCATGAAAATTACAACAAAGGAAAATAAAGGTGATTTTTATATGATAGAAATGCAGTCTGTTTATAAGACGTATCCAAATGGGGTTACGGCTTTAAATGGCATAGATGTACATATAGCTCAAGGCGAGTTTGTATATGTTGTAGGTCCAAGCGGGGCTGGGAAATCGACATTTACACGATTGATGTTCCGTGAAGAGAAACCGACTAAAGGAACCGTATTAGTGAACGATATAAATCTTTCTAAACTAAAAGAAAGGAAAATTCCTAAACTTCGCCGTCAAATCGGCGTGGTTTATCAGGATTTCCGTCTGCTTCCAAGACTATCAGTCTATGAAAACATCGCTTTCGCTCTTGAGGTGATTGAAGAGTCGCCAAAGAATATTCGAAAGCGAGTCATGGATGTATTAGACCAGGTTCGACTGAAAAACAAGGCACGCTTTATTCCGGACGAGTTGTCGGGTGGGGAACAGCAGCGGGTCTCGATTGCCCGTGCCATCGTCAATCATCCGAAGCTGCTGATCGCAGATGAACCGACAGGAAATCTCGATCCTGAAACCTCTTGGGAAATCATGAGCATCTTAGAAGAAATTAATGCATCCGGGACTACCGTTGTGATGGCAACTCATAGTAAAGATATCGTCGATAAAATGAGAAAACGTGTCATAGCCATTGAAGATGGATTGGTAGCGCGTGACGAACATCGAGGTGATTACGGCTATGAAGCTTAGAACAATGGGCAGACATTTTCGTGAAGGCAGCAAGAGTGTTTGGCGTAATGGCTGGATGACTGTTTCTTCAGTGGGAGCAGTAACTACTACCCTGCTACTTGTCGGTGTATTCCTTGCACTGATGTTGAATTTACATCAAATCACACAGGAAGTTGAAAAAGATGTAGAAATTAAAGTATTGCTCGATCGGACACTTCAGGAAGATAAAGATATCAGCCGCGTCGAAAAAGAGTTAAATTCGATTTCGGACGTGGGAAGTGTCAAGTTTTCTTCTAAAGAGCAAGAATTGGAACGTCTTATTGAAAGTATGGGCGATGAAGGTAAAGCCTTTGAACTGTTTGACCAAAGCAACCCATTGAAAGACGCTTTTGTGGTGAAACCATCAGATCCTGCCAATACCATGGCGGTAGCGGATAAAATCAGAAGCATCGAAGGTGTTTCGGAAGTCAACTATGGTGAAGAAATCGTCCAAAGACTTCTTCAGTTCAATGAATATGCACGGACAATCGGTTTTGCTTTGATTATTGCTCTCGTATTGACGGCAATATTCCTGATTTCTAATACGATTAAAATTACTATTATTGCCCGTAAAAAGGAAATAGGCATTATGAAGCTCGTAGGAGCGACAAACGGGTTCATTCGCTGGCCATTTTTCATTGAAGGCATGCTTCTGGGAGTTCTCGGGGCAATCATCCCGATCGCGGCAGTGGTATCAGGTTATTATTACTTATATTACAACCTGAGAGATAAAATCCAATTCGAGTTTATCCAGCTGCTTCCTTTCGATCCATTTGCATGGCAGCTTTCTCTATTGATCCTGGGCATCGGAGTCTTCATTGGAATCTGGGGAAGTGTCATGAGTGTACGTAAGTTCTTGAAAGTATAACAATAATCATTTACCCGTTGTAATAGATAGAAAAACGTAATACGGAGAGTTGAAATATGGGGAGGAACTACGAGATGAAGAAGTTTTTCACTGTCTTGACTACAGTAATGGTGACAGCAACTACCTTTTTCTCTACAGGGGAAGTATTTGCCAACAGTGAACTGGAAGAAATCAAGAAAGAGCTGAACCAATTAGAACAGGAAAAGGGAGATATTAACTCCGATAAAGATTCTGTCAGAAGTGAAAAAAGTGAGACAGAAAGTAAGATAGAAAAAAACCTTTCAAAGCAGGCAGACACAGAGGAGAAGATTGCTGCTTTGGATCGGAAACTTGATGATACCCAAGAAAAGTTGGACGCCAAGCAAGCTGAAATCAAAAAGACAGAAGAAGAAATCGCTCAATTAAAAGAAGAAATCAAAGCGTTGAAGGAACGTATTGCAAAGCGTGAAGAAGTATTGACGGACCGTCTGAAATCCCTTCAAAGCAACGGAGGTAATGTAAGTTACTTAGAGGTGCTTCTAGGTGCGCAGGACTTCGGTGATTTCCTGGACAGGGCTACTGCAGTAACTACTATCATGGACCAGGATAAAAACATCATGGATACCCATATTGCTGAAAAGAAGGAACTGGAAGAGAAGAAAAAACAAGTAGAAGAAAAGATGAAGCAGCTTCAAGCACAGAAAAAGCAACTGGAAGATTTGAAAGCCCAACTTGATAGTCAGAAGAAAGAAAAGAAAGAGCTATTAAAGAAACTGGAAAAGCAGCATGAATCACTTCATGAACATAAAATGTCACTGGAAGAAGAAGAAAAGGTATTAAGAGATCAGGCTGCTGCAATTGAAAAAGCCATGCAGCAAGCAGGCCAAAAGAAAAGCCAAATTGAAAAAGAAATTGCCCGTCAAAAAGAAATAGAGCGTCAGGCACGACTGAAGAAGCAGCGTGAAAAAGAAGCTGCCGCACGTAAAGAGCGTGAGCGTTTGGAGGCGTTGCAAGCCCAGCAGGAAAAGAGTCAGCCAAAACAGGCTTCTACCAGTTCAAGCAATAGCTCAGGTGGCAGCGGAATCTTCAGCTGGCCGGCATCAGGCCGTTTAAGCTCCGGTTATGGGATGCGCAGCTTAGGCAACCATTTAGGAATTGATATTGCAAATGGTACAGGCACACCAATCAGTGCAGCTGCGGCTGGCACAGTTACCCGTTCTTCCTACTCTAGCAGTTACGGTAATGTTGTATATATCTACCATCCGCAGTATAATAAGACTACCTTGTATGCGCATATGTCCAGCCGTGCTGTCTCTCTTGGCCAATCTGTAGGTGCTGGTCAGAATATTGGTGCCATGGGTAATACTGGTCAGTCCTTCGGAAGCCATTTACACTTTGAAGTACACAATGGTCAGTGGAGCCATAAAGGTGGCATAAACCCAATGCCATACCTGAAGTAAGTAATTGGTATTACCAGGACATGCAGTTCATAAACTATAATAGAAAAGGCATCGCACAATTCGGTGTGATGCCTTTTTCTGCAATTACGAGCAACCCCATGGAATCCTAACGATAGAGGGTGAAAATGATGAATTTGAAAAAAAGTCATGTCGTCATTCTGCTGGTGGCAGCTTTGCTGCTTGGAGCTGCCGGTTCATATTTTGGAATCAAACTCGCTCAATCAGAACCGGGCGAGCCCACGAACAATAGTGAGCAAACAGATCAAAAAGCAGAAAGCTTTGCTGACTTAAGCGAAAGCGAACGGCAAAGTATATTAGAAAAATTTGCGGCTTCTAATGGAAAGAATAGCAACGCTTCAGCAGACATGAAGAAAGTGGAGCAGGCCTACAATATCATCCAGGAAAATTATGTGCAGGATGTGGAAAAACAGCAGCTTATTGAAGGTGCGATTCAAGGTATGCTCGAAACCCTGGATGATCCATATAGTGTATATATGGATAAAGAAACAATGAAGCAGTTCGATCAATCCATTGAATCTTCTTTTGAAGGAATTGGGGCGGAAGTCAGCATGGTTGATGGCAAAGTGACGATCGTGGGGCCTATAAAAGGCTCACCAGCTGAAGAAGCCGGCTTGAAACCGAATGACCAGATTCTTGCTGTAGATGGAGAAAGTGTTGAAGGACTGGACTTATATGAAACTGTTTTGAAAATCAGAGGAGAAAAAGGCACAGAGGTAAGTCTGAAAATTGATCGACCAGGTGTCTCCGATCCGCTTACGATAGAAATCGTACGTGACGATATTCCTTTAGAAACAGTGCATTCCGAAATAAAAGAAGTAGATGGAAAAAAGGCAGGAGTAATTGAAATCACTTCTTTTTCAGAGAAGACCTCTGATGAGTTCAAAAAAGCTTTGAATGAGTTAGAAGATAAAGGGATGGAAGGTTTAATCATCGATGTTCGAGGAAACCCTGGCGGTTTATTTACGGATGTACAGGAAATTTTGAAGAACTTTATCCCGGACGATGTGCCATATGTACAAGTCGAAGATAAGAATGGGGAAAAAGAACGTTATTTCTCCAAAACAGATAAAAAGAAAAATTATCCAGTGACAGTACTTATGGATGAAGGCAGCGCGTCAGCATCGGAAATATTGGCTGCTGCTATGAAAGAAGCAGGCGGGTATGAACTCGTCGGTGAAACTACTTTTGGTAAAGGCACGGTGCAACAGGCGATCCCAATGGGGGATGGCAGTACGATCAAAATCACCTTGTATAAATGGCTGACCCCTGATGGAAATTGGATTCACGATAAAGGCGTTAAACCGACCATTGAAGTAAAGCAGCCTGCATACTTCTATACGAATCCAGTTGAAATAGAGAAGCCACTGAAATACGATCAAAATAGTGAAAAAATAAAGAATGTCCAATTGATGCTTAAAGGGCTCGGCTATGAACTGGAACGTACGGATGGTTATTTTGATAAGAGTACAGAGAAAGCGGTAAAGAATTTCCAAAAAGAGGAAGGTCTTGAAGCAACAGGTGTCATCGATCAGGAAACAGGCGGTTCGATTGAAGCTAAAATTGTGGAACTGATCCGTGACGGCAAGAATGATAAACAGATGGAGAAAGCTCTGGATGTTTTATTCCAGTAGAAAAGCAGGATTTAACAAATGGATAGCGAATTATATCCGTAGTCACTGACTGCGGATATTTTTTTGCACTTTAAGAAAGTTTAACTTTGATAAATGGTTAAAGTATAAGAAAATACTAAGGCTTTCGCCATTAGTACTTGGCGATAAGCCAAGTTTTTCTAATGTACATAAGGAGGTATGGAACGTGGAAGTCTGGCTGCAAGAGTTAACGAATGTATTAGGAAGATTATTAATGCAACCGCTCCTCTACTGGTTTTTTATATTCGGAATTATCATTTCTATGAAGAGAATAACGAAAGAAAGAAGCATGTTCGGTATCCGTGTCTTTGATATATTTTCCGAGCTGAAGGGCACCTGGAAGATTGGTTTTGTGGCTGGAGGAATCTTGTCGGTTGTAATGGTCGGGGCTGGAATCGTCATACCTTATCCAGTAATTCTATTAATTAGCACGGTGATTTTGCTGGTGAGCTTAACGATGCGCTTGAGTTTATTATCTGCAGCTTATACGCTTGCTGTCAGTTATGGTCTTCTTTTTTTATTACCAAGCTTATCTCTTACTATCATGCCTGATAGATGGCAAGAGATGTTTGGGGCTGTTTCACTCACCGGTGTCGGTGTGATTCTGGCAGTGCTTTTATTTGTAGAAGCTTTTTGGATGCTCTGGTTAAGTCATAAAGAGACCTTTCCTGAATTAGTAGCAGGCTCACGAGGGAAATGGATAGGCCAACATCGCTTGAAAAAGCTTGGCTTGATTCCCTTTTTTGTATTGATTCCAGGTGGGGCTATCACATCGTTTATGCCATGGTGGCCGTTACTTGACATAGCTGGAAATGGTTATGGATTGATGCTGGTACCATTGATGACAGGCTTTGAAGTAAAGACTAAAGGCCAGCACCCTGTAGCAGCTGCTAAGAAGTTAGGTGGTGGTTTGTTTTTAGTAGCCTTAATGGTATCCGGTCTTATTCTTGCAAGTTATTGGTGGGAGTGGCTGACTTTCGTGGCAGTTGGAGTTGCAGTAGCCGGTAAAGCGTTTGTCCATATGCTCCATCATTTCAGTGATAATAAGCGTACTTACTTTTCTGCCAATGATGATGGCTTGAAGGTGCTTGGGGTGATTAAAAATAGCCCGGCCGCCCAGATGGGGGTAGAGGTAGGAGATCAGATTGAGCGCATAAACCAAAGAAAAGTGACCAATGAAGAGGAGTTTTATTACGCTCTGCAGGTGAATCGGGCACTATGTAAAATTGAAGTCCGGGATAGAAGAGGAGAAATCCGATTTACCCAACGTGCTATGTATGAGAACGATCCTCATGAGTTAGGCTTGTTATTTGTAAAAGAAAATGTCAGAAGAAAAGCAGCCTCACATTAAAATTAATAGAAAACTGGCTCCAGCAATCAGAGTGTAAAAGAATGGTGTCAATTTTAATTTACAGAACTTTTAAATCTCAGTGTTAATTTTACAGTTAAAGCTCCCTTTACTTGAAGACTCAGTTTCGAGACTTTAGGTAGCAAATTATGGTGGCTTGGAAAACGGATCGCTTTCCGTGGGCATGTGGTGAGCTTCCTCAGGCTTCGCCTTGCGGGATCTCACCGATCATGTTCATCCCATAGGACTTTGAATAAGCTTCTTGAATAAACACCGCACGAAGGAAATGCGTAGCATTTTCGAGGAGTCTCGCAATTTCCCGGACCTCCTTGCGTTTATAAAAGAACGGAAACATGGGTAGGTAGAATCATTCAACCATAGTAACAGCTACAAAGAGGGCTTGCTTCCTGATTCATTGAGCTTTGTCATGCAGTGAATGTGGAAGATGTTCTTACAAAGTAGGGTTCGTTCATCACAAAAAAGGATAGGGTGGCGGGGAAACGGTGAGACTCCCGTGGGAGAAGGGGCTAGGCGAGACCCCACAGGTCGTGAAACGACCGAGGAGGCTTGCCAGCTCCCCCACAGGAAAGAAATGAATGCGTAATCGCCTTGGGAGACACGACACGCATAAGCAGAACAGCAAAAGGGAAGGGGTCTTTCTTCCCGTTGATGGACTGCTTATGTCGCGAGTGTCTAGGCGATGAAGCTGGAAAGCGAATCGTTTCCCAGCCGCCCTTACTCCTGACTCGGCAACGGACCCGAAGTATCTCAAAATCAAGTCTTCGACTTTTCGGCCCTATAATTGAATATAGGTTTTCAATGATGTCCTTATCATTTACTGGGCATCTTTTTTTTGCAACTATCTTCATAAAACTTTTATAGGAAAATGCATGGTTTCTGCAAATTTAACTACTAAGCTGAAAATGTCATAATAAGGGGGTGCCGGTAATGTATGAGATATTGAACTGGATCAGCAGGGTAGTGATGGAACCGGTTATCCAATTGTCATACAGTGTAAAGGAGTGGCCGTTATTATATGCGTTAGTGCTTGGACTTGTAGGTGCAGCTGCTCCATGCCAATTGACAAGCAATATAGGTGCAATGACCATATATGGTAATCAATCACTCCGTGAAAAAATACCATGGGGTTCTATTGGAATGTTCATAATTGGGAAAATCATCGTTTTCTCTGGGCTGGGATTTATCTTCTGGTGGCTCGGAAGGGATATATTCCAGGACTTGCAGGCGATGTTTCCATGGATGAGAAAAGCGATAGGCCCTTTATTAGTGATGATCGGCATTTATTTATTAGGTTGGATAAAATTCAATAAGACGGTGACCTTATTTAAAATACCACAGCGTTTAACGAATCAGCAGTCACCATGGGGCAGCTTCTTTCTGGGTGCCGGCTTTACATTGGCTTTTTGTCCGACCATGTTCGTGTTGTTTTTCTTTACATTGATGCCGATTGTAGTAGCCACACCTTATGGTGCCATTATGCCGACCGTTTTCGGTGTCGGCACATCCATACCTCTGTTGATTTTCATCGGGGTGATTGCCTATTTCGGTTTAAGTGGTAACCTGTTAAGAAAAGGCCGTCGTGTCGGTACAATAGTACAGCGTATTGCTGGTATACTACTAATAATTGTAGGAATTTTTGATACGCTTACGTATTGGTAGAATAAAGAATAGAGGCTGTTATTATGTTGAATAAACTCTCATTAAAAGTAGCATTGATATTTTTTGTGTTCATTATGATTGTAGAGGTGCTGCTTTTTTCTGTACTTTATACTAACCTCGTTTCCAACCAGGTGGATGAGGTATTAGATGGGTTGCTTGCCCGAGGCAGCAGCCATAGAGACGTGCTGGAAAAAAGTTTCGATGACATCACCCTGAATCATGTAGCTTTAATGGAAACAGAAGCTGCCACTGATGTCATCATTACAGGAAAAAATGGAGAAGTCCTTTCTAAATCAACGGAAGCTACAAATGAAATCATTCAACTGATTGATCATGAAAACTCTATAAATATCAGCCATGCTGGCAAGGTCATTGAAGATAGATGGAGAACTGCTCCTTATATTGCAACGGTGTCTCCTATAGTCATAGAGGGAGAATTAGTAGGTCACGTTTATATGTTTTCTCCTTCTGACGCTGTTCAAAGCGTTGTAAATGAGCTTACCAGACAATTCGTCATCATCGGCTTGCTTACGGTTTTGTTGACAATTATTACAATATTTATTTTAACACGCTTCCTAACCTTGCCTTTGATCCATATGAAACAAGTAACCGAGAGGATGAGTACAGGCCAAACTGACATTTCACTTGAAGCAACCAGCCGTAAAGATGAACTAGGTGAGCTTGCCAACGCTATCCAGACATTAGCCAGCGAATTAGAGCATTTGAAACGGGATCGTAATGATTTTTTAGCGAATATTGCCCATGAATTGCGGACTCCGCTTACTTATATCAAAGGATACGCAGATATTGCCGGCCGTAGCAGTTTATCCACGGAAGAACGTGGACATTACTTGGATATTTTAAAGGAAGAGTCTGAACAATTGACATTACTGGTCAAAAATCTATTTGCTTTAGCTAAAATGGATCAAAATCAATTTTCTATCGTACCAGAGCAAGTGAAATTGTGTGAGTCTTTAGAAAAGGTAGTGAAACGGCTGCATCCAGTCTTTGAAGAAAAAAAGGTGAAGCTTGACTTGAACTGCCCCATGAATGTTGAAGCATTCGTGGATCCGGAACGTTTTCAACAAATCATGCTCAACTTGTTGGATAATGCTTTAAAACATTCGCCAGCTGGAGCAACAATACGCATATCATCTGAAATGCAACAGGGGGCAGCCGTGGTGAATGTAAGTGATGAAGGGAGCGGCATTCCTGCTGAGGAATTACCATTTATCTTTGACAGGCTGTACCGTGTAGACAAATCTCGTTCCAGAGCAAGTGGTGGATCTGGATTAGGTTTGGCGATTGTAAAAGAAATCATCCGGCTGCATGACGGTAAGATAAATGTAAAGAGCAGCCTTGGGGAAGGAACGACTTTTATGATGGAACTGCCAGGAGGGAAAAATAATGGCTAAGGCATTATTAGTAGACGATGAACAACGGATGCTTGATCTGCTCCGGCTGTATCTGGCACCTGAAGGCTTTCAATGTGAACAGGCTGTCTCTGGAGAAGAAGCGGTGGAAAAGGTGAGGAAAACTTCGTTTGATATCATCCTATTGGATATCATGATGCCCGGAATGAGCGGCTGGGAAGTTTGCCAATCAATCAGGGAAATCTCTGAAGTGCCCATCATTATGGTGACAGCACGGGAGCAAAAGGAGGATATCGTCAAAGGATTGAAGCTTGGGGCAGATGACTATATTACCAAGCCGTTTGATGCAGATGAACTGACTGCCAGAATGGAAGCCTTATTAAGGAGAACCGGGAAAGAAAACAGTGTAGACATTAATGGGCTAAAATGGGATGGAGACAATCATCAACTTACTTATCAGGGAAAGCCTATCAAATTGACGCCGAAAGAATTTGCGATCATTGGTTATATGATGAAACATCCGAACCGTGTTTATGACCGTCATCAGTTGATTGAACTGATATGGGGATTTGACTCTGATACGGAAGGAAGAACCATCGATTCCCACGTACGGAATATGCGGGAAAAAATAAGACAGTCAGGGTTTCCGATCGATGATTATTTCCAAACGGTATGGGGTGTCGGCTATAAATGGATACACCCCTCGAAAAGTTAATAAATTTGTCACGTCTTCTCAATGATTTCTCCATAATTACAGGATAAAGTGAACGTAAGAAAGGAGGGATGGTTGTGAAGCGGAAATTGTTGGCAGGGATAACAGCTATAGCTTTAGTACTAGGGCTTGGAAATGTCGTTTTGGCTCATGGGGATGGACCAGGACAAGGACCAGGGCAAGGATTCTGGCAGGGAAGCTTTGAAGAAATGCTTCCTTTTATGAAAAAAATGCATCCAGACTTCAATGATTCACAATTAGAAGACATGTACCAGGATTGCCATGGCCAAAACGGCCCGAACGGACCGGGTAATGCCGGTAGAGGTATGATGAATAATTTTTAAATAAGAAGGAAGGGTAATTCCTCTTCTTTCTTTATTCAAAATGGCAGACAGTTGAATTTATTCGACTGTCTGTTTTCATATATATTTATGATTAGGATAATACCTACCGTGGAATGGGTATAATGTGAACATGAAAAAAGGAGTGGAGATATTTATGATGAATGGCGGCGGAATGAACGGAGGGATGGGAGGTTTTTTTGGTTTCGGATTTATTTGGATTCTGATCATCATTGCTATTATTGCCATAGTGGTCTGGATGATGAAACCAGGTTCCAATAATAAACAGGACCATACCTCGAGTAATAAGTCTCTCGATACGTTGAAAGAAAGATTAGCAAGAGGAGAAATTTCTGAAGAAGAATACGACCGCTTGAAGCGTAAATTAGAACAATAATCCAAGTGAAAGGAGCATCATGATGGCTGATAAAGAAAAGCAGCAAGAAAAAAATCAGGAGCCTCATCAGCATCACGAAGAGCATGTTAATCATGAACATCACGATGGCCAGGAGCATCATGATGGCCAAGAAGAACATGATCAACATGAGGACCATGAAGGACATGGTGGTGGCCATGATCATCACGATCACGACCACGGAGACATGGTAGCCGATTTTAAGAAACGATTTTACATTTCGTTATTATTGACCGTGCCGATATTAATATTATCTCCAATGATTCAAAGCTTCCTTGGAGTAGATTGGAGATTTCCATTTGATCAATGGATCTTATTCGGTCTTTCTACTATTGTATTTTTCTATGGTGGCTGGCCATTCCTTACCGGTGGTATCAGTGAACTGAAGCAGAAAAACCCTGGTATGATGACTTTGATCGGGTTAGCGATATTCGTCGCTTATGGCTACAGTTCACTCGTCGTATTCGGATGGAGCGGAAAGAATTTCTTCTGGGAGCTTGCCACGTTAATCGATATCATGCTGTTAGGCCATTGGATCGAAATGCGGTCCATCATGGGAGCTTCCAATGCTTTGGAAGAATTGGTCAAGCTGATGCCGAATGAAGCGCACCGTATCAAAGAAAATGGTGAAACTGAAGATGTGGCTGTTTCTGAGTTGAGCACTGGTGATATCGTTTTAGTAAAACCAGGTGAAAAAATCCCGGTAGATGGTGTCATTACCGAAGGGAAATCAGCTATTGATGAATCGATGCTGACCGGAGAATCTATGCCTGTTGAAAAAAATGTCGATGAAGAGGTTATCGGAGGGGCAGTCAACCAGGAAGGTTCCCTGAAAATCGAAGTGCAGAAGACAGGAGATGACACCTATCTTTCTCAGGTCATTACCTTAGTAAAAGAAGCCCAGGAATCGAAGTCCAAAGCCCAGGATCTTGCTAACCGTGCAGCTAAGTGGTTATTTTATATCGCATTAGCTTCAGGGTTCGGTACCTTGTTCATCTGGATGGCATTGGGCTACGCATTCGATGTGGCGTTAGAGCGGATGGTAACGGTTATGGTTATTACTTGCCCGCACGCGCTTGGTTTAGCAGCTCCATTGGTGGTAGCCGTATCCACTTCTATTTCTGCAAGAAAAGGTCTATTAATAAGAAATCGTACTAACTTTGAAGGTGCCCGTAATTTGAATGCTGTTGTCTTTGATAAAACCGGTACCCTGACAAAAGGGGAGTTCGGGGTTACGGACATTATTCCTGAAGGTTCTCATAGCGAAGATGATGTGCTGCTATGGGCTGCCAGTGCAGAACAGAACTCCGAGCATCCACTTGCAGAGGGAGTTATTCACAAAGCCCAAGAAAAAGAATTGAAGTTGAAACAAGTATCTGACTTTGAATCGATGACAGGGAAAGGGTTGAAAGGAACGGTAGAAGGAAAAGAAGTCCTTGTCGTCAGTCCCGCTTACGTTAATGAGCGTTCGTTTGACTATGATAAGGAACAATTCAATTCCCTTTCTGAAAAGGGAAAAACGGTAGTATTCGTAGTGGTCGAAGATGAATTGATAGGTATGATTGCGTTAGCAGATATGGTCCGGGATTCTGCCAAAGACGCCATATCTGAATTGAAAGCAATGAATATCCACCCGATTATGCTGACAGGTGATAATCAAAAGGTCGCAGATTGGGTGGCAGAACAGGTAGGAATTGAAGAAGTCTATGCAGAAGTACTTCCGCATAACAAATCTGACCAGGTCAAAGAAATTCAGCAGAAAGGATGGAAGGTTGCCATGACAGGAGATGGCGTCAACGATGCTCCTGCTCTTGCTACAGCTGATTTAGGAATTGCTATCGGGAGCGGTACTGATGTGGCAATGGAAACAGCTGATGTGGTATTAGTAAAAAGCAACCCACAAGACGTGGTAAGTATTATGGACCTATCGAAGAAGACGTACCGGAAAATGGTACAGAATTTATGGTGGGCAGCTGGTTATAACATTATTGCCATACCACTTGCGGCGGGTGCACTGGCGTTCATGGGCTTATTGTTGAGCCCCGCAGTTGGAGCGATACTGATGAGTCTCAGCACCGTTATTGTGGCAATCAATGCAAAACTATTAAAAGCTTAATAAGAGAGGCTGTGTGAGAGATATTCTTGCACAGCCTTTCATATTTTATTTACATAGTCTGCACGATATCTGCAATGTTTTCGGGTACTAATTGTACAGTCAGAAAAATATGATGAGGTGAAGCAAAATGAACAGGAAAATTATTGGATCGGTCAGTATTCTTATATTATTAGGCATCGGGGTCGTTCTATTTTTTAATTCCCCTTATTATAAAAACAACAGCAGCCAGTCTTTACCTGAAGGTGTTTTGGAAGAGGAAGGGATTAGTATTTTAGATGTAGGCAACCAGGAGGCTGGAGATCGAGCCGTAAAATCTTTCGACCTGACAGCTCAGGAGACAGAATGGGAGTTAGGAAATGGTGAAACAGTGAGCGCATGGACATATAATGGAACAGTGCCCGGGGAACCTTTACGTGTGACGGAGGGAGACTTCGTACGCATCAATCTGAAAAATGAACTGGATGTCCCGGTTACTATTCACTGGCATGGCGTCCTGCTGCCAAATAAAATGGATGGTGTTCCGGGTCTTACTCAGAATGCTGTCCAGCCAGGCAAACCTTTACCTATGAATATATTGCTGATGACGCAGGCACTTATTGGTATCACTCCCACCAGCACAGTTCCACCCAGGTAGATAAAGGGTTGTATGGCTCCCTGGTGGTTGAGAAAAAAGAAAAAGAATATGATCGCGATGAATTTTACATCCTTGATGAATGGGCGGTTAATCAAGAAAAGCGAGATATGTCCAATATGGGCGGTATGATGATGGGGGCCATGTCCGGCAATGGAGAAGCTGATACACAGCAAATGTATGATACTTTCACCGTTAATGGAAAATCTGGAAAAGGCATTGAGCCACTTGTGATGAAAAAAGGAGAGACAGCGCGGCTCCGTTTCGTGAATGCAGGTTTCCAACAGCACCAGTTAGTTTTTCCAAAGGGTTCGATGAAGGTAATCGCCAATGATGCAGAAAAGGTAAATGGAAAGAAAGGTTCTTCAAATGTATTGGAAATTGCGCCAGGAGAGCGAATAGATGTCGAATATACGAAACAAAATAGTGAATCAGAAGTCATTGCACAAAAAACAAATGTTGAAAATGCAGAAGATATGAGAATACCCGTGGTGACAAAAGAAAATGCTGATCATCCATCTAACCAGATAAACATTGCTTCAAGCTCTGAAATAGCAACTGGTGTTACCTATGGAAGTGAAGAATTGATATTTGAAGAGACACCTGATCCTGATGTCACGTACAATATGGATTTAAGTATGGGAATGAATATGGGCCAGGGAATGGCCTTCCAAATCAATAATGAAGTGTTCCCGGAAACCCCTCCCCTCAAAGTTAAAGATGGTGATATCGTAAAAGTGAACATTACGAATTCTGGCAGAATGAACCACCCTATGCACTTACATGGCCACCGGTTCCAGGTCGTATCTAAAAATGGAACGGCTTTAGACAACCCTATCGTCAAAGACCTGATCCATGTAAAGCCTGGTGAAGAATATACGGTTTATTTTAAAGCGAATAACAAAGGGGAATGGCTGTTTCATTGTCATGATAACAATCATGCGGAGCGCGGTATGGTAACGATCGTTGATTACCAGGGAGTTTATTCTCCTTTTGAACTCGGTGGAAAGTATGAAAATCATCCACAATAACTATGAGAACTGAATAAAGGATAAAAGACTGTCCCACAAATTTTGATGGGACAGTCTTTTTAATAACCTTTATTAATGGTAAATATAAGACCTGAAAAATAATCAACCCCTAAAGAAATTTTATATTCTAAAGAGGTTGTTTCTTCTATTTCATTGGCTCAAAGTTGGCGCTTGGTTTGGCTGCATGCGTACCATGCATAGACGCCATCATTTTCTTGATTTCTTTGTTTGTCATGTCCGAGTTTACTTCTTCTATCGCTTTCTTTACTTGGCCATAATTGACTTGAGCATTAGTTTCCTGCATCATATCTCGCATTTCTTTCATCATTTCCATGTGCTGTTCACTGTTGACTTTTGTTTCTACGCTGTCACTGTGTGCCTGTACTCCAGTTACTCCACTTTTATTGTTTATTAGGAGAGAGAATTAGTCTTCTCATAATAGAAGACATCAGGAATTCCTCGTTTTCTACTTTCATGCCTGCCTGTTCAATATTTTCCATCGTTTTACGGTTGATGTTTGCTCCCACGATATTCAGGCCAATCGGGTTTAAGATATCCATTGCTTTCCCGACGATTTCATTATCACTCCGCATATGTTCAAGCATAATAACTTTACCCTCATTTTTGGTGACCCGGCGAATTTCTTTTAAGCCTTGAACCGGATCAGGGACTGAACAAAAAACGCATGTAGACACAACTGTATCAAACGTATTGTCCGGAAACTCCATTTGTTGCGCATCCATTTCGATCAAATCAAAAGATTGGGGCAACTTTCTTGCTTTGTTTCTAGCTTTTTCCAGCATGTCTGGACTGAAATCAATACCAGTAACTTCTACATGTTCGGGATAAAATTTCAGATTAGAACCTGTACCAACACCAACTTCAAGCACTTTGCCATGTGCGTGCTGGAGCAGTTCTTCCCGCCATTTGTCACGTATCATCCGGTCCATTACATCGAATACGCTGGAAATACGGTTATACCTTCGTTTAATAGTTTCTGTTTGTTTATTATTCATGCAACTATTATCCCCCTTTTATTTTGAGTATACCGATTGTAGTTGAAGTAACTAGACAATTGGGATTATATGAGTGAGCGATGCTTACAGATGAATCCCAAATTTTCAAAAAAGGCAAGCTTATGTATCCCTTTACTCCGTCAGAAACAGCAAAAGCTGGCTAATCGCCAGCTTTTACAATCTCTTTATTGCGTGACTTCTCCGTTCCATTCGTGCATGCCGCCATCCAGCGTTTGAGCCTGGTAGCCTTGTTCATTCAAAATATCTGCGGCTTGGTCACTGCGTCTTCCAGAAGCACAGACAGTAATATATTCTTTATCTTCATCTAGCTCGTCCGTTTTATTTTCAATTTGGTCGAGAGGAATGTGAATGGCATCTGGAATCATGCCTGCTTCGACTTCCTCATCGGTCCGTACATCGAGTACTTCGACATCAGCCTGGTTGCGTTTCTCGTCTGCTACCTCTGGGTTGATTTTTGTTGCCATCTAAAATACCTCCTTATGATTTGCTATATAATAGCTTTACCTCTACAGGTATAAGGAGAAACGTATTTTTTTATAACAATTTTATTACTTGGAAAGCGGCTTTCCCTTGTCGATGATTTGCTGCCAATTTGAACCTTTATCGGTAGTTCTATAGGCATTGTCTGTCTCCCCATTGCTGGAAAGAATCGTGAACTCCTCATCAGAAGCCGGGTTTTTCGCAATGTACAAGATTGCTTGCTGTCCGATATCAGGCAAGGAGATCGTTTCCGTGGAACGATCCTCTAAACTTACGGCTTCCATAGTTGGTTCATTGGAATAAGTGGCGTAATATAACGTATCTTCTTCAAAATATAGTGCTGTGCCCTGGGTGTTTTCTTTCAACGGCTCAAAAGACTTCCCGCCATTTTCACTTAGATAAACACCGTTCTGGGTGGAAGCAGCAATAATATTTTCATCCGTTGGATGGACAGCAATAGCGAAAGGGCTGGTGCTTAATCCGTCAGCAGCTACGGACTCCCACGTTTCTCCATCATCTAAACTGCGATAGAACCCTGCCTCAAGCTTGGAATTCGGCTCCATGTTCATAAGGTAGATGGCATGATTTTTATAACCGACTCCCATCGTATGAAAATCGCTTTCTCCTTCGAATCCTAAATTCTCCATACTTTGGCCACCATCAAAGCTTTTCTTGAGCCCTAAAGGATTGGGCAAGTCCGAATCTTTACCTGGATGTCCGGAAGTATAAAAACCACCCTCAACCGCAGTGAATCCCATGTAATCATTATATTGGCCTTTTGTTTCCTGCCATTTCCCATCTTTATAAAATTTGAGTCCAGTATGGGAGGCAAATGCTACCCCAGTTTCAGGATTCATATAGCCGATACCATGGACATGATTGACAGAACCATCAAAAGGCTGGAGAAATTCAGCCATATCATCATTAGATTGTGTGTTAGACTTACTTTTTTGTGTATCTGTTTGTTCTGTCTTGTCGATCTGTGTATTTTCTTCTGTTTGGCTTCCTTCCTCAGTTTGGTTACAGCCAGTAAGGATTAGGCCTATACTGAGGCTCGTTATAAGTAATAGTTTTTTAATCATAAGCATCTCCTTTTTAAAAAAATCACATAGAGAAATTATATTTAATTTTTGTGGAGATTTTATGCAGAAAATATGATTTTGTTTTACGTTGAACCTCGCTTCCTGCATCTTCCTTTTTCAACTCAACCTTCATCGTATATAATCAGGAAAGAGAAGTGTCAGAATATGACGAAAGCTGGAGGAAATGATAATGAACCGGATATGGATTCCTGTCATGATTTTTGTGCTATTGTTTACCTTGCCCTTGCAGGAGGGATTAGCAGCAGAGGATAAAGAGCCTGCAACAGAAAGTGAAGCTGCTATTTTAATGGATGGAAAAAGCGGCCAAGTATTATTCGATAAGAATAGTGATAATAAAATGTATCCTGCAAGCATAACAAAGATTCTCACCGGCATCATCGCCATCGAACAGGGGGAATTGGACGAGAAAGTCCTCGTCAGTGAGAGAGCAAGGAATGTGGATGGCACCAGAGTATACTTAAAGGAAGGGGAGGAAGTCCCACTTAAGAAATTGGTCCAAGGCTTGCTGATGAACTCAGGTAATGATGCGGGAATTGCAATTGCTGAACATTTGGGCGGAAGTGTCGAGAACTTTGCCCAGGTAATGAATACTTTTGCTGAAGAAAAAGCAGGTACAGAAAATTCCAATTTTAAAAATCCGCATGGGTTATTTGATGAAGATCATTATGTAACGGCAAGAGATATGGCAAAAATCACCCAATACGCCATGCAAAATGAAACTTTTAAAGAAATCGTGGGAACAAAAGAATTAGAATGGAAAGGGGAAGAATGGGAGACCACCATCATCAACCACAATCGCCTGCTGTGGCGATACGACGATGCCACCGGGGTAAAGACCGGCTGGGTTACGAAGTCCGGACATACACTGGTTGGTACAGCTGAACGTGGGGGTATGGAATTGATTGCTGTCGTACTGAGGGCAAAGAATGCAGAACAATCTTACACGGAAGCTGGTGCCCTATTTGATTATGGATTTGAAAATTATGAGTCAGCAAAGATCCCGGCGGGAACTACTTATGAAAAAAATGGGATAGAGTATGAACTGGAAGAATCCCTTTCTTATACAAAGAAAAAGGGAACGGAAATTACAGAAAAAGTGACTAGAAAAGGATATTTACTGATTGAAGCAGACAATGGAATTCTGACAACAGAAGAGTTAAAACAAGTAACTAAAGCAAGCGGGGAACCGGTTGATGAAAGAAAGGATGAGGATGGAGAAGAAGAGAACTCTTCCTGGAAAGATGCCATTTTCCAATGGTTCGCCAGTCTCTTTTCTTCTAAATGAATAAAAAAAGCTGTCACTGGAAAAGCTCGTTAACCTTTTCCGTGACAGCTTTTTTCATGTATTATGAAACTAACTTTTCACATTCGTCTGCACATTTACGGCAAGCTTCTGCGCATTTCTGGCAATGATCATGGTCATGTTTAGCGCATTCGTCACCGCAGTCACGGCATGCTTTTGCACAAAGTTGGGCAAACTCCTGCACATAAGGCGTATCACGGGTCAGAGCCTGTTCGAATAATGCACAAATATCAGCACATTCACGATCTAAGCGAATACATTCTGCCATTGCTTTTACATTGTCTTCCTGAAGACAGGATGTGTAGCAATGGTTACAAGCTTCCATACATTCATGTAAGACTTCGATGACACTTGAATACTTTTCATGACTCATCACAAATACCTCCTAATTTTATTTTACATAAGTTACTTTTCCAATAAAAAAAGCAAATAAACCAAATTAGCATTAATTGGGAAAATAGTCCGAAAAATAATTTCTTAGAAAGTTGGTGCGATATGGAGATGAAAAAGCAAGGAGAATGGTTGGAAATCGTAATTCCTAAAAAATGGCAAGGGGAAACGATCGAGTCTCTATTGAAGCATGTCTGGAAGACACCAAAAAAACTGTTGCATCAGTTTCGTATGAATAAGGATGCCACGGTAAACGGAGAGCAGCTTCCCTGGTCTACTCAGTTAAAAGTTCAAGATCGTCTTCAGGTTCGTCTATTCCAAAGAGAGGAGTTTGGGATTATTCCCGACAAATTAGACATGCAAATAGTATATGAAGATGATCATCTGCTTGTGGTCAATAAACCTGCTGGTGTCGATACCCATCCCAATGAAGCGGGACAGACTGGTACGCTTGCCAATGGGGTAGCTTTTTATTTTCAGGAAAATGGGGTAGAGACTAAAGTAAGACATATTCACCGCCTGGATAGAGAAACTTCAGGAGCTGTTCTGTTTGCTAAACATGCGTTGGCAGGTGCGGTTTTAGATCGGCATTTGGAACAAAGAAAAATCAGCCGTACGTATCTTGCCATGGTACATGGGCAGATTAAAAAGGAACAGGGGATCATCGATTTGCCAATTGGAAAAGACCGTCATCACCCCAGCAGAAGGCGAGTTTCACCAGGTGGTCAAAAGGCAGTGACCGAGTATCAGGTGGTCAGATACGATAAAAAGCACCATGTCAGTGTTGTCAAGCTGAAGCTTCAAACGGGAAGAACGCACCAGATTCGTGTACATATGAATCATCAAGGTCACCCAGTAGTGGGCGATAAACTATACGGAAAGAATAATGATGGATATGAGCGACAGGCGCTGCATGCAGCGAAGATTTCTTTTCTCCACCCGATAACAGAGGAAAGGATCTCAGTATCAGCAGCTTCCAGTGATCGTGTACCAGAAATTTTTCAGCAGGAACTAATTAAACTAGCTAATTTTTAATCGTAAAAAGGAGGGCTTGCATAATGAAATACGTCATCATAGGCGGGGATGCGGCCGGAATGAGTGCAGCAATGCAGATTGTCCGTAATAGTGAAAACCATGAAATTGTCACGCTTGAGCAGGGCGATATTTATTCGTACGGACAGTGTGGTTTACCATATGCGATAAGCGGCGAGGTAGAATCAACAGACAATTTGATTGCCAGGACACCAGAAGCTTTCCGGGAGAAATATGGAATCGATGCACGGACCAGACATGAAGTTACGCGAGTCGACTGTGAACAAAAAGTGGTCTATGGAACCAATCTGGAAACGGGTGGTTCATTCCAGGAAAACTACGATCGTTTATTAGTAGCTACTGGTGCAAGCCCGGTGTGTCCGCCGTGGGAAGGTGTGGAACTTCCGGGGGTGTTTCAGTTGAAAACAATTCCAGATGCACATCGGATTATGGATTATATGAACAAAGAAATCAATAATGTGACGATCATTGGCGGAGGGTATATCGGACTGGAAATGGCAGAAAGCTTTGTACAGCTTGATAAAAAAGTAAGAATTATCGAACGAGGCAGCCAGCTTGCTAAGATCTTTGATGAAGATATGGCAGCTTTAATTCATGAAGAAGCAGAAAAACAAGGCATCGCCTTGAATCTAGAAGAAAATGTTGAAGGCTTTGAAGGAAAAGAAAGGGTAGAAAAAGTAGTTACAGATAAAGGAACTTATGATACCGATCTTGTCCTGGTTGCTGTAGGTGTAGCTCCTAATACTTCTTTTCTACGCGGGACGGGCATCTACTTGACAATTAAAGATGCGATCCAGGTCAATGCTTATATGGAGACAAACATAAAGGATATATACGCAGCTGGTGATTGTGCCACACAATACAACCGTATCAAGAAAATAGATGACTATATTCCGTTAGGAACCCATGCCAACAAACAAGGTGGCATAGCCGGATTGAATATGGCTGAACGTCCAAAAGCTTTTAAAGGCGTAGTCGGTTCATCTATTATTAAATTTTGTGATTTGACTTTGGGTAGGACTGGAATTTCCGAAACAGAAGCAGAACAGATGAACCTTCCTCATAAGAGTATCACCATCAAGGCGACAGATTCAGCCGGCTATTATCCGAACTCAGAGAAGATGACGCTGAAACTTACCTATCATGAAGAAAATTTTAAAGTGCTTGGAGCGCAAATCATCGGTGGTGATGGAGTAGATAAACGGATTGATGTACTGGCCACAGCGCTTTTTCATGAAATGACGACCGAAGAACTGCTCGATCTTGACTTGTCCTATGCCCCACCATATAACGGGGTGTGGGATCCGGTACAGCAGGCTGCTCGTAAAGCGAAATAAGCAAACCTCAGTCGGTATGACTGAGGTTCCTATTCCTCTTTTAATTTTGGCTTGTTAAATATTATTGTTGAATTTTCAGAAGAGGCTTATTTAATTATAGGGCCGTTTAACGGAACACTCGATTTCGAGACGTTTATCTGAATAATGGTCCGATGGGGAACGACTCCCTTTCCGCGGGCATGCGCTGAGCCTCCTCAGACTTCGTCTTCCGGGGTCTCACCTGTCATTTTCATCCCGCAGGAGTCTCGCCGTTCCCCTCGGACCTTGCCATAGGAAATTCACGAAATCATACTTGTGTAACCAGCCCTAGGATAATTTTTACTGAAGACTCTAGCCCTTTAATATCCTTTATAAATGTCTCAAGATGAAGGTTTTAGTTGTACATTCTTTCTTTTTTAAAGGGTCCGTTTATTACAAAACTGGCTGGATGGGAAGGGAAACGGCGAGACTCCCGCAGGAGAAGGGGCTAGGCAAGATCCCACAGGGCTTTAGCCCGAGGAAGCTCACCGTACGCCCATGGAAAGCGAGTGATTTCCCGGACCTCCAGAGATTCTCAACGTAACGGAAACAGTTTCTTTCGAAACTGAGTCTTCAAGTAAAGGGAGCTTTACTGGAAAATAAACACTGAGATTTAAAAGAGCCTTTATTTTAGCTCGTTCAGGTTATCGAAAATATGATCTGGCTCGACTTCCAGTGATGGCCACTGGGTTTGCTGCCGATTGACCCAGGCAGTCGTGAAGCCAAAACTTTTAGCACCTGCGATATCCCAGGGGTTACTTGATAAAAATAAAATATTTTCCGGATCAGCTACTTTCAACTGTTTTTGAGCGTAGGCATAAGCTGCTGGTGCGGGTTTGTAAACTTTGGGCTCATCTGCGCTCAACACCCGGAATGTATCCTCGAGCTGATTGTTTTCTAATAGTGGATGGAGCATCGATGGGGTGCCGTTTGAGAAAATAGTCAAGGTGTTATTTGGTAAATGAGCCTTGATACTTGCAACCTCTTCATAGGGTTGTAAATGCAGGTAGGCATTCATCAATTCCTCTAACTCCCCAGAATGATAATTAGCCTGGTTGATGTGCAGTGCATCCTTCAGTGCGTTTTGGGTAATTTGGTCAAAAGGCAGATAGCCATCGATCAACTGTCTAATCATAAAATAATGTACCTGTCTTCTGCGCCATTCCTGACTGATCGCATTTCCTTTATCCGGGTATTTTTCTTCAAGTTTTTCTGTGACTGAATGGACATCGAACAGGGTACCATAAGCATCAAATACATAGGCATCAAACATGATATAGCCTCCTTTCCAATAAACCTTCCCCGTGAAGTCAGTAGCTAAAACAATTGGTTCACAAAATGTTCATGGTCGAAATATGTCTAATTGCTTCTTATATGGTAGAATATCATGATATGATTTCTATAGTTGTGTAATTTGTCATCGAGTTCACTCGACTGAAATAGAGGGATAAGCAGATGCGAAAATTTTCAATTTTTACTGTCATATTTACGTTTGTCGCATTGATATTAGGCAACCTGGTCGTTGCGACTGAATCTGGTGATGCATGTGGTACAGATTGGCCGTTCTGTAACGGATCTCTGATTCCCGTCTTCACGGATTACCATGTGGTGATCGAGTATTCCCACCGGATTTTTACCACTATGCTGGGAGTAGTCATTCTGATCAATGCGGTGGGTGCTTATATTACAAACCGCCAATCGAAAGCAGTCCGCCGATTATCAATTTTAAGTTTCGGTTTATTGATTCTACAATCAGTAATCGGGGGATTGAATGTATTGTTAGGCACACCACCAGGCTTTTCAACCTTCGATGTCATGTTCAGTCAATTGCTGTTATTGACCATGGTGTTGTTGAGCTACAGCCTTCATGAAAGCGAGTCCCCTGTGGAGCCCCATCATAGGGAAGCTGTAGCCATGAGTTATAAAGCATTTACGTTAGGATTTGTGTTTTATATTTTTCAAACTGTACTCGGTGCCTTCTTTAAGCATAGTCGCGCCTCCAATGTGATGTTGGACGTTCCTGCCCACGAATATTTGATTAAAAGTGAAAGTATTGCCAATGTGGTCTATTCCTTGCATTGGGTAGCTACTGTGATTGTTTTCGTGGGTGCTTTATGGTTTTTAATCTATTCCATGAAATTCCGCTATCATTTACCATTGGCATGGCTTTACTTCATTTCTATCCTGCTGAATGCCGCCGTTGGGATAGTAATAGTGGTCACGAAAAATACGGTGTTGATGTCCTCCATCCATATGATCGTTTCGACAATGACGATGGTGATTGGCGGCAGTATACTTGGCGGCTACTGGTTCAAGTTGAAAAAAAGAAAGATGAATATTAAAAAGGTCTGAGCCTTTACCGGCTCAGACCTTTTTTGCACTTTAAGAAAGTTTAACTTTGATAAAGGATTAAAGTATAAGAAAATACTAAGGCTTTCGCCATAAGTACTTGGCGACAAGCCAAGTTTTTCTAATGTCTCTCTTCTGCTGATTGCTTCTTTTACATATCCAAAAGCTGGCGGATTTCATCTTCTTTCAGACTGGTAAGCATCGTTTCGCCTGGCTGGATGATTTGGTCGACGAGATCGCGCTTCTTTTGTTGGAGCTGATGGATGCGTTCTTCAATCGTACCCTCCGCAAGCATCCGGATGACTTGGACTACTTTTTTCTGGCCGATCCGGTGTGCGCGGCCGGCGGCTTGTTCTTCAATAGCCGGGTTCCACCATAAATCATACAGGATCACGGTGTCGGCACCAGTGAGGTTCAAACCGGTTCCGCCTGCTTTCAAGGAAATCAGGAAGGCATCTTTTTCTCCTTCATTGAAACGTTCGACCTGGGCAAGCCGATCTTCCGATTTTGTGCTGCCATCCAAATAGAAAGCCTCCATGCCCATCCCTTCCATTTCTCGATAAAGGATCTTCAGCATGCTGGCGAATTGCGAGAAGATGAGGATACGGTGGCCGCCTTCTTTCAATTCTGTGACTAACTCTTTCAGCTGCGTAAGTTTTCCAGAATCACCTTGATAATTCTCTACAAATAATCCCGGGTGGCAGCAAATTTGCCTTAGTCGGGTCAAGCCAGCCAGGATTTCTAATTTACCTCGCTGGAATCCTTTAGAAGCAATGGTTTCTTTCACTTCTGACTGGATTTTTTCCAGGTAGGCAAGGTAAATCTGCTTTTGTTCTTTTGTCAATTCTGAGTACTGGGTTGTTTCAATTTTATCCGGAAGCTCTGATAATACATCTTTTTTCAGTCGTCTTAAAATGAAAGGTCTGGTCATCCTGGCGATTTTTTCGGGTTTCATGGCCAGAAATTTTTTCTTATTCGTATAGAATCCAGGCATGATCGTACGGAAAATCGACCATAATTCATTCAATGAGTTTTCGATTGGTGTCCCACTTAGGGCAAAACGGTGGACAGCTTTGATTGAGCGCGTCGCTTGCGCGGTTTTCGTCTGCTCATTTTTGATGGCCTGGGCTTCATCTAAAATCAATGCGTGAAACTTCTTATCTGAATAACCAGCTATGTCCTGACGCAGCAATGGATAAGAGGTGATGATGATGTCATACTTTTCACTGCCATCAAGCATGCTTTGTCTGATCTCCGGGTCTCCGGAAACTGCCTGAACGCTTAAGCTGGGAGCGAACCGTTCGATTTCTTTTTTCCAATTATAAACGAGCGAAGCAGGAGCAACGATCAAAGCTGAGTCTGTCATTTTTCCTTCTTGCTTTTCAGAAAGCAGGAAGCTGATACTTTGTAATGTTTTTCCCAGTCCCATATCATCAGCAAGAATGCCGCCGAATCTGTAATTGGCGAGCGTTTTCATCCACCGGAACCCGGTCAGCTGATAATCACGCATGTCTGCATTCAAATGCTCGGGTACAGAAACCTCGAATACCGAAGGATCACGTAAGCGGCTGATCAGTGCGTCGAAGTCGATGTTCCGTTCTTCCTTTTTCGTGTGGAGAACCTCATCTACCTGCAGGCTGCGGGCTTGAGCCAGTTGGACATGGTTATGATCGATATCATCTACGTCCAATTCAAATTCATCTGCCAGTCGCCTGAAGCGGTCAAAAGCTGGAGAATCCAGGGCCAGTAAAGCACCTTCAGACAATTTATAATAGCGTTTCTTTTCAATGACGGCTTTCATCACTTCCGAAATATCATCAGCCGTGATTCCTTCCATGGAAAAGGCAATATCGAGCCAATTTCCTTCCTCGGACATTTCAATAGCTGGTTCGAGTTCGGTTTCAGAGTACTTCAACATGTTATTGACTGACCCTGATAGATAGACATCAGCCAGTTCTTTTAGTACAGGCAGTTGTTCTGCAAGGAAGAAAAATATCTCATCTTCATCAGTCAAATGGACATGTTCTCCATCAAATTTGAATTCACTCGCTTCAATGATAGACATGATTGCATTTTCCTCAGCTGTCTTCCGCTGGATAAGGACATCATCTTCCGGTTCAGCAGCTAAAAATGGCCGAATTAGGTGCTTGCCATAATAAAAGCGCAAATCAGCGGTCAGTGCGCCATTATGGATGTCCAGGTAAACTTCTGCTGTTAATGGTTCCCGTATCACAGTCTCCTGTACTGGCTGAGCGTAATGAATATTGGCTATTTTTTCTAATTGTGGTATCACCTCGGACAGGACAGGCTCCATGTATTTACGGGAAATTGTGTGATTACCATTAGAGCGGTAGGGAAGCACACGCATGATATTTTCATAAATAGATTTCTGCTGTTCAGAAATTTTATAAAAATGCCCGTTACGATAAAGCAGGCTGTAAGTCGATAAGTAGACATACTGCTTCAGATCTGAGAGGTGAAGCTGAAAATTTGCTTCGTCTTTTGTCACTTGAATGGTAAGTGGAGGCAGTTCCTCGTGCACTTCCCATTCTTCATAACTGTTCTTCAATTCATGCAGGCTGCTGTTACGGTCAGCGAGCCTTTCAAGCAGCGAATCCGTGAAAGTAGGTGGTAGAATCAATCTTCTTTTATCGACTGAATGGTTCCAGTAAGAGTCCTTGTAAAACTGCTCCTGCACCAATATTTGCTGGAGCAGGCCAAAAATTTCTCTATCGCTTTGTGCGAGCTGGTGCTCTTCTGGATGATAGCTGAACTTGTTCGTAATGGAGCAGGGTCTTTCATCAAGAATATGATCGATCAGCTCCTGTATGTTTTTGATAACATACAAGTAATTGCTGCCCAGTTTCATTTCCAGTCCCAACACGTTTTTTCCCATTGTCGATTGTACGTGAAGCTGATAGTGGACGGTCAAGGTTTCACGCTCGCTTAAAGCTGTCTGTCCCTGACTTTGATTCATAAAGGCTTCCGTCAAACGTTTAGAAAAGTGGTCCCGGTCGATAGGCAAAAACTGTGACTCGTATGTTTCCGTTTTTTCCTCGGTTATGCCGGATTCCTTCAATGCACGTTCCCGGATGGCCAGCAGGACAGCGGCGATATGTTTACAACTGTAAAAACTGTTGTAGGCCGGACATTCGCATTTCGCTTCCAAGTCATCATCGTCGAAGAAAAATATCCGTACCTCGTAATCCTCCGTTCCTGTTACTACAGCTCGCCAGGAGTTGATCGACTGATTGTGGGTGAGTCCGTGGACTTTGCCGCCAGTAAAATACCGTCTCCCTCTTGAATAAAAGGTTGTGCCGGTAATCTTCTTGATATCATTCGGTTCCAGTAAATATGACTGCATAGTGAGCATCCTATCTAAATACATTATTTACGTTCATTATATCAGGGATGACAAATCATTTCCTTTTGTATCGATGAGAATTTGTTTCATTCTAATCATGTGATTACTATCAATAAACAATTAGCATCATTATATACAATTCATTCACAAGTACGACATGAAGTATACACAATTAGCCCTATTGTGCGTGATTCCTATCACAAAGCCCAGATAGTTATGAAGATAAAATGAAGATGAAAAGACGAGGAACCCTAGAGCCGTATATTTTCGAAACTTACTGATTAAAAAAGTTTCGTTTCTGGCCTGCATCTTTCGTTGTCATCTCCTCTTCTTTTCAGGTAGAGAATTTAATTCTATTTAAAGAGGTGGAAGCAATGAAAAAGATGACAGTTTGGATCGGTTTCCTTTTGTTGTTCGGGTTGATTGTTGGTTGTGGCCAGCAAGAGGAAGGCTCAGCAGGTAAAGGAGAGCAAGATGCAGATGGAAAAGTGGAGGCAGCCTCGGGGGAAGAAATAGAAGCTATTGAGCCTCACCAGGGTTTGAATCAAGACCCTACCCCATTGAAGGTAGAACGTGTCGGTGAAAATGAGGTCAACGTAGAGATGACTGCTCAGATTACGGATATCGAGATTGAAAAGGATTATTTTTATAAAGCATGGACATTCAATGGGCAAGCGCCGGGACCGGTGGTCGTTGTGGAAGAAGGAGACATGATTAATTTTACGCTCAAGAATATGGACCCGGCTATCCCGCATAGCATGGATTTTCATGCTGTTCATACTGCTCCATCGAAAAACTTCGCTGACGTAGAATCTGATGAAACAGGGACCTTCCGTTTTCCTGCTACTAAGCCTGGGGTGTTCATGTATCATTGCGGCACGAAACCGATTTTAAGCCACATTGCCAACGGAATGCATGGCACCATCATCGTCAAACCGAAGGACGGCTACCCTAACGATGACGTCATCGACCGTGAATTTATTATGCTTCAAAATGAATGGTACAAATACAATGACTTGGACGATTTTTCTAACGGAGAACCAAGCCAGGTAACTTTTTCTGTAAAATCATTCGATGAAGAGGGCCGTAACACCAATGGCGATACATTCACATTGAAGGATGAGCCACTGCTTGCTAAAGTAGGCGACCGTATCCGGATGTACATCAACAATGTTGGACCGAATGAAACAAGTTCTTTCCACGTGGTCGGTACCATTTTCGATGACGTCTATATGGACGGTAACCCTTATAACCACTTTAAAGGATTACAAACGGTACTGCTTCCAGCCAGTGGAGGAGCAATCGTAGAATTCACTGTAACTGAGGTAGGCAGTTATCCAATCGTAACCCATCAATTCAATCATGCTCAAAAAGGAGCTGTTGCAATACTGAAGGTGACCGAAACCGGAGAAGATGACGGGAAGGCTGTCATGAGTCACTGATTGCGGGGGAGGGGCTATGTGTAGGCAGCCATAGCCCCTGATTCTCTGACGTTGAGGGAGGTGGTTAGAGTGAAGGTGCTGTTCAGCCTATTGTTCTTTTCTTTATGGTTCGTACCATCCGTTGTCTATGCAGATACGATAAAAGTATCGGAAGGTGAGGATCTACAGGCAATTATGGATGGAGCAGAGCCAGGGGATGAGATTCTATTAGAAAAAGGAGTCTATTCTGGTCCTTTTGTGATAAGGGAATCTATTATTCTTCAAGGTGAAAAGGGGGCGAAAATTGCAGGGACCGAAAAAGGTTTCGTCCTCAAAGTCACTGCCGATGATGTAACAGTAGAAGGGCTCATAATCGAAAAAAGCGGGTCGCAGAACGCTGGTATTTCCGTGGCTGGAAATCGTGTGCACATTAAGAGAAATACTATTGGAAATGTCTTTAATGGAGTAGAAGTCAAGGAAGCTTACGCACCTATTATTGAAAATAATATCATAAGCAGTTATACCGATGACCGCCATAAAGGCTTTGGAATTTATCTTGTTGACAGCCCTCATGCCCAAGTGACAGGTAATCAACTGTCTCATCTCCAGGATGGCGTCTATGTATCTTTTTCAAATCTATGTCAGGTAACCGGAAATAGCATCCGTAAGGCACGCTATGGCGTCCATGCGATGGATTCCACCAGTGTGGTAATCAACGATAATGAGGTATTTGAAAGCCGCAACGGGTTGATGATCATGCAAAGCTATGAAGTACGCATTAAAGGAAATGACCTTCATGATAATACGCTGTTGGACGGAGCGGGGATTTTTATGTTTGATACCTTCTCCTCTCAAATAAAAAATAATCGCATTGTTGATAATCGTAAGGGAATCTATCTCGAAAATGCGATTGGAAATGATATCTCATTCAACAAAATAGCTGGAAATCACCTTGGACTCGATGTTGGGGAAGCATCTAAGGACAATAGAATCTTTCTAAATAATTTCCTATCCAATAATAAGCAGGTTGTTACTACTATCGAAAGTGAAAATGATTTTTTTGTGAGTGAGCATGGAAACTACTGGGATAATCAACGTCATATCACGCTCGACGGGGATAATCAGGTCGATTTTGCGTATAAAAGCGGGGATGCTTTCCATCATATGATTGCAGAGGAACCACTGCTGCAGGCTTTTTCGGGAAGTCCGGCCATCCAAATGTGGAATGCGATCGAGCAGTTCACACCAATCCCCTCTGATACGTTCATTACGGATCCCTACCCATTGGCAGAGCCGGCGCCAATAAATCGTATCGGGACAGAAACGGAAGCACTTGCAGAAGGAAAAATGCTGACGGGACCGGCTTTGTTTTTCTCAACATTGGTGGTATTCAGTGGGGCATTGATTATCACCGCATGGAGGCGGAAGTAATGAAAAAATGGTGGCTGGTATTATTGTTGATTGTTGCAACCGGTTGTGCGGTCGGAGAAGCGGCAGGTCCGGAAGAGATCGATCCATCCGTAGACAGCTGCAAGCTTTGCCATATGGGAATCCAACAGGTGGATGCAGCCAGTCAGGTCATCAAGGATGACGGGATGCCGGAAAAATTCGATGATATTGGATGTATGCTTACGTATATGAAAGAAAACAAAACCAGTCAGGCTTTTGTGCAAGACTATCATACTCAAAAATGGGTGGATCTTGAGGAAGCCTATATCGTACATGAACCACGTATGGAGACTCCGATGAACTACGGTTTTATTGCCTTCCTAAAGAAAGTGGATGCGGAAGAATTTATAGCCGCGAATGGAGGAGAAGTTTACAAAGGAATGGAAGTCATGGATGCGGAGTTGCAACGCAGGAAAATGCAACATTAAGAGGAGGTGAAGGAGATGAAAGCCACCAGGCTGGTTTCAATGATCGGATATGAGTTGAAGTTATTGATGAGGAGTAAGTGGTTAGTCAGCAGCATCGGTTTATTTTTGATCATGGCCCTCCTGTTTTATGGTTATGGTGTGAAATCGATAACGATGGATCCGACAGTCGTCACTTATGGTTTAGATGGTGTCAGCAGCGATATCGACACCGGTACGGTCGACCCTTCGCTTTTTGGGCTGGAAGAGATGGAAACAGAGGAAGAGTCAGAAGGTAATGGAAAAGCCGGTTTCAGTCGTTCGATCGCATTATTAATGAATATATCTTTGTGGATTGTCCCTATCATTACCCTGGTGATTGGTGTTTCGTCGGTCACTGCTGATAAGGAGTCCGGTCGTATGGCATTGCTGCGAACCTATCGGGTGTCTGGCTTCTATTATTTGGTCAGTAAATATGTTGCTTTGTTTTTGGCATTAAGTATTGCTACAACCCTTTCTTATGCAGTGTTCGGTGCAGCGGTGGCATTGATGGGGAAATTGCATGGCGTGCAGTTATTTATAACCTTCCTTAATTTGAATCTAGTGTTGATCGCTGTTTTCGGAGCTTTGGCTGTCTTATTAGGCACTTGGAGTGCAAGCCGGATGCAGGGGCTCAGCTTTGCATTGGCTGCCTGGAGCTTTTTCGTATTCGTATATGAATTTATCATTTTTTCTCTCATAGGTTTTATCCCCTACAATTATAAACTTCAGAATTTAATCACATTGATTTTTTTGAATCCAGTCGAGTCACTCCGGGTCTGGGCAATCGATAAATTAAATGCAGCTTATGTGTTCGGCCCGCAATTCCTTATCATTGAACAATGGGGAGACAGTAAAATGCTTACAGTATATTTACTCGGATCCACTATTGGAATCATCGGCATTACACTTACCGGAGCAATGCTCAAGCTGAAATGGAGGTGGCAGTAATGAATAAAGTGATTTTACAAGCGTCAGGGGTTTCCAAGCGCTATGGAAAAAAGCAGGTGCTTGATAAGACTGACATCTCCATCTCAGCTGGAGAATGTGTCGTTTTATGCGGGGGCAACGGAGCTGGCAAAAGCACGTTGATCCGGGTATTGACTGGAATAGAAAGAGGCACAACTGGTAAAGTTATGTTTCCGGAAGCTGGTGGTAAATCCTATAGCTTCATGCCGGATCATATGGAATTTCCAAAGGAAATGACTGCTTTAGAAATCCTGTCCTATTATCGTGGTTTTCTGGATACTGGCGTCCGTCGTGACGCAGAAGAAGTTTTGAGGGAAGTAGGGCTATGGGAAAAGCGACACCAAAAAATCGGCTCCTTCTCAAAAGGAATGGCGCAGCGGCTCAATATGGCACAAGCATTACTAGCTGATGTCGAGCTTTATATTTTTGACGAACCTACTAATGGTCTTGATCCCTACTGGGTAATAGCATTTAAGGAAATGGTAGAATCTTTGAAACATAAGGGAAAGACTGTGCTGCTTATAAGCCATATCATGCGTGATGTAGTAGATATAGCAGACAGGGTGGTTGTGTTATTTGAAGGCAGGATCGAAGCGGATGATTCGCTTGCTGGCTTGTATCGAACCTATCAATCCAGCAATTTAGAAGAGGTCTTTTTAAGAATCATGAAGAAGCAGAACAGTTCTAAAGCAAAGGCGGTATCCAGTTAAAATGGGCGTCCGCCAGATTGATTTTCCTCTGTTTTTGTGCTATTTTTCAAGGTATGGAGTTGTTATATAGAAAAGCCGCTCCTGGCAAAGTATATGCAGGAAGCGGCTTTTTTCGTGGTGAATAATAATAAAATGGAGTTGAATGGACCGATGTGATTTTATATCCTGCCTGAAAAAGTAAAGGAAAATTATATCGAAGTAAAATGGAGGATATAAATTATGAGTATAAATGAAGAAATGAATAAACGGCGTACGTTCGCCATTATCTCCCACCCGGATGCCGGTAAAACGACACTGACAGAAAAACTGTTGGTTTTCGGAAATTTGATTCGTTCGGCTGGTACAGTTAAAGGAAAGAAATCGGGAAAGTTCGCAACCTCTGACTGGATGGAAATCGAAAAGCAGCGTGGTATATCGGTAACTTCCAGTGTCATGAATTTCCCCTATCGGGATTATCAGGTCAATATACTGGATACTCCTGGACACGAAGATTTCAGTGAAGACACCTACCGTACACTGACCGCTGTAGACAGTGTCGTCATGATCATCGATGCTACCAAAGGGATCGAAGCCCAGACGCTGAAATTATTCAAAGTTTGTAAAATGCGTGGAATTCCAATTTTTACATTCATCAACAAATTAGACCGTGAGGGCCGCGAGCCATTCGAATTGATGGAAGAAATCGAGGAAGTCCTGGATATCGAGACGTATCCAATGACATGGCCTGCTGGTATGGGCAAACGGTTCCTTGGTGTATTTGACCGCCATCATGAACAGTTCATTTCCTATACCGGAAATGAAGAAGAAACTTACATTCCTTATTCGGATTTAGAAAAGCCGGAACATCAGGAATTGGTCGAGCATTCTACTTATCAGGAAACGCTTGAGGAACTGATGCTGCTTGATGAAGCAGGCGATCAATTCAGTATGGAAAAAGTAATGCGAGGAGAACAGACGCCTGTTTTCTTCGGAAGCGCATTGGCACCATTTGGCGTGGAGGGCTTTTTCGACACGTTCATTGATATGGCACCTGCTCCTGCACCACGTCGTTCTACAGAAGGTATCGTATCTCCGGACGATCCGGAGTTTTCTGGTTTTATTTTCAAAATCCAGGCCAACATGAACCCACAGCATCGTGACCGGGTCGCATTTGTCCGAATCTGTTCCGGAAAATTCGAGCGGGGCATGAACGTGACATTGGGACGGACGGGTAAAACCTTTAAGCTTGCACAGTCCCAGCAGTTCGTCGCATCTTCAAGGGGGACGATCGATGAAGCTTATGCCGGCGACATTATCGGGATTTATGATCCTAACGTATACCGGATCGGCGATACGATTTTGACTGGGAAAACGAACTTCGAATATGACGAACTGCCGCAGTTCCCTCCGGAAGAATTCAAAAAAGTTACGGCGAAGAACGTCATGAAGTCGAAGCAGTTCAAAAAAGGGATAGAGCAGCTCGTGCAGGAAGGTGCGATCCAGTTGTTCAAACGCTATCGGTTTGAGGATTATATCCTTGGAGCTGTCGGCAAGTTGCAATATGATGTGTTCGAGTACCGGATGAAAAACGAATATAACGTCGAAGTCGAACTAGAGCCGCTGGGAGAAAGGATTCCACGCTGGCTGAAAGAAGATCAGGTCAATGAATCTCTTTTCGACGAACGGAACATGCTTGTCCAGGACCGGGAAGGAAGTCCGCTTGTATTATTCAAAAACGACTTCTCTTTGCGCTGGTTCCAGGATAAGAATCCTGACATCGAGTTGATCGATCTGTTTGAAGTGAATCAATACGACCAATCGTACTAAATGGAAAAGAAGCGATACCTCAGAACACCGGGTATCGCTTCTTTTTGTCTAAGGAAGTAACTGCTTATATGAAATTAATAGGAGGTCGCAGGCAAGAAATAGGCGGAAGTAAATAATTACGGTATTTAGATCACTAAAATTAGGCGAAACTTCTAAAAGAAAGGAAGAAAAATGTTCCAAAGGCATTTTAATCGAATATTTGTTCGCATCCATGTTAGAATTGTATAATATTGTGGTAAACTAGTGATGTATATTCAAGGAACGGAGGTTGCTTTGTGAAGAACGAGAATAAATTCGAGCTTGTTTCACAGTATCAACCAGAAGGGGACCAACCCCGTGCGATAGAAGAATTGGTGAAACGGATCAACGGTGGCGAGAAGCACCTGACTTTACTTGGTGCGACTGGTACCGGGAAGACGTTCACCATGTCGAATGTGATTCAACAAGTGAACAAGCCGACGCTGATCATTGCTCATAACAAGACGTTGGCTGGTCAATTATATAGTGAGTTCAAGGAATTTTTCCCGAACAATGCGGTCGAGTATTTTGTCAGTTATTACGATTACTATCAACCGGAGGCGTATGTGCCGTCTTCGGATACGTTCATTGAAAAGGATGCCAGCATCAATGATGAAATCGATAAGCTGCGCCACTCGGCAACATCAGCCTTGTTTGAACGGAACGATGTCATTATCGTGGCCAGTGTCTCGTGTATCTATGGCTTGGGTAATCCGGATGAATACCGCAGCCAGGTGCTTTCCGTTCGTACTGATATGGAAAAAGAACGTGATGAACTGCTGCGTGATTTGGTCGATATCCAGTACGCACGAAACGATATTGATTTCCAGCGCGGTACGTTCCGTGTCCGGGGTGACTCGGTGGAAATCATACCAGCATCCCGGGAGGAGCATGCGATCCGTGTTGAGTTTTTTGGTGATGAAATAGACCGGATCAGAGAAATCGATGTACTGACCGGAGAAATTATTGGTGACCGGGAACATGTAGCTATTTTTCCGGCATCCCACTTCGTAACCCGCGAAGAAAAAATGAAAATTGCAATCAAGAATATTGAAAAAGAATTAGAACAGCAGTTGAAAAAGTTCCGTGAAGAAAACAAGCTGTTAGAAGCACAGCGATTGGAGCAACGGACAAACTATGACCTGGAAATGATGCAGGAAATGGGTTTCTGTTCAGGTATCGAGAACTATTCCCGTCATTTGACACTAAGAGAAGAAGGCGCCACTCCCTATACATTAATCGATTACTTCCCCGAAGACTTTCTGGTGATGGTCGATGAGTCGCACGTGACGTTGCCGCAGGTGCGGGGAATGTACAATGGCGACCGGGCCCGAAAGCAGGTACTGGTCGATCATGGTTTCCGTCTGCCCTCGGCCCTGGACAACCGTCCGCTTAGGTTCGAAGAGTTCGAGCAAAAGGTGAATCAGAGTATGTATGTATCTGCCACTCCTGGTCCATATGAACTGGAGCATACGCCGAAAATGGTCGAACAGATCATCCGGCCGACCGGCCTGCTTGATCCAGAAATCGAGGTTCGTCCAATTAAAGGACAGATTGATGATCTGATCGGTGAAATCAATAAGCGTATGGATAAGAACGAACGGGTATTGGTTACTACATTGACGAAAAAAATGTCTGAAGACCTTACTGATTATCTGAAGGAAATCGGAATTAAAGTAGCCTACCTGCATTCTGAAATCAAAACGCTGGAACGTATTGAAATAATCCGGGATCTGAGACTCGGAAAATATGATGTCCTGGTAGGGATCAACCTGCTTCGTGAAGGGCTGGATATTCCGGAAGTATCCCTTGTGGCTATTCTGGATGCTGATAAAGAAGGCTTCCTGCGTTCCCACCGTTCATTGGTTCAGACCTCTGGACGTGCTGCCCGTAATGAAAATGGCCGCGTCATTATGTACGCGGATAAAATTACGGATTCTATGGGAACGGCGATCGAAGAAACGAAACGACGGAGAGAAAAGCAGATCGCTTTTAACGAAAAGTACGGCATTACGCCGACAACAATCAAAAAAGAAGTGCGGGATGTCATTCGCGCTACTATGGCTGCAGAAGACGAAGAAAACTATGACACAACACCGAAGCCGAAAGAGATGACGAAGAAAGAACGCGAAAAGATGATCGAGAATATGGAAAAGGAAATGAAGAAAGCAGCCCGGGATCTCGATTTCGAACGGGCCGCCGAGCTTCGTGACGTACTTCTGGAACTTAAAGCGGAAGGATGATGGCATTATGGCCAGTAAATCAATAAGTATCAAAGGGGCAAGAGCCCATAACCTGAAGAATATAGATGTAGAAATACCGAAGAATAAGCTCGTCGTATTGACTGGTTTGTCCGGGTCAGGGAAATCATCCCTGGCCTTTGACACTGTCTATGCGGAAGGGCAGCGTCGTTACGTCGAGTCTTTGTCTGCCTATGCCCGCCAGTTTCTTGGCCAGATGGATAAACCGGATGTCGACGCGATTGAAGGTTTGTCTCCTGCTATTTCGATTGACCAGAAAACGACCAGCCGTAATCCGCGCTCGACTGTCGGAACCGTCACAGAGATTTATGACTATTTACGCCTATTATTCGCTCGTATCGGACGTCCGACTTGTCCGAAGCATGATATAGAAATAAGTTCGCAGACGGTCCAACAAATGGTCGATCGGATTATGGAATACGAACACCGTACCAAGTTGCAAATTTTAGCCCCGGTCGTCTCCGGACGGAAAGGGGAGCATGTCAAAGTTTTTGAAAAGCTCCAGCAAGAAGGATATGTACGTCTTCGGGTAGACGGGGAAATGCGTGAGGTTTCCGAGGAAATCAACTTAGAGAAAAATAAGAAACATTCCATTGAGGTGGTCATCGACCGGATTGTCGTCAAAGATGGCGTAGAGTCCCGTTTGTCTGATTCGCTTGAAACGGCGCTCAGGCTTGGAGAAGGACAAGTGATCGTCGATGTCATCGGTGAGGAAGAACTGTTGTTTAGCGAACATCACGCCTGCCCGATTTGCGGATTTTCGATTGGAGAACTGGAACCTCGCATGTTTTCCTTCAACAGTCCTTTCGGTGCCTGCGAACGTTGTGACGGGCTGGGAACCCAGCTTGAAGTAGACCTGGATCTTACAATTCCTGATTGGTCGAGAACACTTCGTGATAATGCGATTGTTGCGTGGGAGCCGACCAGCTCTCAGTATTATCCGAAGTTACTTGAAAGTGTCTGTACGCATTACGGGATTGACATGGATGTTCCTGTAAAAGATATCCCGAAACACCAAATGGATAAAATCCTGTATGGCAGCGGTAAGGAAAAAATTCATTTCCGTTATGAAAATGATTTCGGCAGGGTACGGGAAAATGACATTTATTTCGAAGGTGTTATAAATAATATTGCACGCCGTTATAAGGAAACCAGCTCCGACTGGGTGCGTGAGCAAATGGAAAGATATATGGCTCAGAAGCCTTGTCCGAAATGTAAAGGGCATCGCTTAAAAGAAGAAGCCTTATCTGTACTGATCAACGGAAAACATATTGGTCATACCGTTGATTTTGCAGTTACAGATGCGAAAAACTTTTTTGAAGGACTGGAACTGACAGAAAAAGAAGAAAAAATCGCCCGGATGATTTTGAAAGAAATCTGCGAGCGTCTGACCTTTCTTATCAATGTAGGATTGGATTATCTGACGCTGTCCCGTTCTGCCGGCACGCTTTCAGGCGGGGAAGCACAACGGATCCGGCTGGCGACCCAAATCGGTTCTGCATTGACGGGGGTGCTATATGTACTCGATGAGCCTTCGATTGGACTTCACCAGCGGGATAACGATCGGTTGATTTCAACTTTACAGCGGATGCGCGATCTTGATAATACATTGATAGTAGTGGAGCATGATGAAGATACGATGCTTGCTGCTGATTACCTCATCGATATCGGACCAGGTGCAGGAGTACATGGAGGCGAAATTGTTTCCGAGGGTACGCCTAAGCAGGTGATGAAGGACCGTAAATCATTGACCGGGCAATATCTGTCCGGGAAAAAATTCATCCCGCTTCCTTATGAACGTCGAAAGCCGGATGGCCGCTATCTGGAAATCAAAAAAGCGGAAGAGAACAACTTAAAGAAAGTAAATGCAAACATCCCGCTAGGCGTGTTTACAGCTGTTACTGGTGTATCGGGTTCAGGAAAAAGCACGCTGATCAATGAAATTTTATATAAATCTTTAGCGATGAAATTGAACCGGGCCAACAAGCAAAAGCCTGGCAAGCATCAGGAAATCAAAGGTATCGATCATCTGGAAAAAGTGATTGACATCGACCAATCTCCAATCGGGCGGACACCGCGTTCCAACCCGGCGACGTATACCGGTGTATTTGATGATATTCGCGATGTTTTCGCTCAGACAAATGAAGCAAAAATCCGGGGCTATAAAAAAGGCCGCTTCAGCTTTAATGTCAAAGGCGGCCGTTGCGAAGCCTGCCGCGGGGATGGAATCATTAAGATTGAAATGCACTTTCTCCCGGACGTTTATGTTCCATGTGAGGTATGCCATGGAAAACGTTATAACCGTGAAACGCTGGAAGTGAAGTATAAAGGAAAGAACATCGCAGATGTCCTTGAGATGACAATTGAGGATGCGCTTGACTTTTTCGCCAACATTCCAAAAATCCGTCGTAAGCTTCAAACAGTCTTTGATGTCGGACTAGGCTATATCAAGCTTGGCCAGCCGGCGACAACGCTATCCGGCGGGGAAGCACAAAGAGTCAAGCTGGCGAGTGAACTTCACCGTCGGTCTACCGGGAAGTCGTTCTACATCCTGGACGAACCGACTACAGGTCTCCATGTCGATGACATTGCGCGTTTATTGGAAGTGTTGCAACGCCTGGTCGATAATGGGGACTCGGTATTGATTATCGAGCATAACCTGGATGTCATCAAAGCAGCTGACCACATTCTGGATTTAGGACCGGAAGGCGGAGATAAAGGCGGCCAGATCGTTGCCACTGGTACGCCGGAACAGGTGGCTGATAATGAAAAATCACATACCGGTCGTTATTTAAAGCCAGTCCTGGAACGTGATCGTGAAAGGATGGAAAACAAGCTCAAGGAAAAAGAGAAAGTAGCTAAGTAAGTACATCTTTTGACGCCAATAGCGTTATTCAGTATCGTTGAACAAGAGAGAGTCTGACGGGAGGAGTCTTGTCTAATGGAAGCAATCGTAAAAGAAAAAGTACAGCAGGCAATCGATCAATTTGCTGATAAAGATGTCTATGTACACTTAGAGACTACCAATGGTGCTTATGCCAGTCATTTTGATGAAAATGCCTATAATGTAGGGGCGTTCATTCGTAATGCCAAAGTAAAATACGAGCACGGTAAAATTGTCGGCAGCGGAAATGCTTATCGTGTCGGCTTAAAGCTAGATTTAGGGTGGGTGTACGCGGAAGGCGTCACCGATTATGAATTGGATGATCAGAACAGGCTGCTGATGGCTGGACATGATCGCGAAGGACGATTGATGGTTGCGCTTGAAATCAGTGAGACGCCTTTTTCCCATGAAAGTGTGGGACAATCATGACACAGGAACATGTAGTAGTGATCTACCCACATCCCGATGATGAGTCATTCGGTGCGGCCGGCACAATTGCAAGCTACCGTGAAAAAGGTGTTCCAGTCACCTATCTTTGTGGGACGTTAGGGGAAATGGGACGGAATATGGGTAACCCGGTGTTCGCGAACCGGGAAACCCTTTCCTCTTATCGAAAGCAGGAATTGATGAAAGCTTGCAAGGCATTGGATATTGATGTCCGTCTGCTTGGGTACCGGGATAAGACACTCGAATTTGAACAAGTGGATCAGGTTGCCGCTCATCTTCAGTCGATCCTGGAAGAAATACAGCCGACATTGGTCATTACCCATTATCCTGGCTATGCCGTGCATCCTGATCATAATGCACTTGGGACAGCTGCAATCAAAGCAGTTGGGAATATCGAGGCTGCCCGACGCCCTGAATTGTGGGCGCAGGCAATCGCGACCAACTATGAAAAAGACCTTGGTGAACCAGACATCAGGCATGATGTGAAACCCTATTGGGATAAAAAAATGGCTGCCATCGAAACCCATCTTTCCCAGGCATCCGGGATGATGAGTCTGATTAAAGAAAAACCAGATTTCAACGAAAATGAAGAGCTTGAGCACTTGCGTTATGAACGGTTCTACCGTTGGAATTACAACAATTGAATACTTCCAGAAAAAGCACCTCACATGTTTGTTATATCGAGGTGCTTTTTTTGTTACTCCCTGAACGTCGTGGTTGATTCTTCAAAAAGCCTTATTCAATAATAGTGCCGAAAAGTCGAAGACTTGATTTCGAGATGTTTATCTGAATAAGGGTCCGGTGAGGAACGACTCCCTTTCCGCGGGAATGCGCTGAGCCTCCTGAGACTTCGTCTTCCGGGGTCTTGCCTAGATCCTTCTCCCACGGGAGTCTAACCGTTTCCCGCCACCCAATCCTTTTCGAGATAAAAGGACCATTACAATGAATGAAAATGCTTCTACCTTTGCAACATCCTGTGTATGTCAGGGATTGTGGAAGTAATCCCTTTTTATGAATAGCTCTTTGAAATCCTCCATGCCGGGGTTTCCGTTTTGCTCACTTAACGCAAGGAGGTCAGGGAAATTGCGAGACTCCTATGGGAAAATAGTACATGGTGAGATCCCGCAGGGCTTAGTCCGAGGAAGCTCACCGTACTCCCATGGAAAGCGAGTGATTTCCCGGACCTCCAAACGCTCACCACCATAGGGAAACAGTTTCTCTCGAAACTGAGTCTTCAATTAAAGGGAGCTTAACTGTAACATTAGCTTTGAGTTTTAACAGAGCTTTTTTTATACATCGTTTTAAAGAATTAACATAAAATTATAGGATGGTTAGCGTATAATTGAAGGTAAGAAAGAGATGCATTGGAAAGGGGAGAATATAGATGGAAGAGGAACGTTTGCGGATACTTAAAATGATTGAAGAAGGTACAGTTTCTGCTGAAGAAGGAGCTAAACTTTTGGATGCCTTAACGACATCTGAGGAGCAGTCCCACTCTGTTTCTAAACAGGTAGATTGGGACAACGGCAGTAACCAGTCTGAGGAACAGAAATCAGATAAAAAGAAAAAGAACTTCATGGACTATGTGGAGCAAGCGATTCAAAAAATAAAAAATGCTGATTTAGATTTTAATTTTGGTGACTATGTTGAAGTTTCTCATATTTATCAAAATGTTGGAGATGCCTACAATCAAGTAGATGTTTCAGTTACGAATGGTTCCCTTACATTAAAATCGTGGAAGGAATCAGCGACAAGGGTTGAATGTGAAGCCAAAGTGTTTCAAGCCGATGATCATGCGGCGGGTAAGAAACAGCTGTTGGATAAAGTGAATTTCCGGGTAGCTGATGAAAAACTTTCCCTGGTCCTCGATGAGAAAAAAATTAAGGCTGATTTTACACTTTATTTACCTGAAAAAATATACGACAGGGTGCATGCTAAGCTGTTCAACGGATCCATTTCCTTTGAGAAGATGGATCTTAGCGAACTGGAATTGAAGACGTCGAACGGCTCGATTTATTTAGACCGAATTAAAGCCAAGACTGGAGATGTCGAAACGTCGAATGGAACCCTTCATGTTAAAGGGAGTGCTTTTGATGATCTGGAAGCTGATACAATCAACGGATCGGTGAAGCTGAGCGGGGATTTTGGTAAGCTTGATGCATCTACAGTGACTGGAAGTGTTACGTGCGAATACTTTGGGGAAAAAGCCCATACTGGATTCTTCCAGACAACCACAGGGAGTATAAAAGTTCATTTGCCACATAATGTAAAAGTTGATGGCAAGTTACAGACTAATATGGGCAGCTTGAAGTGCAACCTGGATAACGCCAAAATTTATAAAGAGAAGAAGGAAGTCGTTCGTAAAGAGCTGCTATTCGTGATTAACGAGCAGAAAGAAAAGGAATATCATTTAGAAGCAGAGACAAAAACAGGCTCTGTCACTGTTGAATAACAAGGGAGGGCAGGTAAAATGGAAGGAAAATTAACGAGATCGAAATCAGACCGCATGCTTGCCGGGGTCCTAGGCGGGGTGGCAGCGTATTTCAATATTGATGCGACATTACTTCGAATTATTTTTGTAGTTCTGACCATCCCTGTGACTCCTTTAATTCTGGTTTACTTTGCGGCTATATTTATCATGCCGAATGAAAGGAGAATAGAAGAATGAGAAGCTGGCTCCTTCATATTATTCTAAATGCTGTAGCGATCTTTGTGGTTGCCGCATTATTTCAAGCGGTCCAGATTGATGGTGTAGGTGGCGCATTGCTGGCAGCATTCATATTATCAATTTTAAATGCGATTGTACGGCCGATATTGGTGGTTTTGACACTGCCAATTACAATTTTGACACTCGGCTTTTTCTTATTTGTAGTGAATGCGATAACCTTGTTGTTGACGGATGCGATCCTTGGCACCATGTTCGAGATTGACGGTTTTTTCATGGCGATTCTCGCTGCAATCGTCATTTCCCTGCTCAACTTGATTTTGAATTCTTTTGTTAAAAAATAATCAAAAGTAAAGAGGCCCGTACAAAAATAGAGTATAAAATCCTTAGATTTTATACTCTATTTTTTGTAATCTAGGAAATTATAAAGGATAACATTTTGCAGTGGGCCACATCCAGCTCCAGCGCCTACCCCCTCGAGGTCTTAAGTCAATCCTCTCTGTGACAAAAAACGTCACGGCGTGGCTTGACTTAAGCTTGTCGGGGGTGAGCAAGGCGCTTGCGCTTTTGTTCTTTTAAGTGAAATATTCAAATTTGCCTTCAGGAAGATATTTTTCAATGTATCCTCTAAGCGTATCTTTCATATCCTCTTGTTCTTCTTTTTTATATACGTATTTCCCAATACCATATTTCCCCCATTTATATTGTCGTTTTGATTCATCCATCTCAAGTTTGGTCATAGGGTAGTTCTTTTCAATCGTCTTTTTAGCAGGCTGCGTAAAACGATGCTGAATTAGTTCAAAGGTAAGGTCTTTTTTTGCGAAGGCAGGCAATTTGGCCTCCAGCTTTTCAAATAATTCACGGTATCCTTCTTTCCAATCGTCATACAAATAAATCGGGGCGATGATGAAACCTAAAGGGTAACCGGCATTTGCTACTTTTACGGCAGCTTCAATCCGTTCGTCCAGCCTGGAGGTTCCGGGCTCCAGGAACTTAATGACATAGTCAGCGTTCATACTGAAGCGGAAGCGCGTCTTACCGTTATGCTTAGCATCCAATAAATGATCGACGTGGGCAAATTTAGTGACAAAACGAAGCTTTCCATATTCTGACTCTCCGAAAAATTCAATCGCTCTTTTTAGTGAGTGGGTTAAATGATCGATTCCTACGATATCGGAAGTACAGGAGGCTTCAAACCTTGTCGGTTCCGGAGCACGCTCTTCCATATACTTGTTTGCTGATTCAAACACTTCTTCTACATTAACGTAAGTGCGGATGTATGGCTTGCTGCCCATCGTCGTCTGAAGATAACAATAGTGACAGTGGCCCATACATCCGGTTGCTAATGGAATGGCATATTCAGCCGATGGTTTGGAAGTGTCGAACTTTAAGGTTTTTCTTACTCCTACGACAAGGGTGGATTTGGCTACACGGTATTGCTGAAAGTGATTTTCTCCTGGGAGATTTCTGACATGGTTATGGGAGGTGGTTTCTCTAATTTCGATTCCCATATTCTCGAACTTTTCCTGAAGTTCTCTTCCAAGAGGGTATTCTAATGCCCTTGGCTCGATATAAACAAGTTGTGGTATGAATGGCTTCACCACTGGAGGTCACTCCCGCCAAAATGATCAGCGTATGCCTGTTCCGCTTCTGCTTCCGTACGATATACGGCTATTTCCTCGGTCAGTGGATAATAGGTTTCGTATAAAAAGAGAGCAAGCTGTTCCGGTTCTTCCGGATCACGAACCACAGCTGCTTCCTGAATATTCGCTACATTTTGTGTATGTGGATTGCGATAGATGACATACACGATTTCACCTGCACCCAGCGTTTGCTGTGGATTATAAAGTTCCATTAAAATGCACCAGCCTTTTCTGTCTTTTTTTCATTATCCCTCCAAGGACATCGATTATGAACGATTACTCATGGTAAAATATTACGCAATCTTTAATAACCTGTTTTTGTCCAAGTTATTTGGAAAAAATGCTACAATAAGGTACAGTGATTGAGATGATATAAGAGGAGGCTACGATATGTCGAAAGTTCGCACCCAGGACCTATTAGACAGATTCGAACTAGAATTGGTGACGGGCGAGGACGGCGTCCATCGTGAAATACATACGAGTGATATCTCCAGACCGGGAGTCGAGATGACCGGTTATTTCAAATTTTATCCTAAGGAGCGGCTGCAGCTGCTGGGGAAAACGGAGTTATCCTATTTCAATGAACTGAATACAGAAGAGCGTAAAGACCGTACAGAAAAGCTGTGTACCGATGTAACTCCAGGAATAGTGATCACCAGGGGGATGGACATCCCGCCTGAATTAATCGAATCAGCACGTGAAGCTGGTGTACCATTAATGCGTTCCCCTTATAAGACGACAAGAGTCATCAGCAGGCTGACCAATTATCTTGAGACGAAGTTTGCACCATTTACAGCCATCCATGGTGTCCTTGTCGATATTTATGGCATCGGTGTCCTGATTACAGGTCAAAGTGGTGTAGGGAAAAGTGAAACTGCGCTTGAGCTGGTAAAACGTGGGCATCGCCTTGTGGCTGACGACAGTGTTGAAATTCGCCAGGAAGACTTCGATACATTGATTGGAAACAGTCCTCCTCTGATAGAACACCTGTTAGAAATCCGCGGACTCGGCATTATTAATGTCATGACTTTGTTCGGGGCCGGGGCAGTTCGTAACTACAAACGGATTTCCATGGTGATGAATTTGGAGATATGGGATCCGAAGAAACAATATGATCGGTTAGGATTAGATGAAGAAAAAATGAAAATCATGGATGTGGAAATACCGAAAGCGACAATTCCTGTACGTCCGGGGCGTAACCTGGCTGTCATCATCGAAGTGGCAGCGATGAATTTCCGGTTGAAGCGAATGGGAGTTAATGCCGCAGAAGAATTTTCACAGCGATTGACAAACGTCATCGATCGCGATAAGCATACGGAATAGTAAGGAGGAGTTCACGTGTCATGTAGCGCTGAAGCCCTGGACCGGGTATTTTTACAGTTGGGACCTTTATCTATCTACTGGTATGGCGTCATTATTGCCGCTGGTGCGTATTTAGGTCTCTGGCTGGCTGTCCGGGAAACGGAGCGGCTGGGATTAAAAAAGGATTTGATGATTGATGCAGTCGTCATCGCTATCCCGGTTGCTATTATTTCTGCAAGAATCTACTATGTTATTTTTGAATGGGAACGCTATGCGGGAAGTTCATTATTGAACATATTTGCAATTTGGGAAGGCGGTATCGCCATTCACGGGGCTTTGATCGGTTCTGTGATTACAGCAATCGTGTATGCCCGTGTGAAAAAAGTATCGGTATGGATGCTGCTGGATATTGCCGCTCCAAGTATCATTCTTGGACAAGCGATTGGGCGCTGGGGGAACTTTATGAACCAGGAAGCCCATGGAGGTCCGGTATCAGAAAGTTTTTATACCAACTTCATGCAATACCTTCCTGAATTTATTACGAATCAAATGTGTATCGGGGGGACGATGTATCACCCGACATTTTTATATGAATCCACCTGGAATATACTCGGGTTCATATTGCTGCTCGTGTTACGCCGTTATAATCCGCTTCGCGGTGAAGTATTCCTGAGCTATGTGATCTGGTATTCAGTAGGACGTTTCTTCGTGGAAGGACTGCGTACAGACAGTCTATACCTGGTGGGAGATATTCGTACAGCCCAGGCTATTTCCATCGTACTCGTAGTTGTTAGCATTGCATCAATCATTTATCGCCGAAAAACGAATATGGCAGATAAGCATTATAACGGAAAGAAAGCTAAGTAAGGAGGAGGAACAGTGACAGGCATCATCACGAGAGGTTTAAAACAAGGGTTATCTGTGTCATGGACGTTAGGAAAAGTGATATTCCCTGTGACATTGATAGTCACCATCCTCCGGTTCACCCCTGTGCTGCCATGGGCGATGGAAAAAATAGCTCCGTTCATGGCTTGGCTGGGTTTGTCAGGAGAAGCGGCTGTCCCGCTTGTGTTAGGTAACTTTTTGAATTTATATGCCGGCATTGCAGCCATCATTTCATTTGATTTCACTGTAAAAGAAGTGTTCATCCTTGCGGTAATGATGTCTTTCTCCCATAATTTGCTGATTGAATCTACCGTTGCATCCAGGGTTGGTGTCAGCTGGTGGTTCGTCATTGGTTTCCGTATCACTCTTGCGCTTTTAGCAGCCGCAGTGATCAACTTGGTCTGGAAAGGCGGCGGGGAATTGGCCGACTATGGGCTTGCGCCTCAACAGCAAGCTGCTCCAGAGGGCTGGGCCGAAATCATCATGCAGGGTCTGCAGACAGCATCTATGGGTATCTTGCAATTGGTTCTTATCGTCCTGCCGCTGATGGTTTTTATGCAATATTTAAGAGAAAAAGGCTGGCTTGATATTTTTTCTGGATGGGTAGCACCAGCAACCAAATTTCTAGGGATGGAACGTAACACCTCTATGACATTGGTCGCTGGCCTGACCATCGGATTAGCTTATGGGGCAGGAATGATGATACAGGCTGTGAAAGAAGACGGTGTTTCAAAAAAAGATATGTATCTGGCAATGATCTTCCTTGTGGCTTGCCATGCAGTTGTAGAAGATACCTTGATCTTTATACCATTAGGTATCCCGGTATGGCCGCTGCTCGCATTCCGCCTGATCACCGCCATTCTTTTGACAGCTGCAATAGGATTCATATGGAACAGGTTAGAACAGAAAAGAGAGGAACACATACATGAGCATAAATACAATACTCTTTGATTTGGATGGGACACTGATTGACACGAATGAATTAATCATCGCATCATTTTTGCATACGACAGAACAATATGGCGACAGGGTATATACCCGGGAAGAAATTATGAACTTCATCGGTCCGCCGCTGAGGGAAAGTCTGGCACAAGTCGATGAAAACCGTGTGGAAGAAATGATCGTCACTTATCGCGAACATAATATGAAGCATCATGATGAATTAGTGGAAGCATACCCAACGGTCGTTGAAACGATGAAAACCTTGAAGGAGAAGGGCTGCAAATTAGGTATCGTTACCACCAAAATGCGTCAGACTGTTGAAATGGGACTTAAGCTGACTGGGTTGGTGGAAATATTTCCTGTAGTCGTTACATTAGATGATGTGACTAACGCGAAACCTCATCCTGAACCGATTATCCAGGCATTGAACGCCCTTGGATCGACAGCTTCAGAGACCTTGATGGTAGGCGACAACACCCATGATATTCTGGCTGGACAAAATGCAGGCACGAAAACAGCAGGGGTTGCGTGGACGATCAAAGGAAAAGAAGTACTTGAAGAATTGGAACCGGATTATATGTTAGCTGAAATGCGTGAGCTAATTGAAATCTTAGGGGGATGATCCCATGCGCAAGACCGAACGCTACCGCGTAAACAACGCCAATTCGCTGTGGCAAATCTTTAAAACCGTACCATTTTGGAAGGTCGCGAAAAATTTCCTTGTCATCCAAATAGCCAGATATACCCCTTTTCTTGGAATGAAAAACTGGCTTTACCGCACTTTCTTACGTATGGAAGTAGGAGAGCACACGGCTTTCGCGCTAATGGTAATGCTTGATGTCATGTTTCCGGAGAGAGTTTCTGTCGGAAAAAACAGCATCATAGGCTACAATACAACGATTCTTGCTCATGAATATTTAATCAAAGAATATCGTCTGGGCGATGTCCGTATCGGTGATGAAGTGATGATAGGTGCTAATTCTACCATACTCCCAGGTGTTGAAATTGGCGATGGCGCTATTGTTTCAGCAGGTACACTGGTACACAGGGATGTACCAGCCGGCTGTTTTGTGGGGGGAAACCCTATGCAGGTCATTTACACCGAAAAAGAGCTGCAAGCGCGTATGCAGAATGACGAGTTTTTCATGGAAGAAAGGGGCCAGAAGTTTGATTGAACAGAGAATACTTCCGGCAGTCAAAAATATGAAAGACTTCGAAAAACTGCTGGAAAGCGACACAAAATACATCGTCTTATTAGATACTCGGATTGCTCTGTTGAAAAGCCTGGTCCGTTACAGTAAAAAAACAGAAAAGAAAGTGTTTGTACACGCGGACCTGATTCAGGGACTTAAAACAGATGAATACGGCATGGAGTTCCTTGGCCAGGAGGTTAAGCCGGACGGTGTCATCTCCACGCGGGCCAGTGTCATCCAACAGGCTAAAAAATATAAAATGACAGCTATCCAGCGAATGTTCCTGATTGACAGCCACGCTATCGATCATAATCTGAAACTTCTCCGGAAAACGAAGCCTGATTATGTCGAGCTTCTTCCCGGTATACTGCCCGAGCAAATAACGGCAATTAAAGAAGCAGTAGGAATTCCCATCATTGCTGGCGGGTTGATACGAAATCATCAGGAAGTCGATCAGGCTATTGAAGCTGGAGCGACAGCTATATCTACTTCACGCAGCGATTTATGGGATTTCTGAATCGCTGCTTTTTGCTATCTCCTTGGTTTTCACTATAAAGACTCCGTTAAAAGTTGCTGTGGATTTTTCATAAACGGCCTATTAAATTAAACGGCCGAAAAGTCGAAGACTTGATTTCGAGATGTTTGTCTGAATAAGGGTTCGGTGGGGAACGACTCCCTTTCCGCGGGCATACGCTGAGCCTCCTCAGACTTCGTCTTCCGGGGTCTCACCTGTCATTTTCATCCTGACTTAACCCACGCACGAAGGAAATGCGTAGCATTTTCGAGGAGTCTCGCCGTTCCCCACCGGACCTTGCTATAGGAAGTCCTCGAAACCATACTTGTGTAAACCGCCCTATGATAATTTTGAAAGAAGACCTTTGGACCCTTTATAAACGGCTCGAGATGAAGATTTCAGCTATAAATAAGGTAGGTCCGTTTATTACAAAACTGGCTGGATGGGAAGGGAAACGGCGAGACTCCCGCGGGAGAAGGGGCTAGGCGAGATCCCGCAGGGCGCAGCCCCGAGGAAGTTTGCCAGGTCCCCCGCAGGGAAGAAATGAATGCGTAATCGCCTTGGGAGACACGACAAGCATAAGCAGAACAGCAAAAGGGAAGGGCTCTTTCTTCCCGTTGATGGACTGCTTATGTCGCGAGTGTCTAGACGATGAAGCTGGAAAGCGAGTTGTTTCCCGGAACATCCCGTTCCTCTCATGGTAACGGACCCAACTACCTTAAAACTGAGTCTTCAGCAAACGGGAGCTTAATTGTAAAAGAAACACTGAGATTAATGACAGTCTTAATAATAAGGGAGGAATTTTCGATGGAAACTTTCATTTTATCCCTTGATCAAGGGACAACCAGTTCCAGAGCGATTTTGTTCAATCATGATGGCGGCGTCGTGGAGACCGCCCAAAAAGAATTCCAACAATACTTTCCGAAACCAGGATGGGTCGAACATGACGCAAATGAGATTTGGACATCGACACTCGCCTGTATTGCTGATGTGTTAAGAAAAGCCGAAGTCGAAGCAAATCAAATCGCAGGAATTGGGATCACCAATCAGCGTGAAACGACAGTGATTTGGGATAAAAACACCGGCCGTCCGATTTATAAGGCAATCGTCTGGCAATCCCGTCAAACCCAGCAAATATGCAATGAACTTCGTGAGCAAGGTCTTCAAGACACATTCCGCAACAAAACCGGGCTGTTACTTGATCCTTATTTTTCAGGAACGAAAGTAAAATGGATATTAGATAACGTAGATGGTGCGAGGGAGAAAGCTGACAAAGGGGAATTGCTGTTTGGCACAATTGATTCCTGGCTTGTCTATAAGCTCTCCGGTGGAAAAGAACATGTCACAGACTATTCCAATGCTTCCCGCACATTAATGTATAATATTTATGATTTGAAGTGGGACGAAGAGCTGTTAGATATTCTAAAAGTACCGAAAAGTATGCTTCCTGAAGTGAAACCTTCATCAGAAATTTATGGCCATACGGTAGATTACCACTTTTATGGTGAACAAGTTCCGATTGCAGGTATAGCAGGAGATCAGCAGGCGGCGTTATTCGGTCAAGCTTGTTTTGAAAAAGGGATGGGCAAAAATACGTATGGTACCGGTGGTTTCTTATTGATGAATACCGGTGAAGAACCAGTTGTTTCAGAACATGGTTTACTGACAACTTTAGCATGGGGAGTCGACGGCAAGGTTGAATATGCGCTGGAAGGAAGTATTTTCGTTTCCGGGTCAGCAATCCAATGGTTGAGGGATGGGCTGAGAATGATTGATAGCTCACCTCAAAGTGAGGTTTTGGCGAAAAAGGTAGCTTCCACTGAAGGTGTTTATGTGGTGCCGGCCTTTGTCGGGCTGGGGACCCCTTATTGGGACAGTGAGGCCCGAGGCGCTGTATTTGGATTGACGAGAGGAACATCAAAAGAGCACTTCGTCCGCGCAACGCTTGAGTCTCTCGCCTATCAGACAAAAGACGTCGCAGATGCAATGGTAGAAGATTCAGGAATAGAATTGAAAAAACTGCGGGTCGATGGCGGCGCTGTTAAAAACGATTTTCTCATGCAGTTTCAAAGTGATATGCTTCAGGTACCGGTAGAACGTCCGAAAGTCAATGAAACTACTGCATTAGGTGCTGCATATCTGGCTGGACTAGCAATCGGTTTCTGGGATAACAAAGAGGAAATTGCTTCACAATGGGAAATGGATAAAGTTTTCGAAACAAAGATGGAAGAAGCGAAAAGCACTGCGTTGTACGGAGGGTGGCAAAAAGCGGTCGAAGCCGCTCGTATATTTAAACCTTAAGTTCTTAGTTGAATCAATGCTGTTCTGCTGCTATAATGAATGAAGAAGTTAATAAGATTCGGTTTGGAGAAACGGAGAGACCACGCTGCTTTATAGAACTATCTATAAAGTATGTTCGTGGTCTCTTTTTTTATTTATTCTGCTCAATAGTAATACATGAATTAGCGGGTTTATGGGTAAATGAAGTACAGGAGGATTCCGGCCGGATCATATAGTATCGTCAGAAGGAGAGTTGTAAAATGAGTCAATTTTCAAGTTATAAACGCGCAGAAACACTATCAGCTATGACTGAAGAACGAATGGATGTTTTAATCATCGGTGGTGGCATTACCGGTTCTGGTATCGCACTTGATGCCGCCTCCCGCGGAATGAAAACAGCGGTAGTGGAAATGCAGGATTTCGCTGCCGGCACTTCAAGCAGATCAACAAAATTGGTGCATGGCGGCCTTCGATATTTAAAGCAGTTTGAAGTGAAAATGGTAGCAGAAGTCGGTAAGGAACGTGAGATTGTTTATGAAAATGGTCCCCATGTGACTACTCCTGAATGGATGATGCTGCCTTTCCATAAAGGTGGAAATTTCGGTCCCTTCTCCACCAGTCTGGGTCTTCGAGTTTATGATTATCTTGCCGGGGTGAAAAAGAAAGAACGCCGGACGATGTTTTCCCCGGAGGAAGCGATTGAACGTGAGCCGTTGATCAAACGGGAAAATTTGAAAGGGGCCGGATTTTACGTCGAATATAAAACAGATGACGCCAGGTTGACATTGGAAGTCATGAAAAAAGCTGTTGAACATGGGGCGCTGGCTTCCAATTACGCTAAAGTGGTCGATTTTATATATAATGATGAAGGAAAAATCGATGGTGCTGTTGTCGAGGATCAAACAGACGGAACACACTATAACATTCATGCCAAAAAAATAATTAATGCAGGCGGCCCTTGGGTGGATCAACTGCGTGAAATTGATGGATCGAAAAAAGGGAAAACCCTGCATTTAACGAAGGGGGTGCACCTTGTTTTTGATGGAGAGCGCTTTCCGCTGAAACAGGCGATTTACTATGATACACCAGATGGACGGATGGTATTTGCTATCCCGCGTGATGGTAAGACCTATGTAGGTACGACTGACACGGACTATGAGGGTGACATTGCTCACCCAACCATGACTGAAAAAGACCGAACCTACTTGATCGAGTCGATCAACTATATGTTCCCGACAGTCAATATTACAGTGGAGGACGTTGAATCCAGCTGGGCCGGTTTACGTCCACTGATTCATGAAGAAGGTAAGGATCCTTCTGAAATATCACGTAAGGATGAAATTTTTATATCTGATTCAGGCTTGATTTCTATGGCTGGAGGAAAACTTACGGGCTATCGGAAAATGGCACAAAACGTTATCGATCAGGTACGTGATATGCTGATGGAAGAAGAAGGTATCCGCTATTCTGATTCTGAAACGAAGCATATGCCGATTTCAGGCGGAGAAGTCGGAGGTTCAAAAGGTTTTGAAAAATTCTTAGGAGAAAAAACAAAGCAAGGGGTCAGTCTCGGACTACTGGAAGACGATGCAAGAGAACTTGCAGATTTATATGGCTCCAATATAGAAATCGTCTTTGATTATTATAAAAATGGAAAAGAAGCCGCTGAGAAAGCAGGTATCGACCAAATCGTCTTCGCTATGCTACAATACGCGCTGGAATACGAACTTGCCTATCGACCAGTTGACTTTTTTGTCCGCCGTACAGGGGCGCTCTTCTTTGCTATTGAATGGGTGCATGAGCATAAAGATGCTGTAATTGCTTATATGGCCAATGAACTGAACTGGAACGACACCCAGAAAAAAGCTTATACCAAAGAATTAGAGCAACTCTTGAAGGAAGCCGTCGAACCGACTGAACCTGTGATGGCTTAGACAAAAACGACAAAGGCTGAGCCCCTTCTATTAACAGGTCAGTGGAAAATGGAGTACTCATGAGTAGAAATAAAAAAGTGATGCACAAAAACGTCCAGGGTATCTCCTGGACGTTTAATTTTTGCCGCACTTTTAGCCATTAAAGCTCCCGGTAATCGCGGAACGGTTTCTCGGACGTTCTACTCTTCATCTTCATGAAGAGACAGTCCAAAATAATCCTAAGAAAAACTCTTCTACACGTTATGTTAATGGGCATGGTACACTTTAATTATTGGAAAATTCAGTATTTAAAGGAGCCTTGTTGCCGGAAGATAACAATGTGGTAGGGGAGGTAATATGAACTTTTATCATGAGGATCCTAATTTAGCATTTCAAATGAAGAAAATGATGAAGCCGCAATTTAATGAATGGGCAGTTAAAGAATTAGAGGAGTTCGGGGCTATGTGTGCAGGGGAAATTGATGTACGTGCAAAGCACACTGATCGGGAAGGACAACCGAGGCTGATCAAATATGACCGTATGGGCGAAGATATTTCAGAAGTCTGGTTGAACGAAGGCTATATGCAGACAGTGAAAGAAACATATGAAAAGGGGATTGTGGGATTCGTCCATAAACCAATCCCTGAACTCGGTCATAAAGGGAACTATATTTATTCTTTTGCACAAGGATATTTGTTATCGCATGCTGAACCAGGTTTCTATTGTCCTGTGACATTGACGATGGCAACAGCTTACCTGATTGATCATTATGGTGATGAAGCGTTAAAAGCCAAGTATCTTCCACATGTACTTGCTACTGGGGACACAGAACTTTATGAAGGTGCAACATTCTTGACTGAGCGACAGGGTGGATCTGATGTCGGGGCGAACGAAGTATATGCAGCAGCTGACGGGGAGAGTTACCGAATTTATGGAGAAAAATATTTTGCCAGTAATGCCGGGGCATGCGGGGTAGCGATGGTGCTGGCTCGTATGAAAGGAGCACCTCCAGGGACTAAGGGATTGAGTCTATTTCTTGTCCCATGGCGAAATGAAGATGGGAAACTTAATCATATAAAAATCAGAAGGTTGAAGGACAAACTAGGGGTTCGGGCGGTACCTTCTGCAAAAGTAGAATTTGAAGGAGCGCATGCCTACTTAGTTGGAAAAGCGGATCGCGGTTTTTATTATATGATGGAGGCACTGAACTTATCGCGTATTTGCAATGCGGTCACATCAATCGGTATCATGCGCCGGGCATATATAGAGGCACGGGAGTATGCGACTGAGAGAAAAGCTTTTGGCGACAGATTAATCCAATACCCAATGGTCCAGGACACATTGATACAAATGGCGGTCAAGCAGGAGGTAGAAACCAGTACGGTGTTCGATATGATTTCTTTGCTTGATCGCGTCAGTAATGATCCCCATGGTGTATCGGAAAGAGATGCTGTCTTGAACAGGTTATATATAGCAATTATGAAAAAAGAAACGGCGGAACAAGCGATACACTTTTCTCATGAAGCTATTGAAATGCATGGGGGAAATGGCTACATTGAAGACTTCGTCACTCCAAGACTGTTGCGTGATGCCCAGGTATTGACGGTGTGGGAAGGTACAGCCAATATTCTGGGGTTGGAAGTCATGCGGTTGATTCATAAATATCAAGCTTATGAACTTTTCTACGAGGAAATGGAGAGCCGGCTAGCCAGGATTGAAGCGAGTATAGATCAGAAGTGGTTGCAACCTGTTTTGAAAGCACTCGATGACGATAAAGCTTATCTTGGAAAAATAGTAAAAAAGTCAAAACAGGAACAGACATATTATAGTAAGAGGATTGCAAAGCGGCTGTCGAAAAGTTATGAAGGGGTTGTAGCTTTGGAAGAAGCAGCAACAGGAGAGGAACGTAAACAAAAAATAGCAGAAGTATATATTACTCAAACGTTTAAGGAAGATAATCCAAAGGAAGAAGCACTCCCCCTCCAATACTTCGATAGTATCGTCAATCCAGGTATACCGGCGACTTGAATGAAATGTCCCTCTGATGCGAGGGACATTTTTTAATACAGCGATTAATAATGACTGGGAAGTGGACAATAAATAGTGCAAACTGACAGTAGAAACAACAAACTAGCTAACAAAATGACCTTTGCAGTGCAATTCAAATTGCAGGTTCTAAACCATTTTGAAAAGGGAAAGGAAAAACAGCGGGTAATGTTTGACGCTCTATCTTTATTACGTTATCATATTAGCAGGCTAAAGGATTACTTATAGATTTCTAATATAGAAAGGATGCACTCCATGGCTAAGCGGTTAATGTTTGAAAAGCCTCTGGGAATGCGGGATACGCTTCCCTTTTTTTATAACCAGAAGAAGAAAGCCCGCGAGCTGTTGACAGAAGAAATCAGCAGGTTTGGCTATTTGTTTATGGATACACCATTTCTTGAATATTACGAGACAGTCGGTGAAGCAAGTGCGACCTTGGATCAGCAATTGTTCAAATTGCTCGATCAGCAAGGTCATTCGCTTGTTTTACGCCCGGATATGACGGCACCGATTGCGAGGGTCGCAGCGTCCCAATTGAAAAATGCTGAATTTCCACTGCGGTTGGCATATGATGGCCCGGTTTTCCGCGCCCAGCAGACTGAAGGAGGCAAGCCTGCGCAATTCGAGCAGGTAGGTACGGAGCTGATTGGCGATCATTCTTCTTATGGGGACGCGGAAGTAATCGCCTTACTGATTCGTTCGTTGCAGCGCGCTGGGTTGGATGATTTCCAAATCACAATCGGGCATGTCGGATACGTCCGTTGCTTTTTCAAAGAAATCCTCGGAGACGACCCAGCTGTTACAGAGGAATTAATGAGCTATCTTTACCGGAAGAATCACGTAGGATATCAGGAAGCGGTAAGAGCACTGGCAGTTAGTGATGAGGCGAAAAGGTCTTTGATGGGATTGATGAAGCTTCGTGGAGAAGGTGAAGTGTTCGATCAAAGTAAATCACTTGCCCGCAATCAGGAATGTCTGCAGGCGATCAACGAACTGAAGCAATTGTATAAGATACTGAAGCAATATGAGGTGGAGCAGTATGTCAGTTTCGACCTAAACTTGATCAGCCATATGGATTATTATACTGGCATTCTTTTTGAAGGTTATGCGCCGAACCTTGGTTCACTGTTATGCAATGGCGGGCGCTATGATAAATTGCTCCCTTCATTCCAGCTCAATGCATCTGCGACTGGTTTCGCCATCCGTCTCGAGCGCCTGGTAGAGGCACTGGCGGCACAATCCGATGAAGAACAGCGCATTGGTATTTTGGTCGATGATGATACATTTGCGGATGGATTAGAGCAGGCGCAGGATCTGCGCTCAGAAGGAAAAAAGGTATTACTTCAGCATGTCGATCAAGTACCGGATCTGCAGCAATTCAAAGCAGATCTGGCTGAGGCGATCGATTTGACGACAGGAGGTGGCCGGGATGCGTAAGCCATTGACGATCGCCATGCCAAAAGGGCGGATTTTTGAAGAAGCGGCAGAATTGATGAAAAAAGCGGGATATGATCTGCTGGCGGATCAGGAGGAATCAAGAAAGCTGATCCTTGAATTCCCCGAGCAGAATATACGGATTATGATGGCTAAACCGATGGATGTCGTCACTTATGTCGAATACGGTACAGCCGATATCGGAATTGCAGGAAAAGATGTTTTATTAGAACAGGACCGGGATGTATACGAGGTGCTGGATCTTGGGATTAGTCCTTGCTATATTGCCGTAGCTGGACTGCCGGATCAGCCGCTTAGCAAAATCGCACCGAAAATAGCAACGAAGTACCCAAAAGTGGCATCCGACTATTTCCGTGAACAAGGGGAGCAGATTGAAATTATCCCCCTGAATGGTTCCATCGAAATAGCTCCATTGATTGGCCTCGCTGATCGTATTGTAGATATCGTATCGACAGGAAGGACATTGAAGGAGAACGGGCTGGTCGAATATGAAAAAATTGTCGGGATCACTTCCCGGATGATCGTCAATCCGGTAAGTTATCGGTTGAAAAGTAAAGAAATCGATGAGATGGTCAGTCAGTTGAGTGAAGTGGTAGGGGAGGACTTCGCATGAAAATCCTAAAAAAAGATAAAGTTACCTCCTTCAAGCGCAGTGTCGATGCTGGTACAGAGGAACAAAGAGCGGCAGTCAAATCAATTATAGCCGATGTCAAACAACGAGGCGATGAAGCGATACGGCATTTTACGGAAAAATTTGACGGGATTCATGTAGACAGCCTGAAAGTAGACAAGGATGAAATCAAACTGGCATACGAGCAAATCGAAGCTGACCTGGTTACAATTTTAAAAGAAGCAGCTGAGAACATTCGGGATTTTCATGCCAAACAAAAATCGACTTCCTGGTTTGACACCCAGGCTGATGGTACGATTCTTGGCCAGAAAATCACGCCGATCGATGCAGTGGGTGTATACGTACCCGGAGGCACGGCGGCTTATCCATCTTCTGTATTCATGAATGTCATTCCCGCTCAGGTGGCGGGTGTAGAAAGAATTGCGATGACGACCCCTCCGGGACCAAATGGAAAGGTGCCAGCTGGAGTATTGGTGGCTGCTGACATCCTTGGTATCGATGAGATATATAAAATCGGAGGAGCCCAGGCAGTGGCAGGGCTTGCTTATGGGACAGAAACGATATCCCCTGTCGATAAAATCGTCGGACCAGGCAATGTTTTTGTAGCCCTTGCCAAACGAGAAGTTTTTGGTGATGTCGCCATTGATATGATTGCCGGTCCAAGTGAAATCGCAGTTCTTGCTGATGAAACAGCTGAGGCTCAGGAAGTGGCAGCAGACCTGCTTTCACAGGCCGAGCATGATGCCCGGTCATCGAGTGTATTGGTGACGACCAGCGAAGCCTTGGCTGAAGCAGTACAATCAGCCGTGGTACAGCAGCTAAAAACTTTACCTCGAGAAGAGATTGCAAGGAAAAGTATTGAAGACTATGGAGCTATCATTGTATGCGATACGATGACTGAAGCAGAAGATGTCATCAACCTGATCGCTCCCGAACATCTGGAAGTAGTAACAGGTGCTCCATTTGAACAGTTGGCGAAAATAAAACATGCCGGAGCGATCTTCCTTGGAAAATATAGTAGTGAACCAATTGGTGATTACTTTGCCGGACCGAATCATGTCTTGCCTACAAACGGAACGGCGCGGTTTTCCAGTCCGTTGAATGTCGATGATTTTGTAAAGAAATCCAGTGTGATATCTTATAGTCAACAAGCCTGGCAGGATAACTATGAGAAAATTGCCCGTTTTGCCCGGCTGGAGGGATTAGAAGCCCATGCACGAGCAGTCGAGGCACGGAAGGAGAACAAGTGATGAACAAACGAACCGCAGCAATCGAACGAAAGACGAGAGAAACAGACATTAGTCTGACAATTAACCTGGATGGGACTGGCCAACAAGAACTTGATGTCCAGGTCCCATTCCTCTCCCATATGCTGGAGTTATTTTCTAAGCATGGATTGTTTGACTTAACGATAACAGGGCATGGCGATATTGAAGTCGACGATCACCATACGACGGAAGACATCGGAATTTGTCTCGGTCAGGCTTTTCGTGAAGCAGTAGGGGACAAAGCCGGTATTAAACGTTATGGATCGATGACATTGCCGATGGATGAAACACTGGTGACCGTGGCTGTCGATTTAAGCGACCGGCCGCATTTGGAATGGAAAGCTGACATTCCATCCGCAAAAATCGGTACGTTTGATACAGAAAATGTGCATGAATTCTTTTGGAAGTTTGCCCTTGAGGCAAGGATCAACTTACATATCATCGTCCATCATGGCCATAACAGCCATCACATTGTCGAGGCGATGTTCAAAGCGCTGGCCCGCGCATTGGATGAAGCGACACAAATTGATCCGAGAATACAAGGAGTACCAAGTACGAAGGGAAGTCTTTGATTATGATTGGTATCATCGATTATGGCATGGGGAACCTGTTCAGTGTTTCAAAAGCGTTAGAGCGGTTGGATGTTCCTTATAAATTCGGAGAACGTCCAGAGCAGATTGCTGACTGCGACGGTTATATTCTCCCAGGTGTCGGAGCATTTCCTGATGCTATAAAAGCTTTGCAAAAGCATGGCTTTGTTGAATTCATCAAAGAAAAAGCATCTGAGGGCGTGCCGCTTTACGGTATCTGTCTTGGGATGCAGTTGTTATTTGAGGAAAGTGAAGAAAATCAGTTGACGAAAGGACTTGGACTTCTCCCAGGCCGGATTGTCAGGTTTCCGGGTATCGATGAGAAAGGCCATTCCTATAAAGTTCCACATATGGGCTGGAACCGGCTGAATATTAAGCAGACTGACCACCCGTTGTTGGATGGGATCGGCAATGACTATGTCTACTTCGTTCATTCCTATTACGTTTATACGGAAGACAAATCTGTATTACTTGCTACAGCCGATTATCATGTAGAAGTACCAGGAATCGTCGGTAGGGGCTCATTATATGCCAGTCAATTTCACCCGGAAAAAAGCAGCAAGGCAGGTATGCAGTTGTTAGAGAATTTTTGCAAAAAGATAGTACCGGATCAAGGAGGAGTACAAGCATGAGCTTTACAGTTTACCCGGCCATCGACATGCGTAATGGTAAATGTGTCCGCTTGGAGCAAGGGGATTTTGATAAAGAAACGGTGTATGGAGAAAATCCGTTCGAGGTAGCGAAAAGCTTTGCCAAAGCTGGAGCTAGCTGGATTCATATGGTGGATCTGGATGGAGCGAAAGAAGGATCCAGACAAAATGCAGAGCATGTCATTCGAGTGGCTAAAGAGCTATCATGTTCCGTGCAAATCGGCGGCGGCATCCGTTCCGAACAGGATGTCCGTTTTTATTTGGACCAGGGTGTCGACAGGGTGATCATCGGTTCACTCGCTATCCGTGACTTGAATTTGACGAAAGAGCTGCTGACGAAATTCAGGCACAAAATCGCCATCGGCCTTGATGCCCGTGATGGTTATGTGGCAACTGATGGCTGGCTTGAGCGTTCAGAAGTAACGGCGGTCTCACTCGGAAAAGAGCTTGCTGAAGCCGGTGCATCAACATTCATTTATACTGATATTGCTAAAGACGGGATGCTCTCCGGGCCAAATACAAAAGAAATTGTTCGCCTCGCTGAAGAGACGAATACAAATGTTATTGCCTCAGGCGGCATCAAAGGACTGGAAGACTTACGTGAATTGAAAAAGTATCAGTCCAGCCAGGTTGTTGGTTCAATCGTAGGTAAGGCTCTTTACACAAATCAATTCTCCCTCGAAGAAGCACTGAAGGAGGAAGAATAGATGCTGGCGAAACGAATTATCCCTTGTCTTGATGTCAAAGAAGGAAGAGTAGTAAAAGGTATTCAGTTTGTAGAAATTCGTGACGCCGGGGATCCGGTTGAACTGGCGAAGGTATACGATGAGCAAGGGGCAGACGAACTCGTATTTTTAGATATTTCCGCCAGCCATGAGGGGCGGAAGACGATGATTGATGTCGTCCGTCAAGTTGCTTCCGAATTAGCCATTCCCTTTACCGTGGGAGGCGGGATTGGATCATTAGAGGATATCCGCGCGATACTTCGAGCTGGCGCCGATAAGGTTTCGCTCAATTCAGCTGCTGTCAGAAGGCCGGACTTAATCAAAGAAAGTTCGGATTATTTTGGAACCCAGTGCATCGTAGTTGCCATTGATGCCAGGTATGATACCGAAGTGGATACATGGCGTGTTTATACCCATGGCGGCCGTAAACCGACTGAATGGCTATTGGAAGACTGGGCAAAAGAAGCTGTTCGGCTGGGTGCAGGCGAAATTTTATTAACTTCCATGAACCAGGATGGGGAAAAGACAGGCTTTGATTTGCCAATGCTGAAGGCAGTTCAAAAAGTAGTGAATGTCCCGGTTATCGCTTCCGGAGGAGCAGGGTCTGCTGAACATTTCAACGAAGTCTTTCGGGAATCAGATGTAGATGCAGCATTAGCTGCGTCGATTTTTCATTATAAAGAGACATCCGTCCAGCGGGTTAAGAATTACCTTTCAGAAAAAGGAGTGGTCGTGCGATGAATATCGAAGAGGTTCAATTTGACGATAAAGGCCTGGTCCCGGCAATTGTCCAGGATGCACGTAGTAAATCAGTGCTGACACTTGCGTATATGAATAAAGAGTCACTGGAGAAAACATTGGAAATAAGAGAGACGGTATTTTACAGTCGTTCCCGCCAGGAGCTATGGCATAAAGGAGAGACTTCCGGGAATACCCAGAAAGTTACCAGTATCCATTATGACTGCGATCAGGATGCACTGCTTGTACAAGTAATGCCAAATGGGCCCGCTTGCCATAAGGGGGACTACAGTTGCTTCTCTGAATCATTGACTACTGGAGAATCAGCTCCAAAAGAAAACCGTTACGAGATTATCGACCGACTGTTGACCATCCTTGCTGATAGGAAAGCCACACAGCCTGAAGGGTCGTATACAAGTAAGCTATTCCAGGAAGGTGTCGACCGGATTGCTAAAAAAATCGGGGAAGAAGCGGGAGAAGTCATAATTGCAGCCAAAAATAATGATCCTGAAGAACTGTCAATGGAGTCAGCAGACTTACTGTTCCACTTGCTGATATTGCTTACTGATCGTAATGTATCTATAGACCAGGTGCTTGGTGTTTTAGAGGAACGACATAGTAAATAAAACAAGTATCATATTTACTGTTTTTGTCAAAAAAACCTCTATATCCCCAGAATCATCTGTGTTATACTGTCATACGTACTGAAACGGTGATAGGAGGATATGGATGCCTACTTCCAGGAATGCAGCCACAGGAAATTCGAATAATAACGTGATTCCTTTTGTAGCAGACGGGGAATTTTATTTCAGTTATGGTGTACAGGCGTTTCAAAAGCGGAATTTTGAGATGGCCGTCAAATGGCTGAAAAAAGCGATGGAAAAGTCCCCACAAGAGCCGCTCTACGCTTGTCAACTGGCTGTGGTTCACACAGAGCAAGGCTCCTATCATAAAGCGAACCAATTATTGACCGAGGTATTATCGGTGTTCGGGAAAGAGTATGTGGATTGTTATTACTTGATAGCTAATAACTATGCGCACCTCGGTTTATTCAAAGATGCTAAAAAATACGCGGAAACTTATTTAGCAAAAACGCAGCAGGGAGATTTCAAAGAGGCCGCCGAGCAATTATTAGAATTGGTCACTTCCTTAGAAGAAGATGATGAGGATGAGTGGACCCTTGAAGATGAAGACGAACTGCTTATATACCAGGAGACAGCTCTTCACCATATTCAGCATCAAGAATGGGAAGAAGCAATTGCCCTGCTGGAAGAAATGATGGAGATGTTCCCTGATTATACGGCAGCAAAGCATGAATATACTTACGCCTTATTTCATCATGGAGATGAAGAAGGGGCGATCGAATTGGAACAACAATGGTTACAACAGCAGCCTGATAATCTGCACAGCCATGTCAATTTAGCAATTTTCTATAAAGAACGTAATGACGCTCGTAGTGATGACCATATCCAGATGGTGAAAAAAATTTTTCCGATCCATGATCATCAAAAGTTATATATTGCCCAGGCATTGACACGAACAGGCCATTACCGTGAAGCATGCGAACGGTTCCAATCGATCCGCTCGAAGGTTGTGAAACGGACGAAGACTTTCTATAAGTGGCATAGCATCGCATCTTATCATACAGGAAAACCTGCCAAGGCATTGCATTTATGGGAAGAAGGTTGTAAAAAGTATCCGGAACTGAGTGAGGAAGGTGGCCCCTGGAATGCTTCTTGAAGCGTTTCTGGGGAGATGACGTTCCGCATATACCCTAGTGAGCATATTAATAGACGCAGGAGACTCAATTTTATAGGATGATAGTATGAAAACTGACAGTTCGAGTCAATGTATATTAGGGGGCTGAAAAGAAATGGAAGAGCATATTTATGATGTAATCATCGCAGGTGCAGGACCGGCTGGTATGACAGCTGCTGTATACACTTCACGTGCGAATTTAGATACGCTGATGATTGAACGGGGAATTCCGGGCGGTCAGATGGCGAATACAGAAGATGTGGAGAACTATCCGGGCTACGAAAGTATCCTCGGGCCGGATCTTTCTAACAAAATGTTTGAACATGCGAAGAAATTTGGCGCGGAGTATGCATATGGAGATATCAAAGAGATCATAGATGGAAAAGAATATAAAACAGTCGTAGCAGGCAATAAAGAGTATAAAGCACGCGCGGTCATCATAGGAACCGGGGCCAAATACAAGGAAATCGGTGTCCCTGGTGAAAAAGAACTGGGCGGACGCGGTGTCTCCTATTGTGCTGTATGTGATGGGGCATTCTTCCGGGATAAAGAGCTTGTCGTAATCGGTGGCGGAGATTCCGCTGTTGAAGAAGGGGTCTACCTGACTCGCTTCGCAAGCAAAGTGACTATCGTGCACCGTCGTGATGAACTGAGGGCGCAGCCGATATTACAGCAGCGGGCATTTGATAACGAAAAAGTGGAATTCGTATGGGACACGGTACTGAATTCCATCAATGAAAAGGATGGGAAAGTAGGGAGTGTTACCCTTTACAACAAAAAAACAAATGAAGAGTACGAATTCGATACAGATGGGGTGTTCATCTATATCGGAATGATTCCTTTAAGTGATCCATTTGCCAGCCTTGGCATTACTAATGAGCAAGGATATATTCCAACCGACGATAATATGGAAACGAAGATTCCTGGAATTTTTGCCGCTGGAGATATTCGTGAGAAAACGTTGCGACAAATTGTTACTGCAACCGGTGATGGTAGTATCGCTGCTCAATCTGCGCAGCATTATATCGAAAACCTGATGGAAGAACTTAAGGTTGCCAATAAATAACTGTGATGGTTGATGTGCGGGCATATGTACAGGACTTTAGAAATAGTAATTGCATCTTAATTCTCCTGTAACACGCATGAAACAATTGTGGGGTACACTATAATTAATAATTGACCCCCTTTTAATAGATAGATCTATTAAGCACAGGTGCCTAGCCACCTGTGCATTTTTTTGGTTGTCGATGCTAAATATCATTTTTGCACTTACAGTTAAAGCTCCCTTTTCCAGATCACTCAGTTTCGAGACTTATGCAGGCGATGATGGTCGCTTGGAAAACGGATCGCTTTCCGTGGGCATGAGGTGAGCTTCCTCAGGCTTCGCCTTGCGGGAGCATGTTCATCCCATAGGACTTTGAATAAGCTTCTTGAATAAACACCGCACGAAGAAAATGCGTAACATTTTCGAGGAGTCTCACCGTTTTCCCAGCCCCCTTACGATTGTAAGAGTATCGTAACTCCTATCAGAGTACGTACTTTTGTGCGGAAAGTAAGATCTATCAAGCGATATGACAGGATTTTTCTCGATATTAAGTAATGATATTCAAAGGCGATTTCTATAATCTTATTTGGCAAGGGGCGTGGGGGAACGGGGAGACTCCTACGGGAAAAGAGTTCCAGGTGAGACCCCACAGAGCGTTAGCTCGAGGAGGCTCAACGGACTCCCGTGGAAAGCGAGTCGTTCCCCAACGCCCCTTCCCCTCATACACAATATCTCGAAATAAAGTCTTCGACTTTTCGGCCCTATGGTTGAATAAGGCTTTTATAAAAAATCACCAAAGAACCTTTTGGTTTGTTAATAAAGCTTGCAGCATTGTGGGACGAATCCCATTCATTGTATAATAGTAGAAGATGTCCTCGAATAAGGATGAGGTGACGTAATTGCAACGAGTGACGAATTGTATTTTACACATAGACGATAAAATTTTAATGTTAAAAAAACCAAGAAGAGGCTGGTATGTAGCCCCTGGCGGTAAGATGGAGCCAGGAGAGTCGATCAAAGATTCGGCTGTCAGAGAGTTCAAAGAAGAAACAGGACTGTCCATTCAGAACCCCGAAATGAAAGGCTCCTTTACATTTATTATCCGTGACGGGGAAGAAACGGTGCAAGAGTGGATGATGTTCACTTTCTATTGCAGGGACTATAAGGGATCACTACTGGAAGAAAGTGAAGAAGGAGAGCTGGAGTGGGTGCATATCGATGATGTATTGGGTAAGCCGATGGCTGAAGGAGACCGCCATATTTTTAACCATATCTTAACAAGCGATGAGCAAATCTATGGGACATTTGTTTACACGCCTGACTATCAGCTGCTCGATATCGACCTCGATCCGACCGATCCTGAATAACGATTAGTCTTACGGAGTAAATTTTAGATTGCTGCTTGATAAGGAGAGGGTTCTTACATGGCGAAAAAAGATCAGGAAACACAATTAGTAATCATCACAGGAATGTCTGGGGCTGGTAAGACCGTGGCAGTTCAGAGCTTTGAAGATTTAGGTTTCTTCTGCGTTGACAACTTGCCTCCTGCCTTGCTGCCAAAGTTTCTTGAATTAATGAAAGACTCATCAAATAATATAGAAAATGTAGCGCTTGTCATGGACTTGCGAGGCCGGGAATTTTTCGATGCTTTGTTTGAAGTCCTTGATAAACTTGTTGATGAACCATGGCTTCAGGAGCATATTTTATTTTTAGACGCCCAGGATCAGGCGCTTGTCTCTCGATATAAAGAGACACGCCGTTCACATCCATTGGCAAAAGACGGATTGCCTTTAGATGGTATCAAACAAGAGCGCCGGATGCTGGATGAATTACGAGGCAGGGCTCAAACAATTATTGAAACAACGGATTTGAAGCCCAGGGAGTTACGGGAACAAATTATTCAGACCTATGCAAATACACAAAAGAAGCGCGAGATTTTTTCTGTACAAATGGTCTCGTTCGGTTTTAAATACGGAGTGCCCATCGATGCCGATCTGATCTTTGATGTGCGTTTTTTACCGAACCCACACTATGTTGAACATATGCAGCCGTTGACCGGACTTAATAGCGAAGTATCTTCGTATGTTTTCAAATGGTCAGATACCCAAAAGTTTTTAGAAAAATTGATTGATCTATTGCAATTTATGCTGCCGCAATATAAACGGGAAGGGAAAAGTCAATTGATCATCGGTATTGGCTGTACTGGAGGACAACATCGTTCTGTCGCTATTGCCGAACATTTACGCAGGCATTTTTCTACGGACTACGTCACACACGCAAGCCACCGTGATATTGATAAAAGAAAGGGCCATTGATATGACAAATAAAGCATTGCCCAAAGTGGTCGTATTAGGAGGCGGGACAGGTATGCCAGTACTGCTCCGCGGTTTGAAAGATCTTCCTATCGACCTTTCTGCAATTGTAACGGTAGCTGATGACGGGGGAAGTTCGGGGCGTTTGCGTAATGAAATGTCGATACCGGCACCAGGAGATATACGGAATGTCATTGCAGCTCTGTCGGACGCAGAGCCGATGCTGTTAGAGTTATTCCAGCACCGATTTGAAAATGGGAATGGATTATCCGGACACTCGATGGGCAACCTATTGTTAGCCGCATTGACCTCGATGAAAGGGGACTTTTTCACGGGAATAAAAGAAATTTCCCGTGTCCTGAATGTGAAAGGGAAGATCTATCCTATAGCCAATCAGAATATGTATTTACATGCTGAAATGGAGGATGGAAATTTAGTCTCCGGTGAATCAAACATTCCTAAACATCCAGGCAGGATCAAGCGGGTATTTCTTGAGCCTGACCCAGTAAAGCCGCTCCCTGAAGCGGTGGAAGAAATAAAAAGTGCAGATTTGATTGTCATCGCACCAGGAAGCCTTTATACAAGCACGCTTCCAAATATAATTATTCCTGAGATTTCTAAAGCATTAAGAGAAACTTCCGGGAAAGTAACGTATGTATGTAATGTAATGACGCAGCATGGAGAAACCGATGGTTACTCAGCAGGAGATCATGTTAAAGCGATATTGGATCATGTCGGCGAGGGTTGTGTCCATTCCATCATTGTCCACAATCAACCGATTGAACATGATGTAAGAAAGATATATGCCGAAGAACAGGCCGAGCCGGTCGTTTATGATAATGAGCGAATTCGAAATATGAAATTGGAAGTTATTGAGGAAGATATCATCGATCATTCTAAAGCGATGTTGCGCCATGATACGAAGAAAATTGCGAACCTGCTCTACAGTATGCTGTAGAAAGCAAGGAGTTTTTGCAGGGAGGTGAACGTCGTGTCTTTTGCTTCGGAAATAAAAAAAGAATTAACCAATGCCCAGGCAGAGAAGCCGTGCTGCGTACAGGCGGAGTTGGCAGCATTAATCCGCATGAATGGATCCGTTTCTTTGAATTCCAATAAAACCTACGCACTGGATGTGCAAACAGAAAACGCAGCTATCGCACGGCGAATCTATACATTGATCAAAAAGGTTTATCATTCGCCAGTGGAGCTGCTTGTTCGGAAAAAAATGCGTTTGAAAAAGAATAATGTTTACATTGTCCGTATGAAAGAGGACGTTAAAGTATTTTTAGAAGAACTTGAAATCATGAATGGGGGTCCTTTTTCGTTCAATCGGACGATTTCGGAAAACCATAAGAAAGACATTTGCTGTAAACGCGCCTACTTACGCGGAGCGTTCTTAGCAGGCGGATCTGTCAATAATCCGGAAACCTCTTCCTATCATTTGGAAATCTATAATTCTTACCAGGAGCATAATGAAGCATTGTGCGAACTTATGAACGAGTTTGATTTGCACGCACGCACACTGGAACGGAAAAAAGGTTTTATCACTTATATCAAAGAAGCCGAAAAAATAACGGAGTTCCTGAGTAATATCGGAGCACATCAGGCCTTATTCAAGTTTGAAGATGTTCGAATCGTGCGCGATATGAGAAATTCGGTCAATCGGCTGGTCAATTGTGAAACAGCCAACTTGAACAAAACTATAGGCGCCGCATTCCGTCAGGTTGAAAATATCAAGTTCATCAAAAATACGGTAGGGATTGAAGCTTTACCTGAAAAGCTGCAGGGGATTGCTATGCTGCGTCTGCTTCATCAGGATGTATCTTTAAAAGAGCTGGGAGAATTGGTTTCTACCGGAAAGATCAGTAAGTCTGGTGTCAATCACCGGTTGAGAAAGATTGATGAGTTTGCAGAAAAGGTCCGTAAAGGAGAAATACATCCGACCCCAAAGGGGTAACAGGAGATTATTTCTAAGTTAAATCCGTGTCATATGCAGTTAATTCATGCTATAATTAATGCAATTAAAAAAACGCTTTCGTCGAGGGCGTTTTTTCTATCACCAACTATGATAGCGCTTCCCTAACCAGAAGTGTGCAAGAGAGGAGAATTCAGGTGGTTGAACGGTCGTTGAAAATTGAATTGGATACTGGTCTGCAAGCCAGGCCGGCAGCACAATTCGTACAATTAGCTAATCGTTTTTCATCAGATATATTTATTGAGAAGGACGGAAAAAGAGTCAATGCAAAAAGCATAATGGGTTTAATGAGCCTTGCTATCGGCACCGATGAAGAGGTCGTACTGATTACAGATGGCTCAGATGAAGAACCTGCTATGGAAGAGTTGCAGGCTTTCGTAGTAAAAGTGTAAATTCTTAGTACTTTTCTATGTGAATGGATGAACAATTAGTAGATTAGGATAATGGATAGCATACTTAGACAAACAAAGTAAGCCAGGGATCTGACAGTGTCCCTGGCTATTTTTTGAGTAATTGTGACAATAAGAAATATGAAAAAACCCTGATCCGAGTGGATCAGGGTAGGTGAAGCTTTTATTCAGTTGGTTTCTTTTCCATTACTTTGTCAATCAGGCCGTATTCTTTCGCTTGATGAGCAGGCATGAAGTTATCGCGATCGGTATCGCGTTCGATAACGTCCATTGGCTGTCCAGTACGCTCAGATAGAATCTTATTCAACTTTTCGCGCATTTGCAAGATACGACGAGCATGGATTTCGATATCGGCCGCCTGTCCTTGTGTACCACCCAATGGCTGGTGAATCATTACTTCACTGTTAGGAAGCGCATAACGTTTTCCTTTTTCACCGGCTGCCAAAAGGAATGCACCCATAGATGCTGCCATACCGATACAAATGGTAGATACATTTGGTTTGATGAACTGCATCGTATCGTAAATCGCCATTCCAGCTGTAATAGATCCACCAGGTGAGTTGATATAAAGGGAAATATCTTTGTCTGGGTCATCTGCTGCCAGGAATAGAAGCTGAGATACGATCGAATTGGATACGTTATCATCGATTCCGCTTCCAAGCATAATGATACGGTCTTTCAACAAGCGTGAATAAATATCGTATGCACGTTCTCCGCGGTTTGTTTGTTCAATTACTGTAGGGACTAGATTCAATGTAAATTCCTCCTTCATCACTTATTATCATTGGATGATGTGATAGTTTTATCATACATCCAAGGTCAATAAAGGTCAAACAAAATACTTCGACTTTATCAGGCAAAATTCCTTCTACCATGTTTCCCTAAATCAGGGAGAATAAACCTGTCTTCTATGGATTTTTCGAGCATGTTTACAGCAGTTGGTATTTATTTTTAGGCCTGCCGCGGCTGCCATAATCGGAAACGACTTCAATTTCGCCTTTTTCTACCATATGATGGAGATAGCGGTGGACCGTTTGATAAGCAATTGGAAGCTGTTCCTGGATATCGTTGATAGTGACAGGCTGCTTTTGGTTGTAAAGAAAATGTTTGATTGACTTGCGTGTCTCTTTGTTTATGCCTTTATCCACATAAATATCCTGATCTGTATTGGAGAGTTTAGCGTACTTCATATTCAATTTTATTCGTGAGATTAAATCAGGTGCTTTTATCGGCTTCATGGCAAAGTCTGTAGCTCCAGCCTCCAAGAAAGAGTTAGCTATGTCCTGGCGATCATCAACCGTTAAGACAATGATCGGGATGTGTTTATTCTCGTTTCTGATCGCTTTTACGGTTTTTAACCCATCCCATTCAGGCATGTGAAAATCGACCAGTACCAAATCCGGGTCCAGTTTTCGAAATAATGCAATCCCTTCTTTACCATTGGAAGCTTCGATAGAGGGCCACTCACAGAATTCACAAATTTCTTTTAAAGTAAAACGTATATCTTCGTTGTCATCGATGATTAATATCATCCTATCGCTTCCTTTCTAGAGTTCTGAGGCAGTGTAATCGTAGTGATGGTATGAGATCCCGGTTCACTGGAGACTTCGATGGTTCCAGAGTGGCTCTCTACTACCCGTTTCACAAAAGGCAGCCCGATGCCGGAAGAATTTTTTGTACTGAATCCTTCCTGCCATATATGAACAAGGTTGGCGCGTTCGATTCCCGGACCATTATCTTCAATCTTTATACAAGTGTTATCTTTGTCCTTGTAAATTTCAACGGTGATTTTCCCTCCTCGCTCATGCAAATTAATCATCGAGTTCTCCAGCACATTGGAAATGGCTCTGGAAAAACGGATTTTATTGACATAGAGGGGAGGAACATCCTCGGAAATATGGATTTCAAAATCGATGGGCAGATCATCTGTATTCAAGTGGCTCATGACATAATCGAGTAATTCTTCGGCAGGTATCTGCTTGCGGATATCCTCGTAAAGTATATCTGAAATCATTTCCTTCATTTTAACGACCGATTGATTGATCCTGGAGAAATAACTCTTCGATTTATGGTCATCGGCTTTTACTTTCATTTCCATTAAAGATAATAACCCTTCGATGGCCACCAGTGGGGTTTTCAAATCATGGACCAGCGTGTGCATTTCCTGGTAGACTTTTGATTCTATTAAGTCATTCCTTGTTCTTTGCAATTCCTTCCCTTGCGCCTGATATAGCTTTAACGTAGTGATTTGCTTATTGAACAAGTGAATCAAGGTAGTAAAAATGACAGCGATAATAAAAAATATTAGAAAAAATACCAAAGTGATGGTTCTAAATAGATTATGATCTGTTAAAAATTCATCAACCGTTTTCAAACTTACAGCAAGGTCATTCGTCCCAAAACCATACGTGCTCAAAGTGGGGATCAAGTTAAGCCATTGAACAGAAATGGTTGTCAAAATCAACAATATCAAAAATGTCCAGGCAAAATATCGTTGTTTTGGAAGGTAGGTGCTGAAAAATAAAAGTACGCCGATTGTGAGAATATGTGGCAGGTAAGCATAATATTCTGTATATAAAATATTTAATACAAAAACAGCTGTTATGGAAAGAGCAGTAAATATCACTTGAAAGCGTACCGTGGTGATCCTTACTCCCAGGAATCTAGTCAGACACAACGTGCCGAAAAAGATCATCGTAAACATAATGACATTACGAGAGATATAAGCAAAAGCGGTTACCAGTAACTTTCCACTGTCCTCTTCATAAAGACTGCGTTCGATCTCTTCATAGATAAACATAGACCAATCCATCGTCAACGCCGGGATAAGCATGCCATAGAAAACAAGCACGATTCCAAGGGTCCCCCAGAATGGGTGAGTAGGCTGCTTCATGCTGTAGTCCCCCTATCTGAATACCGAATTAAACGGTGTTTTCATATCTTCGATTTCATTGACGAAAGTAGATTTAACTTTATGTTTGCGGATCATCTCTAACAATTCATCCGGCGATTCATCATGTCGTTTACCGATGAAATAATCAGCATACGGGATGGTATGTTCCAATATAGACCAGGTTTCCTCGTAATCACGGTATTGGAGATCGAGATCGAAAATTATAACTGGAATACTTTCTGCTTCCGCTTCATTCATTAATTTTTGAATACGTTCCTGCTCTTGATTGAATTTTCTTTTCTTATGTAACAATCCATTATAGCTATAGCCGGTTACGATCACTAATGTTTGATATTCATATAAATCGGTTGCTAATGCTCTCGGACGGTATTCGGCTTCCAAATGGAGCTGTTGGGAAAGTTTATGGACGATGCCACCTTCAACGGTCTGACCTGCTGAAGTGATTAGAATTGGTTCTTTTCCAATTGGCGCAGGCAGATTCGGATACATATACATCGATTGCCCGGAAGCTTGATAGGAATGATGGCCGATAACTGCCAGACTGATGATGAAACACAAAATGGGCACTGTGTATTTTTTCAAAGGCATTTCCTCCTGCTGCTTTATTAATTCTTAAGCCTGTTTACAAAAAGGTCACTAGTCCCAATTGCTTTTAGTACTATTTTACTTAAATATTCTGAATAATGAAAGGTGCTTTTGAGAAGCTGCGCTAAAAAAAGGGGATATTACGTAGTAAAATTGAAAAGACCAGTAACGTAAGTTGACCAGTATATAACTGCAAAAAACGAGTATAAAACCGTGGTGGTTTTATACTCGTTTCATATGCTGGTTTAATTGTTTCTCACGGATAACGGAACCGGTATTCTAATTATGCAACATTCCTTGTTTTTCAAGGAGGAATATCTTATTGCTTCAAGCGTGGGTCGAGTGCATCTCGTAGGCCATCACCCAACAAGTTGAATCCGAGCACTACCAGTAGAATGGCGAAGCCCGGGAACATGACCACCCATGGGGCAGTTTGGAGAGCCGATCGCCCATCACTTAGCATGGCACCCCATTCTGGGAGCGGCGGTTGTGCTCCTAAACCTAGGAAACTTAAACCTGCTGCATCCAGAATAGCCGTACCTATCGTCAGGGTAGCCTGCACGATAATCGGTGCCAGGCAGTTCGGTAATACATGAGAAAATAAGATCCTGCCGTTTTTAGCTCCGATGACCCGGGAGGCTTCGATATACTCCGTTTCTTTTACAGAAAGCACAGTCGACCGTACAATTCTGGCAAAGTGGGGCACACCGACTATACCGACGGCAATCATGGCATTGGTCAAGCTTTTTCCTAAGACGGCAACTAAGGCAATCGCTAATAGAATACTAGGGAAAGCCATCATAATGTCAATCAGGCGCATGATAATCTGATCGACCCACCGTCCGAAGAAACCTGCTACCGCTCCGAGAAATACACCGACAATCATCGATATTCCCACGGTGATTACTCCAATCTGTATAGTAATTCGTGAACCGTGCACGATTCGCGAAAATATATCCCGGCCGAGTTCATCCGTTCCTAGCCAATGTTCCGCTGAAGGAGCCTGATAGCGATCGATAATGCTTTGATCCGTAGGCGAGTGGGTGGCGATTTGCGGTGCGAACGCCGCGATAATGATCAATAATGATATGATGATCAATCCGATTAATGACGTTTTACTTTTGACTACCCTGGATAAGGAATCAAGCCAAAGGCTCGAGTTCTTTTTTTTCTTCAATGCTGGATCTATCTGATCCGCTTTTGCTTCTGCAGCCAAGGTTTCCACATCCTTTCCTAATCCAGTTTGATTCTAGGGTCGAATAACGTATAAAGGATATCGGTGATCAAATTCACCAACACGAAAATGACAGCGATAATCAATATGGTACTTTGTACAACAGGGTAATCCCGGCTGAGGATGGCATCAACGACATAACGGCCTACTCCCGGCCAGGAGAAAATCGTTTCTGTCAAGACAGCGCCTCCTAAGAGGAATCCAAACTGCAATCCAATGACAGTGAGAACCGGAAGGGAAGCGTTTTTTAATGCATGTTGAAAGACAACCAATCGGCTGGCTAACCCTTTTGCGTTGGCGGTTCGTATGTAGTCCTGCTTCATGACTTCTAACATGCTTGAACGGGTCATACGAGCGATGATAGCCATTGGGATAGTGGCAAGCGCTATTCCTGGCATCAACAGATGCCGCAGTGCATCGACGAATGCTTCTCCATTCAAGGTCAGGATGCTGTCTACCAAATATAGATTGGTAATGGTTGTCAACTCAATATCATTGGATAGCCTTCCGGATGGCGGCAACCAATTCAACTCCACAGAAAATAGCCAAATCATCATCAAGCCTAGCCAAAATATCGGCATCGAAACACCGAATAATGCTCCACTCATACTGAGGTTGTCAAACCAAGAGTATTGTTTTACGGCAGCAATGACTCCGGCAAGCACTCCGACTACGACAGCGACTGTCATAGCGAACAGTGTCAATTCGATCGTTGCTGGTAAACGTCCGCCGATTTCGGACGCAACCGATTCTTTGGATTTAATAGATTCGCCAAGGTCTCCAGTGGCGATTTTCCCCATGAAATTACCATATTGGACAATGAGAGGATCATTTAAATTCAATTCTTCCCGCAGCAATTCCAGCTGGGTTTCCGTAGCTTTTTCTCCAAGAATACTTCTGGCAGGGTCTCCTGGAACCAGGTGCATGAGTGAAAAAGCAAGTATCGATACACCGATGACGACGGGTATCAATGAAACAAGACGTCTGATAATATAATTGAGCATGCTGCATTCCTCCAAAATTTAAAAAGCTGTGCAAAGGGAAGAATCCTATTGAATAGGAATCCATCCCTTTGTTTTCCTACAGCCTTTTTCTTTGCCTGATCGTAAGGGAGGGGGAAGGGAATTTCCCTTCCATTAACCTCAATTAGTTCAATTCTAAATAGTTGAACGGTTCACTTCCTGTAGGGTGAGGGATGTAATTCTTGACCTCTTTCTTAACAGCAAGCGGTGGTGTTGTATGAGCGATTGGGAACCAAGGTGCATCTTCATGAATGATTTCCTGCGCTTCTTTATAAAGACTGGTACGTTTATCCTGATCCAGCTCAGTTTGCGCTTTTTTCAGGATATCGTGCAGTTCATCGTTTTTATAGAAGGCGATGTTTCCTGCAGAACCTTTCTTTGCATTATCCTTATCCAAAAGGACATACAGGAAGTTGTCAGGGTCACCATTGTCACCAGTCCAGCCAAGGAACGCCATATCATGGTCGCCATTTTCGGTCGCACTTAGGTGAGAATCCCATTCGTTTTCAACGATTTCTACTTCGACATTTACTTCTTTAAGCATTTCCTGGATAGCCTGCGCAGCAAATTTCGGCTGCGGCAAGTAAGGGCGTGGGTTAGACATGGTATAAAGTGTCAAGCTCATGCCATCGCCATATCCTGCTTCAGCAAGCAATGATTTTGCTTTTTCGACATCGTAGCCATAGTCTTCGATGTCATCGTTATATCCCCAAAGGGATGGTGGCATTGGGTTTTTAGCTGGCTTCCCGATTCCTTCAAATAATGACAGCAATTTATCTTTATCAATTGCCATGTTGATCGCCTGACGGACTTTCTTGTCTTTCAATGGACCTTCTTTATCTGTGTTCATTGCCATGTAAGAAACGTTCATGGATGGGCGACGGATGATTTGAAGGGCATCATCATCTTCTGCCTGTTGGATATCCTGTGGATTCATCCCGTTCATTGCATCAATAGAACCAGCTTGAAGTTCCATGAAGCGAGCGCCATTATCAGGAATAACCCGGAAAATGACTGTATCTACTTTTGCTGCATCGCCAAAGTAATCTTCATTTTTAGACAATGTAATGCTGTCATCCTGCTTCCATTCTTCAAATACGAATGGACCAGTACCTACTGGGTTTTTGAAGTAGTCTTCCCCATGCTCTTTTATTGCATCAGGACTGGCAATACCGAAAGGAGGCATCGCAAGTGTGTTCAAAAATGGTGCATTTGGCTCAGAGAGAGTGAAAGTGACTTCGTAGTCCCCTGTAGCCTCTACCTTTTCGATGATTCCGCCTGGATCTTCTTCAGATGCGCCGAACATGTAACCGTAATAGACATATTCTGCTCCTTCTGTCCATCGTTCAAAGTTGAATACGACATCTTCAGCAGTGAAGTCGGTTCCATCGTGGAATTTTACATCATCACGTAGTTGGAATGTCCATTTCAGGCCGTCTTCACTGGTTTTCCATTCGGAAGCCAAAGCAGGTTTCACTTCTGTTCCTTCCTGTTCATAGCGGACAAGTGTGTCATAAATCTGGTTGGTGACATAAATGGACTCACCATCTGTAACCTTGGAAGGGTCCAGTTGTTCGGAGTCTGCTCCACGACCGAATACGAATGTATCGCTTCCGCCGCTGCCTTCCTCAGCTGAATCAGTAGTATCCTGGTTGTCAGAATCACCTTCTGAATTAGCTTCATCGTTACTGCTGCATCCAGCGACTACCAGCACCATCAGTGCAAACAGTGTCAGTAACATCCAAAGTGCTTTTTTCTTCACAATTAGTTCCCCCTTATTGGAATTTAATAAAAGTAAGTATTAGACAGGTGTCGGTTCCGTTTCTTCTACCACCTCCTTAACAAGATGACAGGCTACTTGATGTTCCGCACCGGGAACTTGTTTTAAGACCGGCTTTTTCTGTTTGCATATATCTTCTGCCCATGGACACCTCGTGTGGAACTTACATCCCTGTGGTGGGTTGGAAGGAGAGGGAAGGTCTCCTTGAAGCATGATCCGTTCCCGTTTTTCTACAGGGCGGGCCTCGGGAATGGATGACAGTAAAGCTTTTGTATAAGGGTGTTTCGGATCCCCATAAAGTTCTTCGACTTCCCCGCTTTCAACGATTTCACCAAGGTACATGACTGCTACGCGGTCACTGATATGATGAACGACACTTAAATCATGAGCGATGAAGATATAAGTAAGGTTGAATTCCTTCTGTAAATCTTCCATCAGATTGATAACCTGGGCCTGGATGGAAACATCCAGTGCAGAGACTGGTTCATCACAGATAATCAATTCTGGATCCAGTGCCAATGCTCTGGCAATCCCGATACGCTGCCGTTGTCCTCCACTGAATTCATGCGGATAACGGTATTTATGATAAGTATCGAGTCCGACTACTTCTAACAGGCGATCCAGTTTTTGCTGTCGTTTTTCTTTTGACATTCCGAAAATTTTCATCGGTTCTGTCACTGTCTGCTCGATGGTTTTACGGGGATTTAAGGAAGCATATGGGTCCTGGAAAATCAATTGCATTTCTTTTCGCAGCTTCCGTAGCTCCTCACCTTTGACATTGGTAATGTCCTGTCCTTTATAAATGATTTGCCCTTCCGTTGGATCGAGCAATTTTAGTATGGTTCTGCCGGCAGTAGACTTTCCACATCCGCTTTCTCCGACCAACCCCAGGGTTTCCCCTTTTTTGACCGTAAGAGAGATCCCATCGACCGCCTGTACAGCCCCTATCTTTTTCGGGAAAACTGCCCCTTTATATATAGGAAAATGTTTTTTTAGATTTTGAACGCGTAATAGTTCACTCATGGATGATCACCTTCTCTTCCTGTTCATACAGTAGGCAGCGGACAAAGTGGTCTGTTTCGTCTTCCAATAGTGCAGGATCCTTTGTCAGACATTCTTCTTTAACATGCGTGCAACGAGGAGCGAAACTGCAGCCTTTCGGTAAGTCTCGTAAATCAGGTGGAAGACCTTTGATCGCTTCCAATCTTTCTTTGCGATTGTGAATCTGAGGGATAGATGATAATAAACCCCAAGTATAAGGGTGTTTGGGCTGGTCAAATAATTCCTTGACACTTGAAAATTCTACCGGTTTACCAGCATACATGACCATTACACGGTCGCAGACTTCTGCTACTACACCAAGATCGTGGGTGATCATGATGATCGCCATTCCTAGTTCTTGCTGCAGTTTTTTTAGTAAATCGAGTATTTGCGCCTGGATGGTAACATCAAGTGCAGTAGTGGGTTCATCCGCTATCAGCACCTTCGGATTACAGGCTAGTGCTATTGCAATCATGACACGCTGCCGCATCCCCCCGCTGAATTCATGCGGATAGTTTTTTAACCGCTTGGAGGCATCAGGAATACCAACTAAGTCAAGCAATTCAATGGCGCGGTTGCGTGCTTGTTGTTTATTCATATTTTCGTGCGTAAGAATCGTCTCCATCATCTGTTTCTCAACGGAGAATACGGGGTTCAAGGAAGTCATTGGATCCTGGAATATCATCGAAATGTCTTTCCCGCGTATTTTTCGCATTTCCTTTTCTTTTTTTAGTAATAAGCTTTCTCCATTGAAACGGATATCCCCGGAGACAATTTTCCCTGGGGGCGATGGAACCAATTTCATCACCGACATGGCGGTGATACTTTTACCGGAGCCGGATTCCCCGACTATTCCTAATGTTTCTCCTGGTTTAACCGAAAAGCTAACGCCATCGACAGCTTTGACGACACCAGATTTCGTAAAAAAATGGGTATGTAAATCTTCTACTTCCAAAATAGGAAGATGATCAGCCATAGCGATCCTCCTTGTGACAAGAACTTCTAAATTTGATGTGCCTTTTATTATACATAAATTCTGAAAATTACGAATTAAATCTCTTTTTTCTCAAAAATAGTGAGATAATTAAAATAATTCAATGACCTTCAATAAATGGATGGAAACAGTGTAAAAGGTAGAATTAATTCTTGCGTTTTTGCGCTTATGTGCTTATAATAATCAATGCATGTCATTTTGCGCCCGTAGCTCAGCTGGATAGAGCTATAGATTCCGGTTCTATGTGTCGGAGGTTCGAATCCTCTCGGGCGCGCTATATTAAAAAGCATCTGGTCTTATAACCAGATGCTTTTTTTATTGGAAACGCACTTTTAAACGTTGTTAATTTTCACAATAGGCCTATTCAACTATAGGACCAAATTGTGGAAGACTCGATTCCGAGATAATTTGGGTCCGTCACTGAATCGTGAGAAGGGAGGCTGGGAAACAGTTCGCTTTCCTGTGGGGGAACTGGCAAGCCTCCTCAGACTTCGTCTTCCGGGGTCTTGCCTAGATCCATCTCCCACGGGAGTCTCACCGTTTCCCCATAGCCGTCAAGCTAAGCTCTAAAATTTTTGTATCTCCCTTTATATAAGTTATCCTTCCTTCAAGAATTTTCTAAGGAAGGATGATTTTATGAAACTAATGAAACACATTCGGTCCATGGCTCAAGCTATTCATGAAACATTTAACTACAACTTTGTTAGACAAACAGGTAAAGAAACAGGCTTTTTAAAGCGTTCCGGTAAACTTAAGCCGGAGATGTTCTTGAGTCTTTGTACTTTATTAAAAGACTCCGTTGGAAAACATAGCTTACAACATTTATGTAGCGCCATATCCTAT